>JAVHVN010000076.1:0-39205 GCA_032160545.1 Pseudonocardiales bacterium | reverse complement strand
GCGGCGATTCAGTTGGCGGCCGCAGCCGGGCCGGCCCACGCAGCAGGCCTGGGCGCGGTCGCGGGCGGATGCGAGGTCAGCGCGAACGTGACCGTGAACCCCGGGCTGACCCTCAGCAACAGGCAGTTCAGCTACTCCTACTCCGGCCAACTTTCCGGCTGCTTCTACACCGGCACTGGAGCGGCGAGCGGCGGACTGATCACGGCCGGACGAGTTATCACGATCAACGGTCGCGACTACCAGGAGCCTGCTCCCGCCGGCAGCGGGTCCTGCCTCGTCGCTGCCGCTACGGGCTACGACTTCACGCGCTGGAACAACGGCAAGCAGACCATCGTCAAGTTCGATGCCACGAGCGTCGGTGGAGTGACGACCATAACCGGCAGCGTCGTGCCCAGCTTGGTTCTGCGCGCCGTGAACCCCGCGCCGGGTGAACCCACGTCGGCCATCTTCGAGACCACGCTGTTCTCCGGGCAGACCGTTGCAGGAGTCGTTGACTTCGGCGCTCCGGATACGTCGGTGTGCCTCACATCTAGTGGGCTGATCAACGCAACGATCGTCGGCGCCCTGACACACGCAGGCGTGGGGAACTGACATGAGGCTCAGCGCCGTCACCGCACTTGCGAACCATCGACGCCGGCTCGGCCTCGCAGGCCGGCTCGCCATCGGCATAGCTCTCTCGATCATGATCGCCGGGACGGGACCCGCCTCGGCCGCTCCGCCCGCGCAGACCGCCGACGGGTCTCAGCTGACCCTGGGCAGTTCGCAGTTCGTCAACGGCGGGCCCCTTCCGCTCGCAAGCACATGCCTCGGCCTTGGTCTAGGAAACCCCCCGGCACTGCAGTGGAGCGGCGTGCCGAGCGGTGCGCACGAACTGGCCCTGCTGGTCACCGACCCCCAAGGCGCGACCGGAACGATCAGCCACTGGGTCGTGACCGCGATCCCGACCACGGACCACGGATCCGCGTCCGGAACCGCGCCGGCTGGATCGCGGCAAGGACTCGATAGCTTCTTACTTCCGCTGTGGCTCCCGCCGTGCCCTCCCCCAGGCTCCTTGCACCACTACGTCTTCACGCTGTTCGCGATCGACACGCACCTGACGTTCCTGCTCCCGCCAACAGACGCCCAGGTCCGAAACGCGATGACCGGGCACGTCGTCGCCACTGCCGACCTGGTGGGAACCTTCGGCATCCTCGCCTGACCAAGGGCAGCTGTCGGCGGTCTGGGCGCCCGCAACCGCCACCATCGCCTGGGCACCGCACCAACCGGACGATCTCCGAAGCGCGGCGAACGACGTGCGGATCTACGACGTCGAGCAGTCGGTGTGCTTCGGCGCGCGGCCGAGCGCCTAGCTCAGCACATCCGGAGCACGCTCCAGCAGCAGGCGAACCGCACCGTCGAAGTACGCGGCCGCACCCTTCTCGAGCAGCCAGCCCTTCACCGGCTCGGCGATATCACGCGCAATCTCGCGTGGCTTCACGCCCAGCTGCATCTGCTGGTAGGTCATCTCGCACATGCGCTCGAAGGTGATTGCCCGGTACACCGCCTCGGCCATGTCGGCGCCGGTCACGAGGACACCATGGTTGACCATCACCACGCCCGTCGCGGCTCCGATGTCGTCGGCGAGTGCCTGCCCCGACGTCTCGTCATTGACGGCGCCCCGATACTCGTCCACGAGGCGCAGGTCGTCGAGGAACAAGCAGCCTGCCTGATGCGAGATCGCCGGCAACAGTCCGAGCGAGGCCAGCAGCGTGCCGTACGGCGGATGGTTGTGGATCACCACGCGCGCGTCCGGGCGGTTGCGGTGCAGCTCGGTGTGGATGAAGATCGCCTCGGTCGGCGGGGCCCCCTCGACGACCTCACCGTCGAGGTCGACCACACTGATCAGGCTGGCGGTGACCTCGTTCCACCACAGCCCCCACGGATTGACGAGCAGGGTGGCCGTTCCCGGCAGTTGCCAGGTGATGTGCCCGGCGAAGTTCTCGTTGTAGTTCAACTCCGCGAGCAGGCGCAGGGCGCAGGCAAGCTGCTCCACCGCGCTGAGGTCGGCCGCCGGCCGGGCCGGATCCATCGAGATGCGCGACGTCGTCGTCATGACCCCTCCTGACCGAGATCGTTACAGAGCCCAAGTCTCCTCGCCGCAACCCGTTCGATCAAGCGCTTGCTAGCCTGCCGCGAACGGGTCCTTCCCGGCGGGTTGTCATCGGCCACGAGATCGATGTGGACGGTGGGACACAGCGTCTCAGGACCCGTGTGCGATACTTCGGCAAACTGATCCGTATACGGACGGTATTTCGGTCGCCAACGCTGTCGTCCCCCAATACAAGGAGCGTTCGTGGATCCCGAGGTGCCGATCCCTTCGGTGCTCACTCCACCGCTGGATGCGACAGCACCACTGGATACAACAGCCGACCCGACCCCCGATCGCGGTTGGCCACCCTCGGCCCGTCGGCGCGCGGTGTTCGTCGTCGTGTCAGCAGCGTTGTTCATGGCCTCGATCGACCAGACGATCGTCGCGACCGCGCTGCCGACGCTGCAGCATGACCTGCACACCCAGCTGGACTGGGGCGGCTGGACGATCACCGCCTACGCGCTCGGCCAGCTGCTCACCATGCCCGTCGCCGGCAAAGTCAGTGAGCAGTACGGCCGCAAGCGGGTCTTCCTCGGCGCGGTCGCCCTCTTCACCCTCGCCTCGCTGTGCTGCGGTCTGGCCGGCAACATCTACGAGCTGGTGGCGCTGCGAGCCCTGCAGTCGATCGGCGGCGGCGCCTTCATGCCCGCCGCCACCGGGATCGTGACCGACCTCTGGGGGGCTGGTCGGGACAAGGCGTTGGGCCTGTTCACCAGCATCTTCCCGATCGGGGGCATCGTCGGCCCTGTCCTCGGCGGCGTGTTCGTCGACTACTGGTCCTGGCGCGGCATCTTCCTGGTGAACGTCCCGATCGGTATCGCGCTCGTCATCGGCGGCGCCGTCCTCATCCCGTCCCATCTCCCGCACCGCACGGAACGATTCGACGTCCGCGGCGTCGCCCTGATGGGGCTCACCCTGCTCAGCGGCATGCTCGGCATCACCTTCCTCGGCGACGCCCGCCACGAACCGTCCGACCCGCGGTTCATCGGCCCGATCGTGCTCAGCGTGACGGCGGCCGCCCTGTTCGTGCGGCACTCCCGTCGCGCCCCTGCGCCGTTCATCCCGCTACGCCTGCTGACCGGCCCGGTGTTCGGCGTCATGAACATCATCAATGTCGTGTTCGGGAGCGCAGCGGCCGGCTTCAGTGCCCTCGTCCCGGTGTACGCCCAGGATCGGCTGCACATCAGCCCGTTGTCCTCCAGCACGATGCTGGTGGCCCGCTCGATCGGCATGGTCCTCGCCTCGATACTCGCGGTGAGCCTGCTGCGCCGCACCGGCGTCCGACGGCCCATGGTGATCGGCTACATCGTGATCGCGACCGGCCTCCTGCTCATGCCGCTGAGCGGCCCGGTGCTCACCTCCTACGCCTGGATCGCGACCGGCGCGACGTTCACCGGCATCGGGATCGGCATCTCGGCACCGTCCTCCAACAACGCGGCCCTGCAGCTGGCTCCGGACAACGCCGCGGCGATCGCCGGGCTGCGCGGCATGTTCCGGCAGATCGGGGGCATCACCGCAGTGTCGGTGAGCACCGCGGTCGCCGCCCGCAGCGGCGATCCGGCCACCACGCTGTCCTGGTCGTTCGCCACCTTCGCCGTGATCGTCCTGCTCGTCCTGCCCCTGATCCGGCACGTGCCCGAGCACCGAGGTTCCTGGTAAGCGCTGCTGACTCAGGGGACGATGATGACCGGGCAGGACGCCCGTCGCAGCAGCCGCGTGGCTACCGGCTGCCGCGCCGGATGCCGCCACCGGGCCGGTGCCGGCCGACCGATCACGATCCCGTCGGCGTGGCGCTCGCGAGCGATGCGGGCAATGATCGGGTACGGCTCGCCGACGACGGCGCGCAGCTCCCAGCCGAGGTTGGCATCGCCGAGTACGGCGTCCAGGGCAGCCCGGCGATCGGCCATCTCCTGCTCGTTGGCCGCGCGTGCCAGCGGCACCAACTCACTCCAGAGCCCGAAGCGCTCCGCGGTCCGGACCGCCGACACCACCACCAGGCGACACACACCGCCGTGGCTGCGGGCCAACCCGACCGCATACGCGAGGGCCCGCCACGAGGCGTCGGTCCCGCCGAAGCCGACCACCAGCGTGCGGAACCCCACGCCCGGCTCGGGGCGGCTCAGGCGAGGTCCCCGCCGTCGACGATCACGGCGCTGCCCGTCATGTACGCCGCCATCTCGGACGCGCAGAACAGCACCACCCGCGCGATGTCGTCCGGATCGCCGATGCGGCGCAGCGGCAGCCCAGCGGCGACCGAGGCGTGGATGTCGACGTCGCCCAGGTCCTGCGTCCGCACCACCATGCCCGGGGTCTGGATCATGCCCGGCGCCACGCTGAGCACCCGGACACCGTGCGGCCCGAGCTCGACCGCCAGACTCTTGGTCAGCCCGTTCAGCCCGTGCTTGGACGCGACGTAGTGCATCAGCCCCGCGGCGCGGAACGCCGCGATCGAGATGACGTTGATGATGACGCCTCCGCGCCCGGCCCGGACCATCTCCCGTCCCGACTCCCGAGCACCGATGAACGCCCCGCGCAGGTTGATGCCGTGCACCGCGTCCCACTGCTCGTCGGTAGTCTCGAGCGCCGCGGCAACCGGATAGATCCCGGCGTTGTTGACCCAGATGTCGAGCGAGCCGAACGACTCCACTGCGAAGCGCACGGTGGCCGTGACGGCCGCCGAGTCGGTGACGTCCAGCCGATGTCCCACCGCCGTCCCGCATCCGAGGGCCGCGATCTTCGCCACCCCGGCCGAGGTGTCCGTGACATCGGCCAGCACGACCGACGCCCCGGCCTCGGCCAGGCGCAGCGCGATCCCGAGCCCGATCCCGGCCGCCCCGCCGGTGACGACGGCGGTCCGGCCGCGCAGCGAGACAAGCTCGGCCAGACTGCGCGCCGCCAACTCCGCCGCCGTGGGAATCATCGGGGTCAGTCGGGGACGCCGACGCCTTCCATCACGGGATGCGGTGTCAGCGCGGTGACCTCGATGACCAGCCAGTCGAACAGGGGCAGGGACTCCAGATCGGCCTGCAGCGTCGCGACGTCGGGGGCGACCCGGATCGAGACGGTCCGGAACGGCGCACCCGGGATCCGCCAGATCTGCTTGATGGCGCCCGAGGCGAACAGGTCGAAGCCGCGTTGCCGCTCCAACACATAGAGCCGCTTCAACTCGACGGCGTCGATCCCGGTGACGGGACGAAGCTCGGTGGTGACCAGGAATTCCAGCACGGCAGTCCTCTCCAGCACGCGTAGCACACAGATCACCGATTGATCAGTGTACTTACTATTGGTCGGAGGTTAGCGCTCGACGACGGCAGGCACCAGAGTTTCGACGAAGGCGGGCGCGTAGATCACCTCGCCGGTGTAGGCCATCGGGTCGCCCCGCAGGATCGCCTCGAACGCCGCGACCGGCACCTCCACCCCGTGCGAACGCTCGACGTTGAAGCCGTGCGCGGTGGTGTGCTCGACGTTGCTCTCGGTCCGGGTTACGCCCGGATGCAGCGCCAGGACAGCGATACCCGCCGCCGCCAACTCCGGCGCGAGGTCCTTGCTCAGCCGCGTCACCGCTTCCTTGCTGGCCGGGTAGGCCGCGCCCAGTACGGCGTCCTGCTCGACGATCCCGTCGGCCAGCGGATATCCGGTGGCGCCGGACGTCATGTTCACGATCGTCCCGCCTCCGGCATCCCGCATTCCCGGCGCGATCGCCTTCATCATCAACCAGTACGTCGTCAGGTTCAGCTCGATCTGATACCGCCAGCTCGCCTCGCTCATGTCCCAGAACGACTCGTAGACCTCCGGCGTCAGCACCGCCGCGTTGTTGACCAGCAGATCGACGTGGCCGAAACGGGCCAGGGCGGCCGCGGCCACCGTGGCCACCCCGCCCGGCGCCGACAGGTCGGCCGCCACCGGCTCGCACTCACGGCCCAGGGCACGCACTGCCGCCGCGGTGTCGGCCAATGAGACGGCGCCGGGCGAACGGTTGAGCGAGCGCGCGGTGATCACCACGTCGGCACCGAGACCGGCCGCCGACAGCGCCAGCGCCCGTCCGATTCCGCGGCTGGCACCGGTCACGAGCGCGACTTTTCCTACCCAAGACCGCTCGTTCACAGCGACCCCCAACTCATCCTTGTGTCTAGCCCAAAAAATTGTCAGTATACTTACGATGTCTACGCTGACCGCGATCCGGAGGGTCACCTCATGGCGCTGACGACCGCCACGCTGGTCCCCGAAGGACGCACCGAAGCAGGACGCGTCGCGGGCTTGCTCTCCAGCCCGTGGCTCAGCTTCCTGCGGCGACGGATCATCAGCGTCGTCGTCATCCTGATCCTGCTGGCGACGGTGACCTTCTCGCTGGTGCGGCTCATCCCGGGCGATCCCGGCATCATCATCGGCGGCACCTCCTCGACCCGCGCCGAGCAGATGGCGATCGACCATCGCCTCGGGCTGGACCAGTCCTTCCTCACCCAGTACGGGCATTACTGGAGCAACCTGTTCCACGGCAACCTCGGCACGTCCTTCGTGACCCAGGACCCCGTGACGCGCATCTTGAAGCAGAACGCAGGCGCGTCCCTGCAGGTCGCCGGCGCAGCGCTGCTGGTGGTGCTGCTGATCAGCATTCCGGGCGGCATCGTGCTGGGCGCGCTCACCCGCGACCAGAGGCACCGCCAGGTCGAGAACTGGTTCACCGCGATCGCCAGCGTCATCGGCGCCCTGCCCGAACTGCTGGTGGCCACCCTGTTGGCGTACTTCTTCGCCCTGCAGCTGAAGATCTTCCCGGTCGGCGGCACCGGCGGTCTGACCGCGCTGGTACTCCCTGTCGTCGCGATCAGCCTGCGACCGATCGCGATCCTGCTGCGCCTGGTCCGGGTCGAGACGCTCTCGGCGCTGTCCACCGACTACATCCGCACCGCGCGCAGCAAGCGCCTGCCCACCCGCACGCTGTACCTGCGCCACGTGCTGCCCAACGTGGTGACGGCGGCGCTCACCATCGGTGGCCTGCTGTTCGCCGACCTCATCGCCGGCACCGTGATCGTCGAGGCGGTGTTCGCCCGCCGCGGCCTGGGCACCACGCTGGTCAACTCGGTGCTCTCGCGCGACTACCCCGTGATCCAAGGGATGGTGCTGGTGCTCGGTGTCGCCGTCGTCGCCGCCAACGCGGTGGTCGACTTCCTGCTCGCCTCCCTCGACCCACGACAGATCAGTCGCTGACATGATCAGAGCCTTCTTCCGCAGCCCCAGTGGCATCGCCGGCTCGTGCGGTGTCCTGCTGATCCTGCTCGACTCGATCTTCGCCCCGATCATCTGGGGCAAGCGGGCCAAGGCCTTCAACGTCCTGCAGGGTGACAAGGGCCCGAGTGGCAAGCATTGGCTGGGCACCGACCGGCTCGGGCACGACATCTTCTACCAACTGCTGGTGGCGACCCGGCTCACCATGGAGATGGCGCTCGGTGCCACCGCGATCGCGATCCTGGTCGGCATCCCGCTCGGGGCCGGCGCCGCGCTGCTCCCGCAGCGCCTGCGAATGATCGCGCTACGCGGGCTGGACACCTTGATCGCCTTCCCCAGCCTGCTCATCGCCATCGCGTTCGCCGCGGTGCTGAACCCCGGCAAGACCAGCGCGGTGGTCGGGGTGGGCGTCGGTCTCTCGTTCTCGTTCGGACGGGTGGCCAGCTCGCTGACGCTCGCCATCCGCGACCGTGAGTTCATTTCGGCCGCCCGCGTCGTCGGCGTCGGGCGGATGCGGCTCCTGGTCCGTCACGTCCTACCGAACATCGCCGACTCGCTGGCCATCGCCACCACGGTCTCCATCGCGGCCTCGGTCGTCACCATGGCCGGCCTGAGCTTCCTCGGCCTCGGCGTCCAGCTGCCCTCCATCGACTGGGGACGGATGCTCACCACGGGCGTCGGGAGCTTCTACCTGACCCCGTTCGCGGCGATCGGACCCGGCGTCGCGATCGCCCTGGCCGCACTGGCGTTCGGGTTCGTCGGCGAGGCGCTGGCTCGCGCGAGCAACCCGGTCCTGTGGGCCAACGCCGGCGGCGGGACGTCGCCGCGCTCGACCTGCGATGCCGACACCGAGCGGGCCGACGATCCGCACGAGTCGGACGCGGCCAACGTGCTGGAGGTCAACGACCTCACCGTCTCCTTCCCGATCGACAAGCGGCGCGAGCCGATCGTGCGGGGCGTCGCGCTCGACCTCGCCCCCGGGGAGATGATCGGCATCGTCGGCGAGTCCGGCAGCGGCAAGTCGCTGACCGCCATGGCCATCGCGCAGCTCATCCCGCACCCGGGCCAGGTCGGCGGCCGGATCGCGCTGAACGGCAAGGATCTG
Source organism: Pseudonocardiales bacterium (assembly GCA_032160545.1). Lineage (GTDB taxonomy): Bacteria > Actinomycetota > Actinomycetes > Mycobacteriales > Jatrophihabitantaceae > DATGFB01. Next base: position 30,749 of record JAVHVN010000076.1, on the reverse strand, counting down.
CAGCGCGTCCCGCTCAAGGACGTCGACCGGACGCTCGGGACGTCGCTGGCGGTCGTGTTCCAGGACCCGATGTCCTCGCTCAACCCCGCGATGAAGATCCGCAACCAGCTGATCGAGGGCGCGCGTCACCACCGTGGGCTGTCCAAGGCCGAGGCGGTGCTCGCGGCTCGCCGGCGGCTGCGCGAAGTCAACCTCCCGACGCCGGAACGCCAACTGGAGCGCTACCCGCACGAGCTCTCCGGCGGTCAGCGCCAGCGCGTGCTCATCGCGATGGGGCTGATGAACGAGCCCAGCGTGCTCATCGCCGACGAACCCACGACCGCGCTGGACGTCACCGTCCAGGCGCAGATCATGGATTTGCTGGCCGGCATCAACGCCGAGCATGGCACCGCGGTCATCCTCATCTCGCACAACCTCGCCCTCATCGCGCAGAACTGCGATCGCGTGCTCGTCATGTACGCCGGGCGGGTCGTGGAGGAGATGACAGCCGAGCAGCTCAAGACGCAGGCCCTGCACCCGTACACCCAGGCCCTGCTGGGCGCCGTCCCGGACATGTCCCAGCCGCGCGCCGAACCGCTGGTCTCGATCCCGGGCCAGATGCCGGACGTGCACAGCGTCCCGGCCGGCTGCGCTTTCCACACCCGCTGCGCGCTGGCCGTGGAACGCTGCTCGATCGAGCGGCCACCGCTGCTACTGCAGACCGACCGTCACCGGGTCGCGTGCTGGGTGGCTACAGGTGAACCGAGCGCCGAGCTTCCGGCGCACGCCTCGGTCGCGGCGGGTGAGGCGTCATGAAGCTGGAACTGCACGGCCTGAGCGTGCGCTACGGCCGCGGGCGCAACCTGATGACGGCGGTCGACGGGATCGATCTCGCGGTGCCGGCCGGGGCGACGGTCGGGTTGGTCGGGGAGTCGGGCTGCGGCAAGTCGACGGTCGCTCGGGCGGTGGTCGGGCTCGTCCCCACCTCGGGTGGACGGATCCTGCTCGACGGAGTGGACGTCACCGCGAACCGGGTACGCAACCGCCCCGAGTTCCGCCGCCGCGTCCAGATGGTGTTCCAGGATCCGTACGCGTCGCTGAATCCGCGGATGTCGATCCAGGCGATCCTCAAGGAGGCGGCGGCGCGGGCCGACGGGAGCCGCCCGCGGCGCGCTCCGGCTGAGATGGCGGAGCTGGTCGGGCTACCGGCGACGGTGCTGGGGCGTTACCCGCACCAGCTGTCCGGCGGGCAGCGGCAACGCATCGCCATCGCGCGGGCGCTGGCAGTGAACCCCGGGGTGATCGTGCTGGACGAGGTCACCTCTGCGCTGGACGTCTCGGTGCAGGGCTCGGTGCTGAACCTGCTGCGCGACCTGCAGCGCGAGATGAACGTCTCGTACGTCTTCATCTCGCACGATCTGTCCACCGTGCGGTACATGAGCGACACGGTGTCGGTCATGTACCTCGGGCGGATCGTCGAGACGGCGCGGACCGAGGACCTGTTCGCACGGCCCCAACACCCTTATACGACCGGGCTGATCGACAGCGTCCCGCGGCTGCACGCCCCGCGCACGACCGCGCCGCTGGCCGGTGACCTACCCGATCCGCGCCGGCCTCCCACCGGCTGCCGGCTCAGCCCGCGGTGCCCGGTCGGCCCGCTGCACCGGCCCGACCGCGAGATCTGCCATACCACCGACCCGCAGAGCATCGCAGCGCAGAAGGTGCACGAGGCGGCCTGTCACTTCGCGGTCGACGCGGCGCACGCCGTTGTCCCCGCCCCCTGACCACTCAAGCCCACAGCACGACCCGTCTGGCGAAAGGCACGTTCATGAGTACTGAATTTGATGTGGTGGTCGTCGGTTCCGGCGCGAGTGGCCTGATGGCCGCACTGTCCGCGGCGGTGAACGGCGAGTCGGTCGCCGTGCTGGAGAAGGCCCCCGTGTTCGGTGGGACCAGCGTCGTCTCCGGCGGCTCGATCTGGGCCCCGTCCAACAAGTACGCCGACAAGGCCGGCGGCCAGGACGATCGCGAGGACGCCCTGACCTACCTGCGCCGGGTCACCTTGGGCAGGGTCGAGGACGACCTACTGGTCCGCTTCGTCGACACCATCAACCCGATGCTGGACTTCCTCGAGACCGAGACCGGCCTGGAGTTCACGCCCAACATGGAGCACCCGGACTACCAGCCCGCGCTGGCCGGCGCGCGCTCCGGCGGTCGGACGATCCAGGTCGGGCTCTACGACTCGACCCGTCTGGGCGACGTCCGGACCGACATGCGCCCGACGCACAGCACGGTGCCGATCACCAAGCACGAGCTGGACGAGTGGGGCATGGACACCCTGGACCGGTGGAACTGGGCGTTGATCGCGGACCGCACCAAGAACCACATCACCGGGATGGGCGCCGCGCTGGTCGGCGAGCTGCTGGAGGCCTGCCTGCGACACGGCGTCCAGGTGTTCAAGTCGACGCCGGCCCAGGAGCTGATCGAGTCCGGCGGTCGCATCGTCGGGGTGCGAGCTGGCGCCGAAGGGGCCACCGGTGGCAGCACCGAGTACACCGCCCGGCACGGCGTCGTGCTGGCCAGCGGCGGTTTCGAGTGGAACGAGAAGTACGTCCAGCGCTTCCTGGGCGTGCCCATGATCGCTCCGGGCAGCCCACCGTCCAACGAAGGCGACGGCCTGCGGATGGCGATGACGGTCGGGGCCGCGCTCGGCAACATGACCGAGGCGTGGTGGGGTCCGATGCTCGACGTAGTGGGCGACACCTACGACGGCCGGCCCCTGCATCGGACCACCAGCGGCATCCGCACCCTGCCGGGCAGCCTGGTGGTGAACCGGGCCGGCAAGCGCTTCGTCAACGAGGCGATGAACTACAACGACTTCGTCAAGGCGATGGCGCATTTCGACCCGGTCTCCTACGAATACGAGAACGTGCCGTGCTGGTTGATCTTCGACCAGCACTATCGCGCGTCGTACTCGGTTGGAACGCTGACCCCGGACGGCCCGAAGCCGGACTGGGTGCACACCGCCGGCACGCTGCCGGAACTGGCCCGCGCGCTGGGCATCGACGAGGCCGGCTTCGCCGCGCAGCTGGAGCGGTTCAACGCCGACGCCGCCCGCGGCGAGGACCCCGAGTTCCACCGCGGTGAGACGACCTATGACCGTTACCGCGGCGACAAGAAGCACGAGCCGCATCGCAACCTCGGTCCGCTGACCGACGGCCCCTACTACGCCGTCGAGCTGCAGTTCGGCTGCATCGGCACCAAGGGCGGCCCGATCGTCGACGTCAACGGGCGCGTTGTGGACGCCCAGGAGAAGCCGCTGCCGGGGCTGTACGCGTGCGGCAACGTGGCGGCCAGCATCTTCGGCCCGGGCTACCCCGGGGCCGGCTCGACGCTGGCCGCCGGCATGGCGATGGCCTACGTGATCGGCCAGCAGGTCGCCGCCGGCTGACCGGAGTGAACGACAAGAGCGGCCGGGGCAAAGGTGCCCGGCCGCTCTTTTGTCATGCAAGCGCTACAGCGACTTGACGTCGATCCACACGTTGCGGTTCCAGTCCTTCCAACGCGCCATGATCGACTTGCCCCACTCGGTCGGCTCCTTGCGCATGTAAGCCGGCTTGGTCGCGTCGGCGGCGTTCTCCAGCTCGTACAGGACCAGGTACTTGCACGCCCCGTCACTGATCTTGAAGCGGCGGACGCTGATGAAGCCTGGCTCCTCGAGCTTCTCGGGGATGTGCTCCTCGTCGTACCAGCGGTTGAACTCCTCCTCGTCGACCGGGTCGATCTCGACCTGCACGACGAGCACTGCGTTTCCGGCCATCAGGGTCGGTCCTCCTTCTGATTTGATCGCTGTCGCGACGTCATGCTGATGTGATCGCTTCGCGACGTCATGCTGATGTGATCGCTGTCGCGACGTCAGCCGCCGCGTCTGCCGCGATGTCCAGGACACCGCGGAAGCTGTAGAAACCGTGGAACCCGCCGCGGTACTCCCGCAGCGTCGTGGGCACGCCGGCCGCGCGCAGCGCCGCCGCGTAGGCCCGCGCCTCGGACAGCAGCGGATCGAACTCGCCGACCGCGATGAAGGCCGGCGCCACGCCGTCCAGACTGGCCGCCCGGGCCGGGACGGCCAGCGGGTCGCGGCGGGTGCCGGCGGCCGGCGCGTAGCACTGCCAGTACCAGCGCATCTGCTCCTCGCTCAGGCCGAAGCGTCCGCCGGCGAAGGCTTGGTACGTGTCCGAGGTGAGGTCGTCGTCGAGGACGGGATAGAGCAGTACCTGCAGCACGACGCGGGGCAGGCTCGGGTCCTGGGCCGAGGCCAGCGCGAGGGCGGCGGCCAGGTTGCCGCCCGAGCTGTCGCCGGCCACGACGATGCCGGCGTCGGCCCCGGGTTGCGACGCCAGCCAGCGGGCAGCGGTGCGGGTGTCGTCCAACGGCGCCGGGTAGGGATGCTCGGGCGCGAGGCGGTACTCGACCGACGCGACGAGACGGCCGGTGTCGGCGGCGAGTTGGCAGGCCAGCTCGTGATGGGTCTCGACGTCGCAGATCGCCCATCCGCCGCCGTGCAGGAACAGGATGGGCGGGCCGGCGAGCGCGGCCGGCCGGTAGACCCGCACCGGAAGGGCGCCCTCGATCAGGTGGTCGGCGAAGGTGACGCCGTCGGGGCGCGGGCCGGGTGGGCGAATGGCCAGGGCGCCCTCGTGCAGCTCAGCTCGGATCCGGGTGACGTCGCGCTGCCCGACGTAGCGGGCGGGCGACAGCTGCATCAGGTCCAGGGCGGCTTGGGTCTGAGCCGGAACGGTGTCGGTCACGCCGACCGGACCAGGCCGCGGTAGTCGTGCGCCGCGACCTCTTCGCACTCGGCTCGGTAGGTGTGCAGCCCACCGCTGTAGGGCATGAACACCCGCGCCTTGCCGGGCACGTTCGTGCCGAGGTACCAGGAGTTGGCCCGCGGGTAGATCGTCTGCGCGGCCAGCGCGTTGACGTGCTCGACCCAGGCGTCCTCGGCGTCCGGCTCCGCCTCGATCAGCGTCTGCCCCTGCGCCCGCATCCGCTCCAGCAGCTCGACGGTGAAGTCGACGTGCTGCTCGATGGCGGCGATCACGCTGGCCAGCACCGACGGGCTGCCCGGCCCGGTCAGCAGGAACAGGTTCGGGAAGCCGGCCGTCGTCAGGCCGAGGTAGGTCCGCGGACCAGCCGACCACTTGTCCGCCAAACGCAGCCCTCCCGCGCCGGTGACGTTCATCCGCAGCAGCGGCCCGGTCATCGCGTCGTAGCCGGTGGCGAACACGACCGCGTCGACGTCGATCTCGCGCGACGCGGTCCGGATCCCGGTCGCGGTGAAGCCCTCGATCGGGTCGGCGCGCACGTTCACGAGCTCGACGTTGTCGCGGTTGAACGTCGCGTAGTAGTCGGTGTCGACGCAGATCCGTTTGGAGCCGATCGGGTGATCGGTCGGGGTGAGCAGCGCGGCGACAGCCGGATCGCGCACCGTCTCCCGGATGCGGCGACGCACGAAGTCGGCCGCTGTCTCGTTGGCGTCCACATTGAAGAACAGGTCGGCGTAACAGGTGACGAAGCCGTTGCCACCGATCTCCCAGCGCCGGCGGTACTCGTTCTCGCGGACGTCCGCGGGGACCGAGAGCGCCGACTCGGTCCCGTGCTCCAGGTAGTTGCCGCCGCCGGTGAGGCGGGCCTTGGCCCGCAGCTCGTCGTAGCCGGCCTTGATCTCGGTCAGCTCCTCGGCGCTGAAGGGCCGGTTGCGGGCCGGGATGCTGTAGTTCGGCGTGCGCTGAAACACGGTCAGCTGCGCCGCCTGCTCCGCGATGACCGGGATCGCCTGGATGCCGGAGGAGCCCGTCCCGATGACGGCTACCCGCTTGCCCGCGAAGTCGACCGGCTCATGTGGCCAGCGCCCGGTGTGCAGGACCTGGCCGGTGAAGTCGTCCAGCCCGGGCCACTCCGGAATGCGGGCATCGGACAGGCAACCGACCGCAGAGATGCAAAAGCGCGCCGTCATGTGGCGACCGCCGTCCAGCGTCAGCGTCCAGGTCCGGTCGGTGTCGGAGAACGCGAGGCCGACCGCGCGCGCGTTGAACTCGATGTCGCGGCGCAGGTCGAACCGGTCGGCGACGTGCTCGGCGTAGCGCAGGATCTCGGGCTGCTGGGCGTAGCGCTCGGTCCAGTTCCAGTCCTGCTGCAGGTCACCGTCGAAGCTGTAGGAATACTGGATGCTCTCGACATCGCACCGCGCCCCGGGGTAGCGATTCCAGTACCAGGTCCCGCCGACGCCGGAGCCGGCCTCGACGCAGCGCACGGTGAAGCCCGATTGCCGCAGGCGGTACACGGCGTACAGCCCGGCAAAACCGGCGCCGATGACGACGGCGTCGAATTCGGGGGGGCTTTCTGTCATCGGTGCGACCAATCCGTCAAATGCCGAAAGCGGCAATAGAAATTGCCTCCGGGCCCCTTCGGGCATTGCCTCCGAAAAAATCATCAGTACACTGTGTTTATTACAGCATACGCTGTCTGGCGGGGCAAGGATCTATTGGCTGTGCCTGCCCGCTCACCGACTCACCGCACCCGGAGTGCCTCATGACCAGCACGAACCTCCCCCTGTCTGATGGAGCCGTCCTCGTGACCGGGGCCGGGTCCGGCATGGGCCAGGCGACCGCGCTGGCGATCGGTGCCGCCGGGGCGTCGGTCGCGGTGAACGACATCGACGCCGCCGCCGCGCAGCGCACCTGCGACGAGGTCGCAGCGGCCGGCGGCATCGCCGTCCCGGCCCCGGGCGACGTGGCCAACCCCGAGGGGGCGCGGGCCGTCGTCGCGGCCGCGGTGGCCGGGCTCGGTCAGCTCACCGGCCTGGTCAACAACGTCGGGCTGGTCCGCGGCGGCAAGCTGCTGGACATCACCGAGGCCGAGTGGGACTTCGTGATGCGGGTCGACTGCTCCTCGGCGCTGTTCGTCAGCCAGGCGGCCTACCCCCACCTGATCGCGACCGGCGGGGTGATCGTCAACAACTCCTCGCTGTGCGCGGTGTTCCCCGCACCCGGAGCGGGTTCGTACAACGCGGCCAAGGCGGCGATGGTCACGCTGACCCAGCAGCTCGCACTGGAGTGGGGCCCGGAGGGCATCCGCGTCAACGCGATCGCGCCCGGCATGATCAGCGGTACCCACTTCTCGGCCAGCAGTCAGGACGAGGGCGCGGCGGAACGCCGGGGCAAGATCGTCCCGCTGCGCCGGACCGGTCGCGCCACGGACATCGCCCCGGTGGCGGTGTTCCTGCTCAGCGCCTCGTCGCAGTACATGACCGGACAGCTGATCACGGTCGACGGCGGGCTGGGCATCGCATTGCAGACCTTCATACCCGCCTAGTGAGGAAGCCCGCCCATGACCATCGAGGAGCCGCGACTGGCCCGCGAGTGCCCGCTACCCACCGGTGACGTCGCGCTGGACACGGCGCGCTACACGTCGGAGCAGGTGCTGGCCGAGGAGCTGGAACGGCTTTGGCTGCGGGTGTGGCAGCCGGCCTGCCGCGAGGACGACCTGCCCGAGGCGGGCTCCTGGCGCGAGTACCGGATCGGCGGGAAGTCCTTCGTCGTCGTCCGCGGCCACGACGGTGTCATCCGGGCCTTCCGCAACTCGTGCCTGCACCGCGGGCTGCTGCTGTGCGAGGGCGAGGGCCGGTCCAACTCGCTGCGCTGCCCGTACCACGGCTGGAGCTGGCGGCTGGACGGTGCACTGGCGCGCGTACAGGACCGTGAGTTCTTCAACGACCTCGACGACGACGCGTACGCGCTGCCCGAGATCGGCTGCGGCACCTGGGGTGGCTTCGTCCTGATCAACCCGAGCCCGCAGGACGCGCCGTCGCTCAAGGAGTTCCTGGAGCCGCTGCCCCAGCACCTGGACCAGTACGAGCTGTCGGAGTACGTCCCGGTCGGCATCAACGTCGAGGTGCCCGTCACCTGCAACTGGAAGACCTGGCAGGACGCCTTCGTCGAGACCTATCACTTGCCCTTCCTGCACTCCCAGGGGCTGCGGTTCTCCAACGAGCTCGGTACCCGGTTCTCCTTGCTAGGCGAGCACTCGTTGATGGTGACGCCGTTCGCCGAGGCGAGCGGCCGGGCGTCGAACGTCACTCAGCGCCAGGTGCTGGAGGCCTATCTCGGCCAGCTGCCGGTCGCCAGCCGCAAGCTGATGGAGTCCACCGGGTTCGAGCAGACGGTGGACGAACTGGCCTGGGGCGGTACGGACGAGCCAACGGCGCGGGAGGTGATCGCGGGCCTGCTGCGCGGGGCGACCGAGGCGACCGGCTTCGACACCAGCCCGTTCGACGACCACCAGGTGACCGACGTCTGGCAGTACCTGCTCTTCCCGAACCTGTTGCTGGCCTGCCACCCCGGGCACGTCTTCGCGACCTGGGTCACGCCGGACCCGGTCGACCCGAACCGCTGCCTGGTCCGCGTCGTCAACCTGCGCTGGACGCGGCCCGCTGAGCGGGACGCCATCCGCGAGCCGCTGCGGATACTGGCCGAGGACGAACTGGTCGGGGACGAGCTGGCCCGGCTGGGCCGGGCCGTCGAGCAGGACGTCGTCAACGTGCGGCGCCAGCAGCTCGGCCTGCGGATGGGCGGGCTGACCCACCAGACGCTCTCGCGCCACGAGGTGCGGATCATCCACCTGCACCAGATCATCGACAGTTACCTGAAGCGCTGACACACCCGAAAGGGGGTGTCCTGTCCGGGCGGACAGGACACCCCCTTTCTGGGGTCCGGTTCTTATCGGGTGAGCGTGTCCAGGTGCAGCAAGGTGAAGGTGATCATCTTGATGCCCTTGGCGAAGTACTGCTTCTGCTGCTGATCCAGCGGGAGCACGTCGTTGTTCTTGATGACGGCCTGCTGCACGGCGTTCCACGCGGCGCACTGGGTGTCGGGCGTGGAGGAGAACGCCGTCTGCACCAAGGCGTTCACAGCCGGGTCGTTGATGCTGGTGTTACCGCCGCCGTCCTTGAAGCTCGGGCCGGTCATGTACAGCATGTAGTCACCCGGAGCCGGGCCGCCACCACTGAGCAGCTGCTGGGCGAGGTCGTAGTTGCCGGCCACCAGGAGCTGGTTGTAGGTAGAGGCGTCGACGCTCTTGATCTTGACGTCGATCCCCACCTGGCCCAGCGTGCTGGCGATGTACTCCTGCCCGGCCGCGCTGAAGTTCTGCGTGGTCGTCACCATGGTGAAGGTCAGCTGCTTGCCGTCCTTGGTCGCCTTGCCGCCGGAGATGGTGTAGCCATCGGCCTGCAGCGTCGCTTTGGCGGTGTCCACGCTCGGGGGCGAGACCAGCGAGGCGACCGAGGGGTCGAAGCAGGTCGCTCCGGGTGCGAACGGTGAGGCGCTCGTGACGCCGTAGCCGCCGGTGTCGGCCTGCATGAACGCCTTGGTGTCGATCGCCTGGCTGATCGCCTTGCGCACCTGTTGGTCCTGCAGCGCGACGTTGCTCGGGTTGAACACCAGGTTCGACAGGTACTGCCCACCGAAGGTGCTGTGGGTCAGCGACTTGTCGGCGATGAGCCGGGCCACGTCCGGTCCGGTGATGGACGCGACGTCCAGCTGCCCGGTGAGCAGCTCGTTGGCCGCGGTGCTTTCATCGGTGACCACGTGCACGGTCAGGCTGGACGGGCGGCCGGCGCCGTCGGTCGTCTCGCCGTTCGGGCCCCAGTTCCAGCCCGGGCGCGCGTTCAGCTTCACGTGATCGCTGTGGACGGCCTCGGCGATCGTGTACGGGCCGGAGCCGACGGTCTGGGTCGAATTCTTCGCCTTCATCATGGTCACGCCGGCCGGGCAGATGATCGAGGCGTGCGCGTCGCTGAGCTTGTACAGCGCGTCGCTGTAGGGCTTGCCGAGCGAGATGGTGACGGTGCTCGCGTCGTTGGTGATCGTGTAGGGACCGCCGCCCAGCTCCTGCGGCGCCTCGGGCTGCGTGATCAGGTAGTTCAGCGAGCCGGCGATCGCGGCCGCGTCCAGCGGCGTCCCGTCCGAGCAGGTCACGCCGGGACGGATGGTGAACGTCAGCTTGGTCGGCGTCACGTCCCACTTGGTCGCGAGATAGGGGACGACGGTCTTGCCGTCGGGGCCGAGGGCGACGAGGCGGTCGAAGATGCCGCTGTCGAGGATGTCGGTGTTGAGGTTGCCCGAGGTCTGATACGGGTCGAGCGTGGGCCAGTCACCGCCGATGCGCACGTTCACGTTGGCGTGGCCGGCGGCCTTGGGCGACGAGGACGAGGCGCCGTTGGAGGACGACTTGCTGCTCGAGCAGCCCGTTGCGACGCACATCAGCGCCACGATCGGTACCAGAATTTTCAACTTCATGAAATACCTTTCCCCGTCTTGTCCGGTGAATTCGAGTGCAGCTCTGGGCCGAGGGGTTTCGTCCCGGCGGAAGGCCAGTGACGAAAATCATCAGTACACGGTGTATCGGAACCTAGCATCGACATCTGGAGCAAACAAGAACGAAATAGTTGCAGTTTTCAGATCTGGCGAAACCATCCCCGGGCAATGGGACGATTCGGCCATTGCCACCGTCCGTATACGGACGATCAGCGCTCGACGGCGGCGCGGATCCCGTCGGCCAGGTCCTGCGCGGCCGGTTCGAGCATGGGTGACATCAGCAGGTCGAGCATCGGCGCCATCGGCCCGAGCGGGCTCACCCGCAGCTGGAACGTCAGCCGAGAGGACTCGGTGGAGGAGGCGGCGACCCGTGCCGGAGACGGCGGCGGCGCGGCCTCGACCCTGGCCGCGTGAGCCTTGGCGGCCTTGCGGCCCAGGCGGCGGAGCATGGCCCGGACGATGGCGAAGCGCATCCGACGCACGATGCCGTTCCTGCGGGCCGGAAGCGTGGCCGGTACGTGCGCACCCGGCGACTCCCCTGCGAGGTCCCCCTCGCGGGCCATGAGGAACGCACCGCCGCCCTCGAGGCGTTCGGAGATGCCCGTGACGACGAACATCACGCGGTCGCGCGGAATCCATTCGGTGATGTCGACCTGGATCCTCACCTCGCGGGTGAGGATGCCGACGTCACCGCGCAGCGTCCAGATGGAGCGCCGGTCGTCGATGATCTCCAGCGACTGGTAGCCGATCATCAGGTGGCACCACTGGTTCAGGTCCTCGACGTAGTCCCACACCCGTTCCACCGGTGCGGCGACCGTGGTGGCGTACTCGACCTCAGGCATCGGTTGTTCCCTCCACACCGGTCAGTGCGATCGGTGGCTGCAGCATGTTCCAGGCGAATCGGATCTCGATGGCGCCGGTGGGGCACTCGGTCCGGCAGATGCCGCAGTGCGAGCACTCGTGCGGGTAGCGGACCTGCAGCGCGCTGTCGGCAGGCAGGTGCAGGATGTCGCCCGGGCAGACGTCCTGACAGATTCCGCACGACGTGCAGAGATCGGCCGCGATCTGGGGGGGCATCAGGCCACCGGTCCGGCCGGTCGGGCCAGCTCGCGTTCGCGCCACCACGGGGTGGGGACGGTGCGTTGGGTGCGCGGGCCACCGTCGGCGTCGGTCACGGTCACTGCCACGCCCTTCCAGGTCGCGTCGTCGGCCTCGGGGCGGTCCGAGCGGCGGTGCCCGAGGACGAAGTTGAAGCGGGTTTCGTCGCGCTCGGCCGCGGCGGCCGTCATCAGCTGGTCGAACACGCACAGGTCAAACGCCTCGTGGGCGCGCATGAGCTCGTGCCAGTCCCCGGCCCGGACGTCGTCGGCCGCGGCGCGGTAGTCGGCCAGGTAGTGCCCGGCCTGGCGCAGGCCGTTGGCGTTGCGGTCCATCCCGACGTAGCGGGTGACGACCTCCTGCAGTTCGCGCTCGTACTCCTGCCAACCGATCGAGGCGGACGTCCTGCCCCGCAGCGGACCGAAGACGCGCTCGCGTTCGGCCTGCACCGCGGGGGCCGTCGCGCCGGTACGGCCGCTGGCCCGTCCATCAGCGAGGGCGTCGCGGGCGGCCTCGGCCCCCGCCACCCAGCCGCTGGTCAGCGACCCGGCCAGGGCGTACACCGGGGTCGCCATGTCGCCGGCCGCGAACAGGCCGGGTACGCCGGTCTCGGCGCGCCCGTCGACCACGACGCCCTTGGGCGATCCGGTCGCCGACCAGGCCCCGTTGAACAGTTCGAACTCGACCGGGTTGCGGGCCAGGTCGATGCCCGACTGGTCCAGGAACTCCAGGAACAGCGGGGCGTCGTAGGGAAGATAGGTACGCAGGTCGGCCTGGACGTCGGCCCCGAGGCCGGTGCAGTCGATGTAGATCGGGCCGCGCCCGGCCAGGACCTCGCCGGCCGCCTTGCCGATCAGGCCATGGCCGAAGCGCCGGTCGGTCGGGACGTCCGGCGTGCTCGCCACCAGGTCACCGTTGCCGTTGACGAGGCGACCGCCGGCCTCCATCAGGTTGCCCATCGCACCCGACGCGAAGCCGCGCGGGAACAGGAACGTCCCGAGGAACTCGACGTTGGCCAGCGTCGCACCGGCCCGCGCTGCCACCGCGAAGCCCGTCGCCCCGTGGTACGGCACGTGATACGTGTTGAACGGATCGCGCCGGGGCGAGTTGTACAGCACCCGTTCGGCGTTGCCGGTGGCCAGGACGATCGCCGCGCCGTCGGCCTGCACGAACGCGCCGGTGCGCACGTCGAACCCGGTGACGGTGGCGGCCCGGCCGGCGTCGTCGGTGAGGACCGAGGTCACGTGCACCCCGCCGCGCACCGTGATGCCAGGCGTGGCCAGCACGCGCTCGGACAGGCGGGGCTTGATGTCGGCGCCGTCGAACTTCACCACGATCGGGCCCGGCGTCCACATCCGCTGGGTGCGTTCGTACTCGGCACCGACCGGGCGCAGCGGCACACCGACGTCGCTCAGCAGTGCGCAGACCGCGGGCAGCGGCGTGATGGCCAGAGGCCACGCGACCTCCATGTCGACCAGGCCCTCCCCGATCGTGACGTACCACTCGGCGAAGGCCTCTGGGGTGTCCCAGTCCTCGCCGAGCCCGAGGTAGGTCGTCAGGAACGCCAGGCCGCGGCCGGCGTCACCCGAGCGGCGGATGGAGCGGGTCTTGTCCAGGACGAGGACGGACGCGCCCGCCTCGGCGGCCCGCAGCGCGGCCACGCAGCCAGCGATGCCGCCCCCGACGATGACGACGTCGGCCCGGTGGGCGTCGTCGCGGGTGGTGTCCCCCGGCTGTGCAACCACCCTGCGGTCCTCCGTCCGACAATCGATCAGTATACGGATCAATACTGCCACTAACATCCTCGCGCGTCCAGGGACCTGGACCAGCTAAGTTATTTGAATCTGTACGGATTGATTTGCTCTTCCCCAGTTGCGACGATCGGTGGGACGGTGAGGTCGATGGTCGACTTTGAACTTCGCGAGGCACCCGGTCACCTGCTGCGCCGGGCCCAGCAACTGCACGCCGCGGTCTTCGCCGAGGTGGTGTCCGAGGCGTACCTGACCACGCCGCAGTTCGCGGTGCTGGCGGCACTGCGCAACGGACCCGAGATCGACCAGGTGCGCCTGTCGCAGCGGCTCGCGATCGACCGCTCCACCATCGCCGACGTCGCCAACCGGCTGGAGGAGCGCGGGCTGATCCGCCGCAAGCGCGACACCAAGGACGCCCGGCGCAACCTGCTCTCCCTCACCGCGGCCGGCCGCGCCCTGCACGACCGGACCGCGCCCGAGGTGGTCGAGGTCGGGCGGCGCCTGTTCGAGCCGCTCAGCGAACGCGACCAGAAGACGCTGATGCGCCTGCTCGCGACCATCATCGCGGCGCACGACGCATACTTCGACGCGCAGTGAGCGCTCCGGTCGGCGTCCGAAACACGTACGTATACTGAGGATCTCCTCGGACCACGGATGTCCGGCGCCTCAGCGATTGGAGCGTGCGGATGAGCCCCGCCACCACGCCGTTCGAACCCGGCACCATCGCGCGCTTCGTCGAGGCCGGCTGGTGGCAGGCGCAGTCCTTTTCGGCCGACGTCAGGGCGGTGGCGGCCGGTGACCGAGCCGACGCGGATGCATACCTCACTCGCGAGGGCGCCCTGTCGTGGCGCGACTACGATGCGGCGGCGGACGAGCTCGCCGTTGCCCTACGCGCGATCGGCCTGCCGGCGGCGAGCTTCGTCGGGGTGCTGCTGCCCGACGGACCGCTGACCCACATCGCCTATCTGGCGGTGGAGCGGGCCGGTCTGACCATAGTCGGCATCGGTCCGCGCTCCGGGCGCCACGAGATCCGGCACCTGCTCGCCGCCACTCAGGCGCCGGTGCTGGTCACGGTCGCCGAGATCCGCGGCGCCGACCAGCGGGAGCTGTTCGCGCAGTTGGCCGAGGAGCTCCCGGCGCTGGCCGTGCATGTCTGCGTCGGCCTCCCGGCGGTCGACGGCTGCTACCGCGCGGTGTACATCGACGGCGGTGGTACGGACGCCCCGTCGGCGGCGCCGGCCCGCGGCCCGAACGAGGTGTTCATGGTGAATGCGACCTCGGGGACGACCGGGCTGCCCAAGTGCGTGCAGCACACCCAGAACCGGTGGCGGCGCTTCGCGCAGCACGCGATCGAGGCCGGTGAGCTGGACCGCGACGACGTGCTGATGAGCGCGCTGCCCTCGCCCTTCGGCTTCGGCCTGTGGAGTGCGCACTTCCTACCGGTGCTCCTGGCGGCGCCGACCGTGCTGCTTCTGCGCTGGGACGCCGACGAGGCGCTCGCGCTGATGAATCGCCACCACGTCACCGTCTTCGCCGGGGTGACCACCCAGCTCATGATGCTGCTGGACCGCATCGAGGCGGGCGTCCCGGCCCCGGCGGGGTTGCGCGCCGTGTTCACCGGCGGCGAATCCGTGCCGTTCGAGCGAGCGAAACGCTTCGAGGAGCTCACCGGCGCCGCGGTGCTGCAGTTCTACGGCTCGAACGAGAGCGGTGCTCTCTGCTGCACGACGGTGCGCGACGACCAGGAACGACGGCTGCGCACAGCCGGGCGCATCCTGCCCGAGATGCACGTCGAACTCGTCGACCCGGAGACCGGGCGGGCCGTCACCGACGCCGGCCAGGTCGGGCAGCCGACGTGCTGGGGGCCGCTGATGACTCCGGGCTACCTGGCCGACGAGCACGCCAACACGCTGCTGTTCGACGAGCGGGGACGGGTGCGGATGCCCGATCTCGCCACGCTGTCGACCGACGGCTACCTGACGGTGGCCGGGCGCGTCGCGGACATCATCATCCGCGGCGGCATGAACATCAGTGCGGCCGAGGTGGAGGAGGCGCTGCTGGGCCATCCCGTCGTCGAGCTGGCCGCCGTCGTCGCAGCGCCGCACCCGACCTTCGGCGAGCAGGTCGCGGCGTTCGTCCAGCTGCGCCGCGGGACGACGCTGACGCTGCCCGAGCTGCAGGAGCACCTGGCCCAACAGGGTATGGCCAAGCACACCTGGCCCGAGCAGCTCTACGTGCTGGACACGATGCCGCGCAACACCGGCGAGAAGATCGCCAAGGGCGAGCTGCGGCAGATGCTGACCGGCTCAGCCGGTCAGGCCACCTAGGGCGAGCACTGCGTCCTCGCGTTCGGCGGCGGAGGTGACGCCCTTGAGGATCGGCCCGCCGGACACGACGACGTGCTCGAAGCCGGCGTCGGCGTACCGGGCCACGTTCGCGGCGTCGATCCCGCCGATGAGTCGCGGGTAGTAGGTGATCGGGTCACCCGCGCGTGGGCCTTCGGCCCGCAGGGCGTCCAGCTCGGTGCGCGTCGCGACGGACTCCTCCAGTTCGCACACCGGCCCGAACCAGCCGTCGCCGCGACGGGCCAGCCGCCGCAGGGCAGCCTTGCTGGAACCGCCGAACACCACCGGCAGCTCCGTCACCGGCGTCCCGCCGATGCTGGACGGGCCGAAGTCGAAGTGCTTTCCGTGGTACTCGAACAGCTCGCCGGTGAGCAGGCCGGCGATCACGTCCAGGTCCTCGTCGATACGCGCGCCGCGGGAGTCGAAGTCCTCGCCCACCGACTCGAACTCCTCCCGCATCCAGCCACTGCCGACGCCGAACAGCACCCGGCTGTTCGAGATCCGGCTGACGGTCGCCAGCGACAGCGCGGTCACGAACGGGCTGCGCAGCGGCAGGATGAACACCCCGGGCCCGAACTTCAGCGTCGTCGTCACCGCGGCCAGGTGCCCGATGGTGACCCACACGTCGTTCAGCGCGATCGAGTGGTCGTAGCCCGGCAGGCCGTTGTCGGAGTACGGGTACTCCGCGGCGTAGCTGGACGGCGTGAGCAGGTGGTCCGACAGCCAGAGCGTGTCCAGACCGGCCTTCTCGGCCGCCACCGCCAGCTGGGCGTACAGGCCGGCGTCCAGTCCGAACAGGTTCATCGAGACACGCATGGGATGACCTTCCAGTGCTATTGCAGGGACCGGGGACGGGTCGGATTGATCTCCGGGTCCTCGAAGTACTGATGCAGCAACGGCTGCGTGGTGAACCGGGCCGGGGTGCGGTACCAGCCGCCGGCCGCGATGGTGCCGCCATCGGCCAGCAGCGTCGAGCCGACGACCCAGTCGGCCAGGTCGCAGGCCAGGAACAGCGCGATCTTCGCGTTGTCGATGCCCTCGCCGTAGCGCCCTCGCGGGATCCAGGTCGGCACGAGATGGTCGTACTCCGGCGGGATCTGCAGGAAGTTCGTCTGGATGGTGCGGGTCTTGTCGCTGGCGATCGCGTTGACCAGGACGTTGTCGCCCGCGACCTCGACGGCCAGGCTGCGGGTGAAGCCGTCCACGGCCGACTTGAGCGCGCCGTAGACCGCCATGAACGGCGAGGACCGGATCGCCTCGACCGAGGAGAAATTGATCACCCGGCCGTACTGGCGCTCGCGCATCCCGGGGACGAACAGCCGGCACGCCCGCAGCACCGGCAGCAAGTTGATCTCGTACAGGTCCTGCCAGAGCGCCTCGTCGTTGTCCACGAACGGACCGATCGTGCGGTAGTGCCCGAGGCAGTTGACCAGGATGTCGGCCCCGCCCTGCGCCGTCGCCCGCGCCTCCAGATCGGCCATCGCGGACGCTTCGCGGAGGTCGGCCGCGACCGCCTCGACCTGGCCGCCGGCGGCGGTGATCACGGCCGCCACCTCCTGGACCCGGGTCTCGTCCAGGTCGGCGATGATGAGCCGGGCGCCGTGCTCAGCGAAGAGCCGCGCCGTCGCCGCCGCGATCACCCCCGCCCCGCCAGTGATCACGGCGAGGCGGCCGTCGAGCATCGGCATGGTCATGCGATCGCCTTGACCTCTGTGAAGTCGTCGAACGCCTCGATGCTGTATTCGCGGCCGTAACCGGAGGACTTGTAGCCGCCGAACGGCAGGCCGATGTCCCCGGCCGCGGCGTTGATACCGATGCTGCCGGCCCGGATCCGTCGGGCGACCCGTTCCGCCTCGTCGTGATCGGTGGAGAACACCGAGGCGGTCAGCCCGTACTCGTTGTCGTTGGCCTGCGCGATCGCGTCCTCGACGGTGTCGTACGGGATGACGCACAGCACCGGCCCGAACACCTCCTCGCGCGCGATCGCCATGTCGTTGGTGACGTCGACGAAGACGGTCGGCTGGAAGTAGTAGCCATCGCGATCCGCCATCCGCGCCCCGCCCAGGACGACGGTGGCCCCGCCGGCGACCGCCGCGTCGACGTAGGACACCACCCGGTCCAGCCCGCGCTGCGACACCAGCGGGCCGACGAACGTGCCGGCCGCGAGTGGGTCCCCGACGACCAGCGCGGAAACCGCGTCCACGATCGCGCGCACCGACTCCTCGAACGTCGCGACCGGGACGAAGGCACGGCTGATGGCGGCGCAGCGCTGGCCGGCGAACGCCATGCAGCCGCCGGCGATGACGGCCGCGGCCGACGCGAGGTCGGCGTCGGGCAGGACGATGCCGGCCGACTTACCGCCGAGCTCCAGCGTCGCGCGCTTGAGCTGCTGCCCGCACTGCTTGCCGATCTCGCGCCCGGCCGCGGCGCTGCCGGTGAAGGTGATGGCGTCGATGCCCGGGTGGGCAACCAGCTGCTGTCCTTCGGCGACGTCGCCGGGGACGATGTTGAGCACGCCGGGCGGCAGGCCGGCCGCCTCGGCGGCATCCGCGAGTGCCATCACGATCAGCGGCGTCTCGACGGGCGGCTTCAGCACGACGGTACAGCCGGTGACCAGCGCCGGGACGCTCTTGCCGACCGACTGCAGCAGCGGGCCGTTGGACGCGACGATGGCGCCGACGACGCCGACCGGTTCGCGCACGACGGTGCCCTTGCGCCCGGACAGCCCCGTGCGCCGCTCGGAGAAGACGTACTCCTGCGCCGCGCCGAGGGTGTAGTCGAACAGCCGCAGTGCGGCGAGCCCGGGCCGGACCGCGATCGTCACGCCGTTCTCGCGGGTGCCGAGTTCGTCGAGTTCGTCCTGGTGGGCCTGGAGATGGTCGCGCATCCGGCTCAGCACGGCGAGGCGCTCGGCCAGCGTCAGCCGCGGCCACGGCCCGTGGTCGAACGCCTCCCGGGCCGCCTCGACCGCGGCGTCCACCTCCTCGGCACCGGCGTGCGGGACCGAGCCCACCAGCTCACCGGTGGCCGGCGAGTGCACCTCGATTCGCCGCTCGGTCAGCGGGGCCTGCCACTGCCCGCCGATGTACAAGGTGTCGTAGGTCTTCATCAGTTCTCCTCGAACGCAGTCACAGGGACAAGCCGAAACGGGTGCCTTCCAACACGGCATGGGTGAGGCGACGCGGCGCCAGTGCATCACCGATGACATAGGTGGGGCGACCCGCGGCGCGGACCCGCTCGGCCAGCATGCTGTTGGCCCGGCGGCCATGCGCGCGCACCACGGCCGCGGCCGCGTGGGTGCCGCGCTCCCCGATCAGCAGCGACTCGATCGACACGGCACCGTCGGCGGCGTCGACGACGCGAGTCGACGTCGAGACCTCGACCCCCGCTTGGGCCAGTAGATACAGCACTCGGTTGAGGGTGCGTTGCTCGACCGCCGGGGCGAGGGTGACCAGCTGCGTGAGCAGGTGGACGGTGCGGCCGCCGTCGGCCAGCAGCAGCGCCGTGAGCACCGGGTCGAGGTGCGGCTCGGTGCCGCCGTCGACCACGACCGGGCCGTCGGGCCGGGCGCCGCGCAGCACGTCCACGCTCGTCAGTCCGAGAACCGAACCGTCAGCCGCGGCGACGGCCGGCAGCGGGTCGGCCCCGGTGGCAAGAACCACCGCGTCGTAGTCGTCCCACTTCTCGAACTCGGAGCCCAGCCGGACGTCCAGCGCGACGTGGGCCTCTCGGGTGAGCCGCTCCAGCATCGTGGCCCAGCGCGCGCGGGCCGGGTCGCGGACGAGGTCGGCCAGCCGTCCGCCCAGCACGTCGCGCCGTTCTAGCAGCACCACGGCATGCCCGCGTCGATGCAGGGCGAGCCCGGCGCTCAGCCCGGCCGGGCCACCGCCCACGACGAGCACCCGTCGCGGACGCGACGCCGGCGCGCGGGTCAGCTCGGCCTCGCGCCCGGCGGCCGGATTGACGGTGCAGGAGAACGGCACCAGCGTGCACTCGTTGCAGCCGATGCATTGCACGATGTCCGAACCACGGCCGGTCAGGACCTTCGCCGCGAACTGCGGGTCGGCGATGGCCGCGCGGGCAAGGCCGACGAGATCGGCTCCCGCCGCCAGCGCGGCCCCGACGTCGGCCGCTGCGGTGATGCCGCCGGTGAGCAGCACCGGCACCCCGGCCGCGCGGATCTCAGCGGCGGCCTCGAGCAGGGAAGGACGTTCCGCGATCCACGGTGTCGTGTACGCCAGGACGGGACGGCCCCGGGCGAGCCCGTCGTGATTGCCGAGCGACAGGTTGACGTAGCCCAGCCAGGGCGCACAGCGCGCCACCCCGGCCGCGACCTCGGCCACGCTCAGCCCACCCTCGACCTGCTCGTAGGCCGGCAACCGGACGCCGAGAATCGGCTCCGGGCCCACGGCCGCGCGGACACCGGCCAGGATCTCGGTCAGCACCGCCCAGCGCGCCTCCGACGATCCGCCGTAACGGCCGGTGCGGTGGTTGTAGGCCGGCGTCAGGAAGCGGTTGAGCAGGTAGCCGTGAGCCGCGTGCACCTCGACGCCGTCCAGGCCGGCCGCGACGATCAGCTCGGCCGCGGCGACGTAGGTCGCGATCAGCTCACCGACCTCGACGTCGGTCAGCTCGTGCGGGTGCTGCACCGGCCACTCGCCGTCCAGCGCACTCGGCGCGACCGACGGCTGGAAGGAGTCCCAGCTGCGCTCGGCGCCGGGGTGATGGATCTGCCCGATCAGCAGCGCCCCGTGGCCATGCACGATCTCGGCCTGCCGACCGAGGAACGCGGCGACCGGTTGCCACGCAGCCACCGCGACGGCGTCCGGCGGCGCCGGCAGGGTGGCGTCGTTGTCGGCGGCGTACCCGTCGGGCAGCACGCCGATGCCCGCCGGGTACGCCGTCGCGCCGTAGACCGCGCTGCCGGCCGGAGTGATCACCAATCCCGGGCCGGGCAGGCGGGCGCGGAGGTAGTCCAGGAACCGGGACTGCGACAGCCGCCCCAGGTGCGGCGTCATCACCAGCCGGTTGCCGACCAGCCGCCCGCCTAGGGTGATCGGCCGTGCAGCCGGGCCGAAACCCCTCAGGAAGCAGCCCTCAGCGGTGCGATGACCTCTTCGCCGAAGCGGCGCAGTCCCTCCAGCCGGAGCTCCAGCGAGGCCGGGTTCTTCGGCCAGTTCAACCGACTGCGGGCGTCCTCGTCGTTGGCGAACAGCGTCCACGGCTGGGTCTGGATCGTCGTGACCCCGGCGTCGGCCCGGCGCTTGTACTCGTCGAGCTTGAGGGACGGGCACACCGCGAAGTACTTGAAGCCGTCCGTGCTGCGTCCGTGCTCCTCCAGCCGGTGGGTCATGTCCTTCCAGCCGTCGGCGAGCTGGTCGACGTCGTTGTGCGTCGAGATCCAGCCGTCGGCCAGCCGGGCTACCCGATCCATCACCGTCGGGGCATAACCCCCCATGTAGATCGGAGGAATCTCGCTCGGCATGGGGGACATCTGCAGCGTCGGGAACGAGTAGTACTCGCCCTGGTAGGAAACCATCTCGCCCGACCAGAGCCGCCGAAGGATCTCGATCATCTCCTCGCCGCGCTTGCCCCGGTTCGCGAAGTTCTGGTTCTGGACGTCGTACTCCTCGCGCATCCAGCCGACGCCGACGCCGACCGAGACGCGGTTGTTCGACAGCACACCGACGGTGCCGACGGCCTTGGCGACCGTGAACGGGTCCCGGGTCGGCAGCACGAAGATGTTGGTGACGAAGCGGACCTTGGTCGTCACGGCGGCGATGTGCCCCATCGCGACCCACGGGTCGACGAACGGGGTGCTGGGCAGCCAGTGCGGAACGCCGTTCTCGGAGTACGGGTACTTCGAATCGAGCTTCTCCGGAAAGATCATGTGGTCGGAGAAGGCGATGCCGGTGAAGCCGGCCTCCTCGGCGGTCGTCGCGAGCTCGAGCATGTGGGCCGGATCGGTCCACGCCAGCGGCAGGTAGAACTCCATCACTCGGGCTTTCCGACGAAGACGTGCGGGGTGTCGGTCATGATCCAGATCGTCTTGCTCTGGTCCATGAATTTGGGGCCGTCCGGGCCGAGCGTCTCGGTGATCTCCGGGATCGACAGGAACGCCCGGAACTGATCCATGTCCTGGAAGGACTGCACGGCGACGCCGTCGAAGTCGGGCGAGCCGGGACGGTCGTAGTCCTCGTCCAGGCGGGGGTACTGCGCGTAGTACGTCATGTGCCGGCGCTCTTCGGGGATGTCGGCGACCAGCGGTCCATGCACGGTGGCCCAGTGCGACCGGAACTCCTCCCGGGTCATTCCCTGCTTGGCCTTGAGGAAGGAAATTAGGTGGATCACGACACGCCTCCGGAACTGTCTCGGGGAACGACCAGGACGGCTTGCACTACCGCGAGATGACGTTTCAAGAATTAATCAGCATACCGATCGTTTGCAGCGGGTCGGCCCCGTCAACGCCTCAACTCCACAGATCCTCGACCCGTGGTTTGACCTGCTCCTCGAACCGATTCGCATGGTCGAGCAGCGCCCGGGTGGTCGGGCCGGGCGGGGGCGCGAGCTGCAGGTGCTCGACCCCGAGGTCGTGGTAGCGACGGATCGAATCTGCGATCTTCGCGGGGGATCCGATGCACGGCTGGTCCCCGCCGTCCTCGTCGGTCACCTGGAATCGCAGCCGATGGGCGAAGGTGAACTCGCTCGGGTCGCGGTCACGATCACGCAGCAGCCCGGTCAGCTTCGCGTGCATCTCGGCGGTCGTCTCGGGGGTCTGATAGACGCCGAGCCAGCCGGTCGCTTGGGTCGCAGCGCGGCGCAGCGCGGGGTTGCTGACACCACCGACCCAGATCGGGATATGCGGCTTCTGGATCGGGCTCGGGTGGAACTGCAGCCCGGCCGGCAGGTCGTAGTGCTCGCCGGAGTAGCTCGGCTTGCTGTCCTGCCAGATCGTCTTCATCACGGCGAGGTACTCGTTGGTGACGGCCCCGCGGTGCTCGTAGTCGGCGTCCAGCGCGGTGAACGCCTCCTTCAGCCAGCCGACCCCCGCGGTGAGGATGATGCGCCCACCGGACAGCACGTCGATGGTGGCCAGCATCTTGGCGGTGAGGACCGGGTTGCGGTACGGGATCACCAGCACGCCGACCCCGATTCGGACCCGGGTCGTGAGCGCCGCCAGATAGCTCATGGTGGCGAGGGCCTCGAACACCGGGTCCTCGGAGCGGACGTTGTGGGTGCCGCCGGCGTTGTCGTCCTCGCGCCCGGTGTTGGAGTTGTAGCCGAACGGGTGCGCTACCTCCGACGCGTCGGGGAACACCACGTGGTCCGCGATCCAGATGGCGTGGAAGCCGATCTCCTCGGCCCGCACCGAGACCTGCTTGAACGTGTCGACGTTGACCGCGACGCCCTCGCCCGGGCCCTCGCGGACGTAGGAGTCGAGCCCGAACCCGTGATGCACGTTGGGGATGTCCCAGCCGAACTCCATGCGCCGCGTCCTCTCGAAATTACTCCGTGTACGTTCTAATTGGTCACGCTATGCCTCCGTCAGAGCCGTGTCAACGGCTAGTGCGCGCTCTCGGCGACACAGGAGTTCAGCAGCGAACCGATCCCCTCGACCGTGGTCCGCACGACGTCCCCGGCCTGGAGAAACACCGGTGGCGTGCGGGCGTCACCGACGCCGCCGGGGGTGCCCGTGAGGATGAGATCGCCCGGGTCCAGCGTGATGATGGTGCTGATGTAGGACACCAGCTCGACCGGGTCGAACACCAGCTCCGAGGTCCGCGACGTCTGCATCACGGCACCGTTCACCTCGCACGTCACGGCGAGATCCGACGCGTCCAGCTCGTCGGCCGTGACCAACCACGGTCCGACCGGGGTCGAAGCCTCGAACGTCTTGCCCTGCAGCCACTGCAGCGTGCGCTTCTGCCACTCGCGCATCGAGATGTCGTTGGCCACCGTCCAGCCGGCGATCGCGGCGCGGGCCTCGTCCGGCCCGGCCCGCCGTACCGAGCGCCCGATCACTGCGGTCAGCTCGACTTCCCAGTCGACGCGCGACGACTCGGGCGGCAGCCGGATGTCGTCGCGGGGGCCGATCAGGCTGCGGTCGAACTTGGCGAAGAGCGTCGGCGCCTCGGGGAGCTCGCGGCCCATCTCCAGGATGTGGTTGCGGTAGTTCAGGCCCACGCAGATGATCTTGCGGGGCGAGGGCACGAGGGGCGCCAGATCGGCCGCGGCCAGCGCGACGGCGATGCCCGACTCGGCGACCGACCCGCCCGCGGCCTGCGCATCGAGCAGGGCCCGGACGTCTGGCGCGTCCAGCAGCACGATGTCCTCGCCCTCGACGCGACCGGCCGAGAGTCCGTCCGCCGTACGCACGGTTACCAGCTTCATACGAGCACCTCACCGGTGGTCTCGGGGGCGAACAGGTCGGTGACGTCGAGCACCCGCTTGGCCAGGCCCTGGTCGTGCGAGTAACGCACGAACGTCTCCAGCGTCGGGCGGTTCGGCTCGATGCCGTACGGCCAGAAGTCCTCGCCCATCAGCGCGACGGTGGCCTCGGCCTCGTTGACGACCCACGGCAGGCTGATCTTGAGCGCGGTGATCTCGCGCAGCTGGGCGTACATCAGATCCTTCGCCTGGGTGAAGGCTTTCAGCAGCGACACCGCGATCCAGCGGTCCCGCTCGTACACCTCGCGCCGCATCACCAGCGTGTGCATGATCGGGAAGATCCCGGTCGCGCGGAAGTAGTCCTGCTCGGCCGCTTGCGGGTCGGCGAACAGCCGGCGGACCGGCGCCCCCGGTCCCCCGGCCTGGAACGACCCCGGTGCCCGGGCGGTGTACAGCGCGTCGATCTCGCCGCGGACCAGCATGTCGTCGAGCGTGCGGTCGGGCGGGATGGGCGTGACGTCGAAGCGCTCGGGCAGGTCCAGGCGCAGCTTCTCGGTGCGGCCGGCGTCGTGTAGCCCACCGGTGCGGTAACGCACCCCGTCGGCCGCTACGCCGTGATGCTCGGCCAGGACGCCACGGATCCAGACCGCCGCCGTCATCTGGTACTCGGGGATTCCGACGGTGCGCCCGGCCAGGTCCTCCGGCGCCTGCACCGGGCCGTCGGCCCGCACGTAGATCGACCCGTGCCGGAACACCCGCGACGGGAACACCGGTAGCGCGACGAAGGGCGGCGGGTCGTCGAACAGCGAGAGCACATAGGAGGACAGCGACATCTCCGCGACGTCGAACTCACCGAAGCGCAGCATCCGGTAGAACGTCTCCTCGACCGGCAGGGTGAGCGGCACGAGGTCGATCCCCTCGGGTCGGATCAGGCCGTGCTGCACGGCGCTGGTGCGGTCGTAGTCCCAGCAGGCGAGGCTGAGCCTCAGGTTGGCGGTCAATGGAAAGCGGCCCCTCCGTCGACGTTGATGGTCTGGCCGGTGATGAAGTCGCTGTCGGGCGAGGCGAGGAACGCGACGGTGCCGACGAGATCCTCCGGCCGCTCGCGGCGTTTGATCGCCTGCCCGCTGATGATCCGCTCGACCTGCTCGGGGGTGACAGTCGCCCGCGGCACCTCGGTCTCGGTCGCGCCCGGGGTGACGGCGTTGACGGTGATGCCGTTCGGGCCGAGCTCCGTCGCCATGGCGCGGGTCATCCCGATGATCGCCGCCTTGGACGTCACGTAGTGCAGGTAGAGGGGACGGCCGATGTGCACCGTCGCCGAAGAGATGTTGATGATCTTGCCGTAGCCCGCCGCCCGCATGCCCGGGACGAACGCCCGGCAGCACAGGTACGCGCCCTTCACGTTGACCGCCATCACATGGTCCCACTCGGCCGGCGGTATCTGCTCGAACGGCCGCATCTGCAACGTCGAGAAGATCGACGCGTTGTTGACCAGAACGTCCACCGTGCCCAACTCCCGGGTCGCCGCCGCCAACGCGTCCACACTGCCCTCGACGGCAATGTCGACACGGAACGCGGACGCGCCCTCACCCAGCTCGGCCGCCACGGCTTCGGCCCGGGCGAGGTCCAGATCGGCCAGCACGACGTGTGCCCCTTCCGCGACGAGCCGGGCCGCGAACGCGCGCCCGAGCCCTTGGCCGGCACCGGTCACCAAGGCCAGTCGGCCGGCCAGCCGCGACGGGTCAACCACGCGCGAGGTCCGCGAGCTCGGTGCGGGCGTCCATCGGCTGCCACCACGGCGTGATGCCGAGGTCGGCCGCGACGACCCCGGCGCCGATGTACCCGGCGCCCCCGGTGATCGCGCCGTTCGGATGGGCGGCCGAGCCGGTCATGTACAGCCCCTCGATCGGCGTGCGGTAGCCGAAGTGGTTGTGCATCACCTGGTCCGCCCCCAGGGCGCCCATGAAGATGTCCCCGTTGCGCATGTTGATGATCTCTTTCGAGTACTCGTAGGCGGTGTAGGTGTAGCTGCCCAGCACGTTGTCCCGCGTCATGTTCGGCGCGTAGACCCGCCACTTGTCCAGGATCGCCTCGGTCATCGACGCCTGGATCTCCTTGAGGTTCTCGTGGTCGCCGTCGGGCGCGTACGGCACCACGTGCCAGGCGTAGGCGGTGTGCTGCCCGGGCGGGGCCTGGCTCGGGTCGAGCACGCTCAACGCGCCGGCACCGAACTGGACGCTGCTCG
Organism: Pseudonocardiales bacterium; assembly: GCA_032160545.1. Classification (GTDB taxonomy): domain Bacteria; phylum Actinomycetota; class Actinomycetes; order Mycobacteriales; family Jatrophihabitantaceae; genus DATGFB01. The sequence continues at coordinate 4,564 of JAVHVN010000076.1, read as the reverse complement.
GCACCTTGCCCTGCTCGACCTCCTCGTGCGCCTTGGCCAGGCTTGCGACCGTCTCGGAGCCGACGTTGTACTTCAGCACCGAGTTGATGTTCGGGTCGAACGCGGCCGAGGTGTAGTTCGGCGGCTCCTTGAGGGCCAGGTGCACGCCGAACAACGACCAGTCGGTGTAGTGGAACCGGTCGAGTTTTGCCTGGTACTCGGCCGGCAGCTGATCCCGGCCGATCATCGTCTCGAACGTCTGGTGGACGTCGACCGTGCTGGCGACGAAACGCCCTGCCCGCAGGACCCGGCCGTCGGCCAGCTCGACGCCGGTCGCACGACCGGCATCCACGACGATCCGCGACACGTGCGCGTCGTCGAGATACACCCCGCCGGCCGCGACGAACTTCTCCATCAGGCCGCGGGCCAGGTTCCAGCTGCCGCCCTGGCACAGCTCGTACCCGGTCGCCAGGTCGAAGGCGCGGATCAGCGACCCGAGCGGGCTGGAGGTCCCGAGCGTCTCGTGCAACACGGTGCCGAACAGCGAGAGCTTGAACAGGAACAGCACCTTGATCCGCTCGTCGGAGAACAGCTCCTCGACGACCTCGCCCGGCTGGCGCTGCGTCAGCGCGAGGAACTCGCGGCCCAGCCCGCTGGCCCCGAGGACGTCGGCCCGCTCGGCCTCCGTCATCGGCTGGCTGAAGCGTTCCTTCAGGAAGATCCGCCGTGTCATCTCCTCCGCCACGCCGTTCCACTCCCGGAAGGTCTTGGCGTCCTGCGGCGAGAATCGGCTGATGCTGGCGACGGTTTCGTCCAGGTCCCGTGAGAACACCAGCGCGGTGCCGTCGGCGTGCGGCTGGCCGAACTCGTAGCGGGGCGTGATGTACGGGACCGACGCGGCCAGCTCGAGGTCGCGGTACCAAGGCGTCTCGGTGATGCTGAAGTGGTTGATCGAGTGCAGGTTGTGCTTGAAGCCGGGCAGCGTCGACTCCTCGGTGCTCAGCCCGCCGCCGAACTTCTGCCGTCGTTCGACCAGCGCGACCCGCAGCCCGGCCCGGGCCAGATAGGTCCCGAGGACGAGTCCGTGCTGGCCGGCGCCGATGATGATGCCGTCGTACTGCGCGCTCACGCTCATGTGGTGGGTGCCCTTTCAATCCTGCTCACAGACGGACGGTGACGGCCTTGCTCTGGGTGAAGGAGTGCAGCTCCTCGACGCTCTCCTCGCGCCCGAGGCCGGAGTCCTTGACGCCGCCGAACGGCATCCCGACGAAGTGCCGCGACGCGGTGTTGACCCAGACGTAGCCGGCCTGCAGCTGGCGGACGGTGCGGTGGGCCAGGGACAGGTCCCGGGTCCATATGCTGGCGGTCAGTCCGTACACGGAGGAGTTCACCATCGCGACCGCCTCGGCCACGTCGTCGAACGGGGTGACGGCCAGGACCGGACCGAAGATCTCCTCGCGGGCCAGCACCGACGACGGCGGGACGTCGGCGAAGATCGTCGGCGCGACGAACGCCCCGTTGCGATAACGCTCTCCGTCCGGGGCCCTGCCGCCGAGGGCCGGCCGCAGGCCTTCCAGGCGTCCGCGCTCGACGTAGCCCAGCACCCGGTCGCGGTGCTCGGGCGTGACCATCGTCCCCATCTCGGTCGAGGGGTCCAGCGGGTCACCGACCCGAATCGTGCGCGCCGCGGCGACCGCGCGTTCGACCACCTCGTCGACCAGGCTGCGGTGCACCAGCAGACGCGACGTCGAGCCGCAGGACTGCCCGCCCGTCCAGTGGAAGTTCATCCCGGCGATGGCGCCGGCCGAGGCGGCCTCGACGTCCGCGTCGGGCAGGATCACCATCGGGTTCTTGCCGCCGAGCTCCAGGCTGACCGATTTGATGCCGGCGGCCGCCGCGGTCTGCAGCACGCGCTGGCCCGTCGCCACACTCCCGGTGAACGCGATCCGCCGGATCGACGGATGGCCTACCAGCGCCGGCCCGACTTCCTCGCCGTGCCCGGACAGGAACGACACCAGGCCGGGCGGGACGACGTCGAGCAGCAGCTCGCCCAGCCGCAGGGCCGACAGCGGCGCCTGGTCGGGTGCCTTGAGCACCACGGCGTTCCCGGCCAGCAGCGGGGCCGCCAGCTTGGAGGCCGCGAACATCAACGGGTGGTTGTACGGGACGATGCGCCCGACGACGCCGAACGGCTCACGCACGACGTAATGCAGGTGGTCGGCGTCCGCAGCCGGCGCGCTGCCGCCCAGGTCGGCGACCCAGTCGGCCGTGCGCTCCAGCAACTCGGCCGCCTGGTCGACGTCACCGGCCATCGCGGTGACGGGGTTGCCGCAGTCCATCGCATCCAGGCGGGCCAGTTCGGCGCGGTTGGTGCGCAGCACGGCCGCGATGGTCCGCAGCAGGGTGGCCCGCTGGGCCGGGGCGACCAGACGCCAGTCGGCGGCGGCCGCCTCGCCCGCGGTCACCGCGTCGTGTACATCGGCCGCGGTGGCGGCCGGGACGTCGGCCAGGTGGGCACCGGTCGAGGGCGAGTAGATCGGGTAGGTGTGGGTGCCGGCCTGCAGACGTCCCGCCAGGAGCATCCGCCACGGACCAGCCGTCGCACGTTGCACGGCACTCACGACGCGATCATCGCACCTGCTCGGCGGGGGCAGCAGGGTCCGCCTCCTGTGTGTCCGCGGCGACGCGGCCCAGGCCAGGAGCGTGCTCGAACAGCCAGTCGGTGTAGTTGAAGTCGGTCGCCTCGCGCCGGGCGAAGATCTCGTTGCGCAGCAGGACGGCGATGCCGTCGCTGTGCCAGATGTCGCCCCAGTGCCGAGCGTTGCGCTGGGCCCGCGCCGTCCGCGGCTGGCGGTGCGCGACGTAGTCGGCCAGCGCCGCCGCAAGTTGATCACCGTCGGCCGGGCCGGCCGGGGCGAGGCGACGCAGTGACTCGGTCAGCATCGCCGCGTCCTCGAAGGACTGGCACGCTCCCTGCGCCAGGTACTGCAGCATCGGGTGGGCCGCGTCGCCCAGCAGCACCAGCCGGCCGGAGACCCAGGTGTCCAGCGGCTCCCGGTCGTACATCAGCCAGCGCTGGTCCGACCACAGCGAGTCGACCGAGTCCCGCACCGCGGTGCACGTCTCGGCGAACGTCCCGTACAGCTCTGCCGGCGTGCCCCAGTCCGGCTCGCCGTCCAGGAAGCGCTGGCTGCGGAACACCGCGACCTGGTTGTACATGTTGCCGCTGCGGACCGGGTACTGGACCAGGTGGATCCCCGGTCCGACGTAGAGCTGCACCTCGTCCAGGCTGGCGTGGCGCTTCACCTCGGTCAGCGGGACGGCGCCGCGGAACGCGACGAAGCCGGCCACGATCGGCTCGTCCTCGGAGAGGTAGCGACGCAGCGTGGAGTGCAGGCCGTCGGCGGCGACGACGAGCGAGGCCGAGTAGCTCGTCCCGTCCGCGACGGTGACCTCGGCCATGTCGGGCTCGCTGCTCACATCGGTCACCGACTTGTCGTTCTCCAGGATGACGCCGGCCACTCGGCACGCCGCCAGCAGGACGTCCAGCAGATCGGTGCGGTGCAGCACCACGTAGGGCGCGCCGTAGCGCTGCTCGAACGCCTCGCCGAGGTCCAGCGCCGTCAGCTCGGCGCCGGTGAACGCGTCGGACAGCACAAGGCGTTTGGGACGGATTCCGACGGCCAGGATCTGGTCGAGCAGGCCCCAGGAGCGCAGCAGGCGGGTCGCATTGGGCGCGAGCTGGATGCCCGCGCCGACCTCGCTGAACTCCGGCGCGCGTTCGAGCACGCGGACGGTCAGCCCGCTGCGGGAGAGCGCCAGCGCAGTCGCGAGCCCTCCGATTCCGCCGCCGACGATCAGTACGTCGGTGGCGGTGGTTGCCTCAGTCAGCACGTCCACTCCTTGATCGAGAGTGCGTCGGGGGCGCCTGTCGCTGTCATCGCTGCCCTCACAGCCACGCCGGCAGGGTCGGGACGCCGCCGTCCGCGCTCAACGCACTGGCCGGTCCGCGACCGGACAGCCAGGCGAGCAGGTCGGCGACGCGGCCCGAGACGGTGACGACGCCACCCGGGCCGAGCGGTACGACGACGTCGGAGTCCGTCGCCACCAGCTGCGCGCCGCCGTCGGGCAGCTTGCCGCCGACCGTCCGGGCCAGCTCACGCAGCAGGGCTGACGCCAGCTCCGCCGGAAGGCTGTCCCAGCCGGTTCCGACGTCGAGGTCGACGGCGTGGATCCAGACCTCGCGCACGCGCAGCCACGGCACGTCGGCCGCAGTGATCTCGCGGCCCTGGGCGCTGGTCACGGTGGCGGCCCACGTCGGCTCCGGCAGGGAGTCGATCGCGTCGGCCAGCCGTTGCGCCGAGGCGTGCAGCGCGTCGAGCAGCTCCGGCATCGATGCGCCGGCCCCGGCCCGGATCGCTTCGGCCCGCGCGTCCGGCGAGGCGTACATCGGGGTAGGGACGCCGGTGCGGGCCCACGTCAGCAGGTTGATCAAGGCGTCGGCGTTGTGGGCGAGGTGGGCCAGCAGGTGGGCCCGCGTCCAGTCCGGAAGTCCCGAGGGTGCGCCGGGATCGGTGCCGGCCAG
>JAVHVN010000066.1:0-7250 GCA_032160545.1 Pseudonocardiales bacterium | reverse complement strand
GCGGGCAAGACCGTCAAGGACTTCGGCGAGTTCCAGTCGATCGAGAGCAAGCCGGCCGGCGCGAGCTGGCAGAACCTGTACTGCGACACCAAGACCATGGCCGCGACCGGGGCACCCACGGCGTACCCGATCACGACCGGATCGTCGATCCCGTCGTTGAACGCGGTGTCGGTGCAGGGCTTCCCACTGTTCGACCTCAACGTCCCGGACATCTACAAGGAGCAGATCTGGCAGCAGGACGTCAAGAAGAACGGTCCGGCCGACCTCAACATGTTCTGGTTCTCCAACGACCACACCGGTGGTCCGGTGAGTGCCGCTGGTGCGGTCGCCGACAACGACCTCGCGGTCGGCCGGATGGTCGACACCATCACGCACAGTTCGTACTGGAAGGACTCGGCGATCTTCGTGGTCGAGGACGACTCCCAGGCCGGCTCGGACCACGTTGACGGTCACCGTGCCCCGGTCCAGATCATCAGCCCCTGGGCGCAGCACGGTGCGGTGGACAGCCACTACTACTCGCAGATCACCATGGACCGCACCATCGAGCAGATCCTCGGCATCCACCCGATGAACCAGATGGACACCGCGGCCTCCCCGATGGCCGGTGCGTTCACCAGCACGCCGGATTACACGCCGTTCAACGCGGTGCCGAACCGCACCTCGCTGACGCTGGGACTCACGGGGAGCAAGCTGCCCAGCTGTGGCGCGGACGTTCCCGCGGCGCAGAACCCGGCCGCGGCCCCGGCCCAGACGGTGGCCACGGTGCCCGCCACCATGCAGACGGTGGCGACGCAGTGGACGCAGTGGCAGTCGCAGCAGCATCTGACCGGTCCGGGCGCCAAGCCGGACTACGCCAACAACGAGCAGATGAACCGCTTCACCTGGTACCAGACGCACAACTGGTCCACGCCCTACCCGGGTGACTCCAAGATCCTGACGCCGGACCAGGTGCCCGGCGCCTACTTCGGATCGACGGATGCCAACTGATCTGACCTGAGCGCAATGCACGGGCCCCTGGCCGGCGTCACCCGCCGGTCAGGGGCCCGATGTGCGGCAGCGGGCGACGCAAGCCGGTCAGGGTCTGCGCGGACGGATTAACGTTCATCAGCACGGGTGTCTGTTTCTCATGTGTTGGGGGGTTGCGTCTTGTGCTGTGACCAGCAGATCCCGATGGCCAAGGCGTTCACCTCGCCCGAGATCTTCACCGCGCAGCTGAAAGTCGCCGCGAAAGCGGCGCAGTGACCGATCCGGGCGTACTACCCCCGAGCGCCGCCACCACCCCCGCGGCGGGGACGACGCTGATCACCGGCATCGGACTGCTGGCAACCCAGACGGATCGCTGGGCAGAACTGCCCGACGCCGCGATCGTCGTCGACGGGTCGTCCATCGCGTGGGTAGGCACGGCACGGGATGCGCCGGCGTGCGACGAACGGGTCGACGTCGGCGGCCGGGCTGTCGTCCCCGGCTTCGTCGACTCGCACGCCCATCTCGTCTTCGCCGGTGACCGCGCGGACGAGTTCGCCGCACGGATGGCGGGGAAGCCGTACACCGCCGGCGGCATCCGCTCGACGGTCGCCGCGACGCGCGCCGCGAGCGACGGCTCGCTGCGGGCCACCGTCGCGCGGCTGTCCGCCGAGTTGGTCGCCGCCGGCGTGACGACGTTCGAGTGCAAGTCCGGCTACGGCCTCACGGTCGCCGACGAGCAGCGCTCGCTGCGCATCGCGCGCGAGTTCACCGGCGAGACGACCTTCCTCGGCGCCCATGTCGTGGCGCCGGGACGCGACCGCGCCGATTACCTGGCCGAGGTGACCGGGCCGATGCTCGACGCGTGCCTACCGCATGCCCGCTGGATCGACGCCTTCTGCGATGACGGCGCGTTCGACGGCGACGAGACCCGGGCCGTCCTGACCGCCGGGATCGCCCGCGGCCTCGGCGCGCGCGTGCACGCGAACCAGCTTCGGCCAGGCCCGGGCGTGCGCATCGCCGTCGAGCTGGATGCCGCCAGCGCCGATCACTGCACACACCTCACCGACGAGGACGTCGATGCCCTCGCGGGGTCCGGCACGGTGGCGACGCTGCTGCCGCTCGCCGAGTTCTCGACCCGGTCGGCGTACCCCGACGCGCGCAGGTTGCTCGACGCCGGCGCAACGGTCGCGCTCGCCACCGACTGCAATCCGGGCTCGGCGTACAGCACGTCGATGCCGCTCGCGATCGCCCTCGCAGTGCGCGAGATGCACATGACCCCCGCCGAGGCGCTGCACGCGGCGACCGCCGGCGGTGCCACGGCACTGCGCCGCGACGACATCGGCACGATCACGCCGGGCAGCCGCGCCGACCTGGTCGTCCTCGACGCTCCCAGCTACGTGCACCTCGCCTACCGACCCGGCGTAACGCTCATCGCCCAGGTATGGCGGTCGGGCCGAGCGGCCCGCTGAGACCGTCAGACGCCGGCGAACGCGGCCGCGCGCAGCGTCTCGACCTCGGCCGCGAGGGCGAGCACGCGATCCTGCTGGATCTCCCCGCCACAGCGGCGCAGCCAGTTGGCGACCATCAGGTGACCGCCCTGCGTGAGCACCGACTCCGGGTGGAACTGCACGCCGTCGATCGGCAGCGTCGTGTGTCGCAACGCCATGACGACGCCCGACTCGGTCCGGCCAGTCACCACGATCTCGGGCGGCAACGCGGACTCCTCGACCGTGAGCGAGTGATAGCGGGTGGCGGTGAACGGCGACGGCAGGCCCGCCAGCACGCCCGTCCCGTCGTGGACGACCGGGCTGGTCTTGCCGTGCAGCAACTCTGGTGCACGCACGATCGGCGCACCGAACACCGCGCCGATGGCCTGGTGGCCGAGGCAGACGCCGAACAGGGGCATCGACCGCTCAGCACACTCCGACACCAGTGCCATCGAGTTGCCGGCGTCCTGCGGTGTGCCGGGGCCCGGCGAGATCAGCACCCCGTCGACACTCAGCGCGTCCAGGTCGCCGGGGCCGACGTCGTCGTTGCGGCGCACGATCACCGACGCATCGAGTTGCCCCAGGTACTGGACCAGGTTGTAAACGAAGCTGTCGTAGTTGTCGACGACGAGAACGCGGGTCATTTGTTGTTCACGGTCACGTGATTGATCGGAAGGTGCGGCTCGATCCAGGGGAACACGACGAACAGCAACAGCGCGCACACGGCCGCGATCAGCACGAGGGCCTGCACCAGCTTCAGCACCAGCGGGCCGGGCAGCGTCCGCCAGATCCACACGTACATCTACAGGCCCTTCGCGTTGTACAGCGCGTTGATCGCGTCCGGCATCGTGCTGCCCGTCCGCGGCGTGGTCAGGTTGCTGACGAGTGCCGCGTGCACGACCATGCGTTGGGTGGCGGTGAACTTCGGGTGGCAGGTCGTCATCGTCAGGTACCGGTCGGTTGCCTTGGCCGGCTGGTTGGGATGGTCCGGAACAGGCAGCAGCACGTTGCCGTCGCTCGGCGACACGATCTCGCGCCCGGGCACCCCGTTGGCGTCCGGCTGCGCAAGATCGCCGTTCTTGCCGAGCACCTGGTAGACGAACCACGACGTCTTGGTCTCGATGATCACCATGTCGCCGGCCTTGACCTGGTCGAGGTTGAGGAACGGCTCGCCCTTGCCCACCCGGTGTCCCGCGACGGAGAAGTTGCCCACGCCGCCCGGAAGCGCGGTGTCGCGATAGTGCGCCGGGCCCTTCTCCAGCTCGGCGTCGGTGGGAACGGTGCTGCCCTGCACGATGGTGAACGCGAAGTCGCGCCCGAGCCGGGGGATGTAGATGTTCGCAATGCCCTCGCCGAGCGGGATCCCGACACCGCCGGCGCCCGGCAGGCCCAGCGGGTCGCGCCCGTTGGCCCACACCTGTTCGAGAGCGTTGTGCACCTTGCTCTGCTCGCGGTGGGCGAAGTAGTTGGTGATGTACACCTCGTAGACGACGAACAGCAGGACGATCAGACCGCCGGTGATCAGGGTCTGGCCGATGCCGCGCAGGACCAGGCGCACCCGGTCGCCGGCTGTCATCGCAGCGCGCCCCTGCTGACGATGGCCGCCCGTCTCTGTTGCGACCGCGCCCTCGCCCTCGCCCGGCAGCGGATCAGGCGCCTGCACTACGGACATGCGGATCCTCGCTCACTTGGTTGTCGCATATGCCAGCCCGATCGGCCCCTTGAAGGCGGGCAGGTCGAGCCGGTCCTCGGACGCGACGGTGTAGCCGAGCCCGTAGAACGACGCCGCTTCCTCGAACAGATTGACGCCTCGCGACCTCGCCAACGCCTCTTGCATTGTCCGGTACGGCCCGATAGCCGCAACCCGGAACGGCGGCGAGTACACCTCACCATTCAGCAGCAGGGTATTGCCGACACAGCGCACCGCACTGGTCGCGATGACCCGCTGCCCCGCGATCGACATCGCCTCCGCGCCGCCGGCCCACAGCGCGTTGACCACGGCCTGCAGGTCGGACTGGTGGACGACCAGCTGGTTCGGGTCGACCCCGGCGTTCGCGGGGTCGTTCGGCGCATCGTTCAGCACGACCGTGATGCCGGGACCGCTCAGGGCCGTCCGGCCGCCCGCGTCGGCGAGTGCAGCCGCCCTGGCCTGGGCCGCGGCGACGTCGGAGTTGCTCGCGCCCGCGTCCTTGGTCGCGGCCGACACCTGCGCCTGCAGGCCCTCGACCACCTGGTCGGCGGATCGCACGTCGTTCTCGGCCGAGCGGACGAGCCCGGCGAGGTTGCCCGTCGAGGCGGTGCGCAGGTTCGTCCCGCGCGAGTCGCGCGCGCTCACGGCGAACCCGAATCCGGCCACCAGGCAGACGACCGGCACAAGGGCGGTCCACCGGCTCGCGCGGGCCCCTTCGCGGCGCCACGGGATCCACCGCAGAGCTGACCTCGGGTCGATATGCACGAGCCGCCTCTCCTCTTCCAGCCGGTGTGGCCCGGCACCCCCAGCGGTTTCCGCGGTTCGGCGTCTACGCTAACTGCCGGAAACCCCGCAGAACCAGGAGATCGACGTGCCGAAGTCCAAGGTCCGCAAGAAGCCCGAGAGCCCGGTGCGGGTGGCCGCGGCGACCGGGTCGACGAAGGAATTGTCGCCGAGCCCGTCGTGGTACCCGATCGTGATGTCGGTGGTCCTCGTCATCGGCCTCGCCTACCTCGTCGTCTACTACCTCGCCGCCGAGAGCGTCCCGATCATGAAGGACATCGGCGCGTGGAACTTCGCGGTCGGCTTCGGAGTCATGGTCGTCGGGCTCGTCATGGCGGTGCGGTGGCGATGACTGCCCACGTCACCACCGGTGTGATTACACGGCTGTAAGTTCTCCCCAGCTGGGGACAACCCTGTGGACGAAGCCCGTATGACGGTCTGCCGTTTCGGCCCCGACCGGCGCATCACCGCCGCGACCGGCGGCCTGGCACTGATCGCAGCCGCCGCCAGCGCGCTCGCGGCGGACACCGGCGGCCGGCTGCTGTTCGCCCTCGCCGCTCTGGTGCTGCTCGCGTACACCGTGAGTGACCTGGTGTTCTGGCCCCGCATCGTCGCCAGTACCGCGGCCGGTCTCGACATCCGCTCGCCGCTGGGGTCCGAGCACCTCGAGTGGCACGAGGTCGAGGCGGTCCGGGCCGACAGCCGGCAGCGACTGGGCCTGCGCAGCGTCACCCTCGAGATCGACACCGGCACGGGCCTGCACGTCTTCGGCCGCCGAGCTCTCGGCGCCGACCCCGAGAGCGTGGCGGGGCTGATCCGCGCCGTAGACCCGCGCCGGCCCTGACCTGAGGCGGTGCCGTGCCGCTCGCGCGGGGTCAGAAGGTGGCGGTGCGGACGAGGACGATCGCCGCCACGATCACGGCGACCGCGCCGATCCCGGCGGCCTGCGACGACCCGCCGACTCGGGTGCGCGACTGCGGCAGGCCGGCGATGGCCAGCGCGACGAGCACGCCGGTGACGAAACCACCGATGTGCCCGAGCTTCGAGATGTTGTGGATCGAGAATGTGAACACGAAGTTCAACACCACGATCATGATCAACCACTGCGGATCGAGACCGAGCTTGCGCACCAGGACGAGCGCGGCGCCGAACAGCGCGAAGATCGCGCCCGAGGCGCCGGCGACCGGGGTGAGCACCTGCCCCCACGCGTACACCGCGGCCGACCCGCCCAGTGCGCCCAGCAGGTACAGCGCGGCGAAGCGCCACCGGCCGAGCAGTCGCTCGAGCGGCGGCCCGATCACGGCGAGCGCGAACATGTTCGAGGCGATGTGCAGCAGGCTGACGTGCAGGAATGCGGAGGTGATCAGCCGGTAGTACTCGTCGTGCGCCTCGACCGCCAACGGCTGCAGCTGCCACTGGTTGAACAGCTTCGAGGAGCCGTCGCCCGGCTGGGTCAGCCCGCCGACCGCTTGCGTCCCGGTGATCAGGAAGACGACGACGTTCGCGGTGATGAGCCCGATCGTGACGAGCGGCGGCGCGTTCCAGATGCGGGCGCCGACCGCCGTGCGGCCGGGCCGCATGGTGCGCTTGGCGAGCGACACGTCGTCGGGGCAGTGGAACCCGACCGACGCCGGGCGCATGCACTCGGGGCAGATCGGCCGGTTGCACCGGGTACACCGGACGAGCGCCTCTCGGTTCGGATGCCGGTAGCAGCGCGTCTCGTTCGAGACGGCGCCGCCCGGACTCGCGGGATCAGGGCCGTCAGGGATCGTCACGCCGCTCTCACGTACCGGCGTCGGCCGGCTCGACGGTGACCGAGTTGATCGTGACGTCCTGCAGCGGCCGGTCGCCCGGCCCGGTGGCGGCTGAGCCGATCGCGTCGACGACCGCGCGGCTCTGCGGATCGGCGACCTCACCGAAGATCGTGTGCTTGCGGTTGAGCCACGTCGTCGGGGCAATGGTGACGAAGAACTGCGAGCCGTTCGTGTTCGGCCCCGAGTTCGCCATGGCCAGCAGGTAGGGCCGGTCGAACTGCAGTTCGGGGTGGAACTCGTCGGCGAAGCGGTAACCGGGACCGCCGGTGCCCCGGCCCAGCGGGTCGCCGCCCTGGATCATGAAGTTCGCGATCACCCGGTGGAAGATCGTGCCGTCGTAGAGCGGGTCACTGGTCTTGGCGCCGCTGCTCGGGTGCGTCCATTCCCGCGCTCCGGAGGCCAGCTCGACGAAGTTGCGCACAGTCTTCGGGGCGTGGTTGCCGAAGAGCAGGATCCGGATGTCTCCGGCGGACGTGTGCAACGTGGCGATCTGGGTGGCAGTCACTTCGG
>JAVHVN010000053.1:0-13307 GCA_032160545.1 Pseudonocardiales bacterium | reverse complement strand
CGGCCCTTGTCCGGAATTGTCGGCGACAGGATGTGGTCGAAGGCAGAGATGCGGTCGCTCGCCACCATGAGCAGCCGGCCGTCGGCCATGCGGTACAGGTCGCGGACCTTGCCGCTGTGCAGGTGCGTGAGCCCGGCGGGAACCTCGGCGCCGGCATCGGTAGCGGTCATCGGGTGCGATCGTCGCAGACCGCGTGCGGGCCTGGAAATGGCACCGGTCCCGCCTCCCGGAAATCCGGCGTCGACGGACGCACGGAGCCCAGGGAAACGGGACCGGAGGTATGTCGCGGGCGCCAGGACTACGCCCGCAACGAGTGGTCGGGCGTCACCACCACCAGTCGAGCGCACGCGGCTGGGCCGTCGTGACGGTCGTCGTGGTGCTCGTGGCGTGCTTCGCGGCCGGAGCCGCCGAGGCCTCGCCGGATGCGGTGACGACACCGAATCCGATGGCCAGGGCCACTACGGCGACGACGGTGCGTCGCAGCGATCGGGCCACAGATACTCCCTTATCGTGTGGGTCCTACGGGGGCCGTGCTCATCAAACGCGTCATTTCGGAACTGGCTGCCCGTAAACCACGTGTCAATGAATAGGATTATGAGTGCGTGGACGCATTTCAAATTTCCGAACTGGCAGCTAGCTGCCTGGCACGAACTCCGGACTGACAAATGGGCGATAGCGGGCAGCTGAGCGAGCGCGAGGTCGAGCTCTATCGCGCCCTGCTCGGGCGTCCGGCCACGACCCTGGCGGACATCGCCGACCAGCTCGACGTGGCGCTTGGCGATCTGGACAAGCCCGCCGCGGCGCTGGTCGAGATGGGCCTGCTGCGCACGACGACGAACGACCTGCTCGCGGCGGTCAGCCCGATGCTCGCCGAGGCGACCGTGCTCGGCGCCGAGGATCTCGAGCTCGGCGCCCGCCGGGCCTCGGTCGAGGCCCGGCGCAACGCGATCCGGAGTCTCGTCCCGGACTGGAACTCTGCCCTGTCCGGGGGGATTCAGGACGTCGCGGTCGACGTGATCTCCGACCAGACGGCGATAGGCAACGTGCTGATGCACTACGCAGACCGGGTGCAGAACGAGCTGCTCTCCGTCGCTCCCGGCCGGCTGCCGACCACGCGCATCGACGGCCGTACCCGCATCGCCAACATCTACTCGCTGCGCCGCGGTATCAAGACCCGCGCGCTCTATCAGCACACCGCGCTGCGCGACCGCGCCACCCGGGCCTATCTCAACGACCTCGCCGAGAACGGTGCCAAGATCCGGTTCGCGTCCTCGGTGCCCGGCCGCAGCCTGGTGGTCGACCGCGAGGTCGCCCTGCTTCCGATCCCGACCAACGAGCACGGCCGGCACGGGCTTGCCGTCGTCCACGAACCCAACGTGATCGCATGGGTGATCGCGACCTTCGAGCAGCTGTGGGCCGAGGCCTCGCCGCTGGAGGAGGTGATCAACCACCAGCGTGACGAGACCGAACTCGACCAGACGCGCGCAGCGATCCTGCGGCTCATGGCCGAGGGCGAGAAGGACGAGGCGATCTCGCGACGGCTGTCGATCTCGGTCCGCACCTGCCGCCGGCACATCGCCGACTACATGGCTCAGGTGGGCGCGACCAGCCGCTTTCAGGCCGGCGTCATCGCTGCCCGCGCCGGGCACACCGACAACCCCGCACCCGGCTGAGCTGCACCGGCTGAGCTGCACCGGCTGACGAGCCGAGGACGCCGGTAGTTTCGACCGTGGCGCTCGGAGGGGGTATTTCGCGTGACCGTGCTGGTGATCGTGCTCGTCCTCACCAACCTGGCGACCCTCGGCGCCGCCCTCTACCTGCGCGCGCGTCCGGCCGAGCCCGCCCCCGGCGGCGGCCCCGCCGTCGAGGCGGCGTTGGCGGCCACGCCGGGTGCGGTCACGGTGCAGGGAACCCGCCGGATGATCAGCATTGAGATCCTCAACCCGATCGAGCTCGCCGGCACTCGCGGGCGGGTGATGGGCATCGCCGGCTCGCTGGCGCCTGGGCTGACCCGCCGGATCGTGTACGACCAGATCGTCAAGACGCTGCGAGCCGAACTCGCCGAGAAGCGGGTGGTCGCGGACGTCCAGCTGCACGCGTTGCGGCCGGCAGCGACGACCGCCTCGCCACCGCCGGGTGGCGCGGGCGGCCCAGCCCCCCTCGAGGTGCATCCGGTGAGCTACGTCGACGAGCTGGACGAGCCCATCGACGTGCGTGACAAGCACGGGCACGGGCCCAACCCGCCCAACCCGCCCAACCCGCCCAACCCGCCTTGATCAAGAGATCGATTCAGTCGACTATCGACAAAATTGATCTCTTGATCACGGGGTTAGGGGGGTCAGCTGCCGGGGTCAGGTGCCGGTGTAGTAGCGGTCGGCCACCTCGAGAGCCTCGTCGAGGATCGCGACGCCCGCCCGGATCTCGTCGGCGCTCGTCGTACACGGCGGGACGACATGCGTGCGGTTGAAGTGCGTGAACGGCCAGAGACCGCGCTGCTTGCAGGCGGCGGCGAACTCGTTCATCGCAGCGGCGTCGGCTCCGGCCGCGTTATAGGGCACCAGCGGTTCGCGGGTGTCCCGGTCGCGCACCAGTTCGAGCGCCCAGAACACCCCCAGCCCGCGCACCTCGCCGACGGACGGATGCCGTGCCGCGAGCTTCTCGAGTTCGGGCCCGATCACGTCGGTGCCGAGCGCACGGGCGTGTTCGACGATGCCCTCGTCCTTGAAGATCCCGATCGAGGCCACCGCGCTGGCGCAGGCCAGCGGGTGCCCCGAGTACGTCAGGCCACCGGGGTAGGGGCGCTGCTGGAACGTCTCGGCGATCCGGTCGGAGATGATCACGCCACCGAGCGGCACGTAGCCGGAGTTGACGCCCTTCGCGAACGCGATGAGGTCCGGCGCCACGCCCCAGTGGTCGACGGCGAACCACTCGCCGCAGCGCCCGAAGCCGGCCATCACCTCGTCCGCGATGAGGACGATGCCGAACTGGTCGCAGATCTCGCGGACGCCCTCGAGGTAGCCGGGCGGAGGGACGAGGATGCCGTTCGTGCCGACGACCGTCTCGAGGATGATCGCCGCGACGGTGTGCGCACCCTCGACCATGATCAGGTCGCGCAGGTGCTGTAGCGCACGCTCGCTCTCCTCTGCGGGCGTGCTTGCGTGGAACGCCGAGCGGTAGAGGTACGGCCCCCAGTAGCGGACGATCCCGGGCAGGCCGGGCTCGCTGGCCCACCGCCGCGGGTCGCCGGTCATCGCGATCGCCCCGGCCGTCGCACCGTGGTAGCTGCGGTACGCCGCGAACACCTTGTGCCGGCCGGTGTGCAGCCGCGCCATGCGCAGCGCGTTCTCGGTCGCCTCGGCGCCGCCATTGGTGAAGAACACCTGGTTGAGGTCGCCCGGCGCCAGCTCGGCGATGAGCCGCGCCGCCTCGCTGCGGGCGTCGTTCGCCAGCGCCGGGGAGACGGTGCACAGACGCGCCGCCTGCTCCTGGATGGCGGCCACCAGCCGCGGGTGCTGGTAGCCGATGTTGACGTTCACCAGCTGCGAGGAGAAGTCGAGGTAGCGCTTGCCCGAGTAGTCGGTGAAGTACGAGCCGAGCGCACTCGCGATCGGCATCGGGTCGATGAGCGCCTGCGCCGACCAGGAGTGGAAGACGTGGTTGCGGTCGTCGGCGCGCACACGCGCCTCGTCGGTGGCGATGCCGGCGAGCAGGTCGGTCATGTCGGTGCGTCCTATCGCGTCTGGGGGAAACCGAGATCGATCATCGACGTGGCGGGGTCGGGCCAGCGTGACGTGACGACCTTGCCACGCGTGTAGAAGTTGATGCCCTCGGGACCGTACATGTGCGTGTCGCCGAACAGGGAGGACTTCCAGCCGCCGAACGAGTAGTACGCGACCGGCACCGGGATCGGCACGTTGACGCCGACCATGCCCACCTCGACGTCGAACTGGAACTGCCGTGCGGCGCCGCCGTCGCGCGTGAAGATCGCGGTGCCGTTGGCGAACTGGTTGGCGTTGATGAGCTCGAGAGCCTCGTCGTAGGTGTCGGTCCGTACGACGCACAGCACCGGGCCGAAGATCTCGTCGGTGTAGACCGACATCTGCGGCGTCACGTGGTCGAGCAGGGTGGTGCCGAGGAAGAAGCCGTCGGCGGGGACGTCGGCCTCGCGGCCGTCCACGACGACCTGCGCGCCGGCCTCGGCACCCTCGCCGATGTACCCGGCGACCTTGTCGCGGTGCTCGCGGGTGATGAGGGGACCCATCTCGGAGTCCGGGTCCGCCCCGTTGCCGATGCGCAGCTTCGGCAGGCGGGCGGAGATCGCGTCGACGAGCGCGTCGCCGATGCTGCCGACCGCGACCGCGACCGAGATCGACATGCACCGTTCGCCGGCCGCGCCGTACGCGGCCGAGACCGCCGCGTCGGCGGCCATGTCGATGTCGGCGTCGGGCAGCACGACCATGTGGTTCTTCGCACCGCCGAGCGCCTGCACCCGCTTGCCGCTCGACGTCCCGCGCTCGTAGATGTAGCGGGCGATCGGCGTCGAGCCGACGAAGCTCACGGCCGCGATGTCGGGGTGGCCGAGGATCGCGTCGACGGCCTGCTTGTCGCCCTGGACGACGGAGAACACGCCGTCGGGGAGGCCGGCCTGCTTCCACAGCTGCGCGATGAACAGCGACGCCGACGGGTCCTTCTCGCTCGGCTTGAGGACGAACGCGTTGCCGCAGGCGATCGCGTTGGCAGCCATCCACAACGGCACCATCGCGGGGAAGTTGAACGGCGTGATGCCCGCGACGACGCCGAGTGGCTGCCGGATCGAGTAGACGTCGACGCCGGACGCGGCCTGCTCGCTGAAGCCACCCTTCATCAGCTGCGGCACGCCGCACGCGAACTCGACGTTCTCGAGCGCGCGGGCCACCTCGCCGGCGGCATCGCCCACCACCTTGCCGTGCTCGGCGGTGACGATCGCCGCGAGTTCGGCCGACTTGGCGTGCAGCAGCTCGCGGAAGGCGAACAGCACAGCCGACCGGCGCGACAGCGAGGCGCTGCGCCACTCGCGGGCGGCCACCTTCGCGCTCGCGACGGCGCGCTCGACGTCAGCCGCCGACGCGAGTTCGACCTCGGCGGTCTGCGCACCGGTCGCCGGGTTGAAGACCGGGCTGGTGCGGCCCGACGTGCCATCGGCCGGGGCGCCGTCGATCCAATGCGAGATGCGAGTCGTCATTGCGAGAGCGTACGTCACAGGGGGCATTGGTACAAAGACAGTTCTGCTACGTTACAAAGATGCTGCACGTGATCGCTGCCCGGATGGAGGAGCCGTCCGCACGGGGTCTCGCCGGGGCCGTGGGTCGTGCGGTCGGGGAGGGAATCCTCCAGCCGGGCGCCCGGCTGCCGCCGATCCGCACCGTCGCCACCGAGCTCGGGCTCTCGCCCACCACCGTGAGCGTGGCGTGGGGCATGCTCGCGCGATCGGGCACCATCCAGACCGACGGCCGGCGGGGCACCACGATCGCGATCCGCCACGCCGGGCCGGCCCGCTACCGCAGCGCACTGCCCGGTGTCCCCCTCGAGCTCGACCTCTCGACGGGAACGCCCGACCCGGCACTGCTGCCCGACCTGACCCCGGCCCTGCGCCGGGTCGAGCACACCCCCGGCACGTCGAGCTACCTGGACGACCCGGTGCTGCCCGCTCTCGGCAAGATCCTGCGCGACGACTGGCCGTTCGCCGCCGAGAGCTTCGCCGTCGTCGACGGGGCGATGGACGCACTCCAGCTGGCCACCGCTGCGCTGCTGCATTTCGGCGACCGGGTCGCAGTCGAGCAGCCGTGCTTTCCGCCGCTGCTGGACCTGCTCGATTCTGCGGGCGTCGTCGCCGTGCCGGTAGGCCTCGACGATGACGGCCCGCTGCCCGCCGAGCTCGCCGACGCGGTGAGCGCGGGCGTGCGAGCGGTGTTCCTCCAGCCGCGGGCGCAGAACCCGACCGGCGCATCCCTCACCGCCGAGCGGGTGGCCCGGCTCGCCGGGGTGTTACGCGACAGCGACGCGATCGTCGTCGAGGACGACTCGGCCGGCGCCGTGGCCGCGACCCCGGTCCTGAGCCTCGGCGAGCTACTGCCCGACCGCACCGTGCACATCCGCAGCTACTCGAAGTCACACGGCCCGGACCTGCGACTTGCGGCTATCGGCGGCCCGGCGGAGCTCGTCGACACCCTGGTCGACCGTCGCTTCCTCGGCCAGGGCTGGACGAGCCGGCTGCTGCAGAGCGTGCTCGTCGACCTGCTGACACACAGGCCCTCGGTGCGCGCCGTCGAGGCCGCCAGGCGCACGTACGCGAACCGCCGCACCCGGATCGTCGACGAGCTCGCCCGCGCCGGCGTCACCGTTCGGGGTAAGGACGGCCTCAACATCTGGCTGCCGGTCAACGACGAGCCCGCGGCACTGCTGCGCCTCGCGGCAAGCGGCATCGGAGTCACCGCGGGGCGTCCGTTCTGGGTGCGTCCGGACGCCGGTGTCGGACATCTGCGGGTGACGGTCGGACTGGTCACCGCCGAACACGAACGGGTCGCGGCAGAGCTGGCGGCCGCCGCGCTCACCGGTCCGCGTAGCGCGCCGCGGTGAGCTGCCAGGGGCGTAGCCGCTCGAGGGTGGCCGCGAGCCCGAGCAGCAACGCCTCGCCACCGGGGCGCGCCACGAGCTGGACCGACAGCGGCGTGCCGTTGGGGTGCAGCCCCGCGGGTACCGCCATGGCCGGCCAGCCGGCCAGGTTCCACGGCGCGGCGAACGGCGCGTAATGCGAGTCCGACCAGATGTTGGCCAGCCAGCCGCGATCGCCCCATGCCTTCGCCGGCTTCGGCGGCTGGGCAAGGGCGGGCGTGATCAGCACGTCCCGGTCGGCGAAGAACTGCTCGGCCTTGTGCTGCCAGTGGGTGCGACCGGCGGCCTTCGGCAGCCCGGCGCGTAAGGCGGCTCGGCCCAACGCCGCGTGCCGGCGGGTACGGGGCTGCAGCTGCGACCGGTCCGCGAGCGTGCGGGCGTCCAGCTCGGTGCCCGCGAACCAGCGGGTCAACTCCGAGGCGAGCATGCGGGTCGAATACGGCGGATCGGCCGCGACGACCGAATGCCCCGAGTCGCGCAGCAGCATGCCGGTCTCGCCGACGACGGCGCTCCAGTGCTTGTCGACAGGCGTGGCCAGCATCGGCGCTCGGGTCGAGGTCGCGATCCGCAGGGACTGCGGCTCGTCCAGCACCGCGAACTCGGGCCGGCCGGCCATCACGGCGAGGGTGACGGCAGCATCGCGGACCGTCGTGGCGAGCGGGCCGTTCTCGGCCATGTCGAACCAGCTGCCGTTGCCGAGGTCAGCCGGCGCCACGCCGAGTCCGGGCTTGATCCCCACCAGCCCGCAGCACGCCGACGGGATCCGGATCGAGCCCATGCCGTCGTTGCCGTGCCCCACCGGCACCATGCCGGCCGCGACCGCCGCGGCGGTGCCTCCCGACGAGCCACCCGGGGTACGTGCGAGATCCCACGGGTTGTGCGTCACCCCGAAGCGCGAGTCGGTCGCACCGAACACGCAGAGTTCGGGAACCCGGGTCAGCCCGACGACCACCGCACCGGCCGCCCTCAGCCGCCGGACGATCTCGTGATCGCTCGCCGAGGGAGCCGGATCCGAGCCCAGCGACCCGCTGCGCATCGGCTCGCCGGCGACCGGGACGTTGTCCTTGATCGCGATCGGGACGCCCGCGAGTGGCAACTCGCCCCGGTCCGCGCGCGCGTCGACCGCGTCTGCTTCACGCAGGGCGGCGAACACCCGCACCTCCTGGAAGGCGCCGATCTCGCCGTCGGCGTCCTCGATGCGGCGCAGGGCGTGCTCGACCGCAGCTCGCGCAGTCAGCGTGCCGGCCCGGACGGCGGCGGCGATCTCGGCGGCGGTGTCTGGCGGGCGCGTCATGCGCAGAAACGTAACCGTGCGATCGGCCCCACGCATGACGGGGTGGGAGGACGATCCGGAACGTGCTCCCTACCCTGCCGGCACCGCCGCGGAATCCGGTGATCCGGTGGCCGCTGGACGAGTCGATTGCCGCGACCAGGCAGCGCGACCAGCAGCCGTGGGGGGCGCGACCCATCGTCCTGCCGATCGCGTTCCTCGCCGGCATCGTGGTGGTCGGCAGCCTCGTGACGCACTACCTGCGCCCGGACGGCGACCACGCGCGACTCGTCTTCGCGGTGGTGGTGAACGTCGTCGCCGAGGGGCTGCTCGGTTTCGGCATCTGGCTCGGCGGTCGCGAGATCGCGGCCCGAAACGGCGGCTGGGCGGCGTTCGGCTGGCGGCGACCGCAGCCGCGCGACCTCTGGATCGCCGGCCTGGGCATCGTCTTCGCCTTCCTGGTACGCGTGTTCGTCGCCGTGTGGGCCGGCCTGCTCACTCACGGCCGGGCGGTCCGCGAGGCGCAGAACCTGCAGGTCGACCACGTCCGGGCCGCGACGGTGATCCTGCTGATCGTCGTCGTCGTGATCTGCGCCCCCGTGTTCGAGGAGCTGATGTTCCGCGGCCTCATCCTGCGCACGCTCATGCGGCGCTGGGGTTTCTGGCCCGCGGCGATCGTCTCGACCACGATCTTCGCCGGGTTCCACACGTACGAGGTCTCGACGCTGCTGGGTGCGATCGTCCTCGCGTTGAGCGTCGCCGGTATCGGGGCGACGAACTGCCTGCTGGTGCGCTACACCGACCGGCTGGCCCCGGGCGTCCTCGTGCACGCCGCGCTCAACGGGCTCGCGGTCGCCGTCCTGGTGACCGGCGCGACGGGGTGACCCGGTTGCCCAACAACTGAAACACGTTCTAGTCTTCGGCGATGCGCTTCGGCATCGTGCTGTTCACCAGCGACCGCGGGATCCCGCCCGCGCGCGCCGCAGCCGAGGCGGAGAGGTGCGGCTTCGACTCGTTCTTCGTACCGGAGCACACCCACATCCCCGTCAAGCGGACGGCTCCGCACCCCGGCACCGGCGACGAGACGCTGCCGGACGACCGCTACTTGCGCACGCTCGACCCCTGGGTCGCACTGTCGATGGCGGCGGCCGTGACGAACCGGATCGAGCTGGCGACCGCTGTGGCGCTGCCTGTCGAGCACGACCCGATCACGCTCGCCAAGACGATCGCGTCGCTCGACCACCTGTCCGGCGGCCGGGTGACACTCGGCGTCGGCTACGGGTGGAACACCGACGAACTGAGTGACCACGGCGTGCCACCTGGCAAGCGGCGCTCCGTGCTGCGCGAGTATCTCGAGGGGATGCGAGCGCTGTGGACCCACGACGAGGCCCAGTACGCGGGTGACTTCGTCAACTTCGGCCCGAGCTGGGCCTGGCCGAAGCCGGCACACGAGGTCCCGGTGCTCGTCGGTGCGGCAGGCACGGACGCGACGTTCCGGTGGATCGCACGCAGCGCCGACGGGTGGATCACCACGCCCCGCGAGCAGGACGTCGTCGCCGGTGTCGAGCGGCTGCAGGCCGTCTGGACGGACGCGGGACGCACCGGCCGTCCCCGCGTCGTCGCACTCGACGGCCGCCCGGACGAGGAGCGCCTGTTCCGGTGGCGCGAGGGCGGCGTGACGGACGTCCTGTACGGACTGCCCGACCGCGATGCGGACGAGATCCCGCCGTATCTGGACCGGCTCGCAGCGAAGCTCGCCGGCATCCGCGAGGCCGGTGAGCCGGACGCCGTCACGGCGGCCGGGCTCTGACACGCCGGGGCCCCCCGGGTAGCGGGTACGTCCGGCTGCACGGCAGCAGGAGCATCGGACTCAGGTCAGCCATGGCGACGAACGCCTCGGCACGAGTCAGCCTTGGACGGTCTGGTGCCGACCGCGAGGAGAAGCGATCCGGATGTCGATCTTTGCCATGTCGCCATTTCCTCCGCTCGCCCTCGGGTTCTTCGGATTGGGAACGGGCTACCTGATCTGGGGGCCGCAGGAGCTGTTGGGCATCCCCCGGCGGGACGAACGGGTCGATCGATCGCTCGGCGTGTGGGGTATGTGGATGCCGGGGTTCTGCCAGTTCCTGACCGGCGTGATGCTCTTCATCGGCCTGGGCTGGTTCCAGGTCTTCAGCGACAACCGCGTCCTCTACATGGCAGCGCTGGCGTTCTCGGCGTACGGCATCCACTGGTTCGCACTCGGCTGGAATCGGTATCGGGGCAACGACTCGCGACCCAACGTCGGGATGTCAGTCGCCTTCACCGTTATCTCGGCTCTCGGCGCCACCGTGTTCTTCCACGCGGGTGACTGGCCCGTCGGGCTGGTCTTCGCCGGCTTGCTCGGCGTGTACATCACCGAGTTCTTCGTGTCGCTCGGGATCAACCCCTTGGAACGCGTGTTGGGACTCTTCCGCATCCTCACCGGTTCCTGGCTGATGTACCTGACGTTCGCGGTCACCGTCGACTTCGCGCTCGGCTTCAAGTGGAAGACCTGAGCAGCCCGTCGGCTATCTCGTCACAACAACAGCGGAGGGCGAGGGATTCGAACCCTCGGTCGGGGATCACCCGACAGCGGTTTTCAAGACCGCCGCACTCGGCCACTATGCGAGCCCTCCAGACGCCCGAAACTACCGTACTTGCTGGGCTCGACCACTTGGGTTCGATTCCTCGACACGTAGCACTCGTCCGCGCCGAGCGCCTCGGCCTGCAGCACCGGGATGTCCGCAGCAACGCCAACATCGATCAACCGCGTGCCACCGAACTCGACCGGCGGGAAGACCCCGGGGAACGCCGACGAAGCTAGCAGCGCTGAGGTCGTATCTCCCCGATCGATCACGACTGCCTCCCCGCTCGCGAGGTCGGTTGCGACAACGGCCGCACGGACCGCAGCGTCCTCGAAAACCGGAGTTACCAGACTGCCGAGACGCAACAGCTCGGCCAACGGCCGCGGATCGAGCAAGCCGTCCGTGCGTGCCGGCATGTGCGAATTGTTTCGGGCTATCGGGCCTCGGGCGTGACGGCCGCGACGACCGTTGCCGGCTCGGGCTCGGTCGGCGCCACTGGCGGCGTTGGCTGGTGGAAGTCCTTGGAGCGCACGACGACCACCGAGATGACTGCGCCGGCCGCGACGGCGATCGCACCGATTGCCAAGAGCGTGTGCAGTCCCGAGACGACGGCGACGTGAGCCGCGTCGGCGGTCCTCGCCTGGCCGTGAGCAGCGGCCTTGACGCCGGCCGAGGAGACGACGCGACTGAGCGCGGCGGCGTGCGGGCCGAAACTTGACGACAGCGAGGAGGTGACCCGCTGCTGGAAGATCGCGCCGAGCGCCGCTACCCCGGTCGCGAGTCCCGCAATGCGGAAGGTGTTGCTGATGCCGGACGCCATGCCGCTGCGTTGCGGGGGCACGACGCCGAGCCCGACCTGTGCGATGGCCGGGTTGGCGATGCCGAGGCCGATGCCGCAGAGCATTAGCCCGGGGATGAGAACCGTCCAGCTTGAGTGGGGGCCGACGGCGAGCATCGCGCCAATCCCGCCAGCAGTGACGGCGAAGCCGGCACCGAGCACGAGGCCGGGCGGGAGGGCCTGAGCGGGCCGACGGAAAACGAACGGCACGAGGAAGGCGAGCACCGTCAACGGCAATAGGCGTACGCCACCTTCGAACGGGGAGTAGCCGAGATCGTTCTGGATGTACAAGGTGAGGTAGGGCAGGAGCGCGAACATGCCGCCGCCGATGGCGAAGGTGGCGATCGAAACCGCGCCGAAGCTGGGCTTGCGGAAGAGCGAGAGGTCGAACATCGGGCGGGTCTGGAGTAGCTCGACGAGGACGAAGGCAATAAGTGCCGCGGCAGAGCCAGCGAACGTCGCCAGAATCGTCCCGCTGGTCCAGCCGACGGCGTTGCCGCGGATGAGGCCGAACTCGAGCAGGAACATGGCCGCGGCGAAGGTGACGAGGCCGAGGCCGTCGAGGCGGGTCGCGCCTGGGTCCTTCTGGTTGCGCATCTTCGTCAAGGAGATCCAGATCGCGACGAGGCCGACCGGCACGTTGACGATGAAGATCCAGCGCCAGCCGATGCCGCTTGTGAGCGCACCACCGGCGATCGGTCCGACCGCCGCCGCACCCCCGACGGTCGCGCCCCACGCCGCGATCGCCTTGCCGCGCGCAGGGCCTTGGAAGTCCTGTGCGATCAGGCGAGGCCGGTGGCGAACATCGCCGCGCCACCGACGCCTTGGAGGGCCCGCGACCAGATGAGCATGGTGATCGACTGGGCAAGCCCGCACAGCAGCGACGACGCGGTGAACACCGCCAACCCGGCGATGAAGACGCGCTTTCGTCCGAGAAGGTCTGAGATCGAACCCCAGCTGAGGATGAGCGTGGCGAGGGTGAGCGCGTAGGCGTCGATCACCCATTGCAGGTCGGTGAAGGAGGCGCTGAGGTGGCGCTGGATCGTCGGCAGAGCAACCTGCACGATCGTCACGTCGACCAGCAGGATGAAGGTCGCCGCGCAGACCGCGATCAGCGTCCACCGACTTCGCGCGACGCTCTCGGGCGGGACGACGACGGGAGGGGCGGCAATGGACATGACGGGCGTCCTCTCAGCTAGTTCGAACGAGCGGAAGCTGCACGGTCGGCGAACTCGGCGCAGCCCTGCAACTCGATTCGGGCACGGTTTCGCCCCTGCTCAAGCGCCTCATGACAGCGGGTTTGGTGCGCCGCGAACGCCGTCCTGACGACGAACGGTCAGTCCAGGTCGTGCTGACCGATGCGGGTCAGGCACTGCGGGCGGAGGCCGAAGAGGTCCCGACCGCGATCGGCAAGGCGATGGCACTCGAACCCGACGAGTTCGCAGCGCTGAAGGGCATGCTGCGCCGCCTGGTTCAGAACGTCTCGACCAGCACACTTGCGCTACCCGAAGGCGCCCGACCGGAGATGCCACGATGACCACCGAAGACGCAGGTGCTGCCTACGCCGCGGCTCTAGAAACCGCAGCAGAACTGCTGGGCGCAAGGCTCGAACCGTATGTGGAGCCCGGGCCGAGCGAACCCGGAAATGCCGGCGACTTCACTCGTCTGGCAACGGTGCACACGTTCGGCGACGCGTGGCCCAGGACCGAGGTGCTCGACCTACAAACTCGCGCGCTGATATCGGTGACCATCGCCGCCGTGCTCGGGACGCTCGAGCCGCTGCGCGGCCAACTGCGCATTGCGCTGAACAACGGGGTTTCGCCGGAGCAGATCGTGGAAGCGTTCATCCAGATCGAGGCCTACGCCGGCGCCGCGCGCGCTTTCGACAGCTACCGCATCGCCCGTGAGGTCTTCGCCGAACGCAGCACCGCAACGCCGTGAG
>JAVHVN010000038.1:0-7507 GCA_032160545.1 Pseudonocardiales bacterium | reverse complement strand
CGATCGGGGCTCCGGCCGGGGTGACGCGCAACGCGTTCTCGAGCAGTCCGTCCACGGCCTGCCGCAGTCGAACGGGGTCGAAGCGGGCCGGCACCGGGCCGGTCGCCTCGAGCCGGAACTCGACGCCTGCAGCCACGCAGCGAGCCGTCCACACCTGGGCCGCCGCCCGGGCGAGAGCGGCCAGGTCGCCATCGACCAGATCGATCCGGAAGTCCGCTGCGTCGAGTCGCGCGAGGTCGAGCAGGTCCGAGACGAGGCGGGAGAGCCGGTTCGCCTCCTCGTACATGACCGAACCCACCCGCGCGGTTTCCTCCGGCGGCACGACTCCCCCGGCGAGTGACTCCGCATAGCCGGTGATCGCCGTGAGCGGGGTGCGCAGCTCGTGTGACACCGACATCAGGAAGTTGCGCTGCCGCGCCTCTGAGGACGTCAGCGACGCCGCGAGCCGGTTCACCGCCTCGGCGACCTCGGCCACCTCGGCCGGCCCGTCCGGCCGGACGAGGACGTCGCGACGCCCGAACGCCAGCGCGTGCGCGGCCAGGGCCGTGCGGCGCAGAGGACCGGCCAACCGACGCGCGAACAGGACGCCCGCCACGGCCGCGATGGCCGCGCCGAGCAACAGCCCGAGCAGGATCCGTCGCACCGCGCGACTCAACCCGGCGAGCGCATCGGACTGGCGCTGCACCAGGACGAAGCCGCCGTTGCCGGCCGGGCGCGCCTCGACGAGCACCCGCTGCCCGTTCACCGTCCGGGTGTCACTGACCGTGGCGCCCCGCGCGACGGTCACCATCTCGGCGCGCGACAGCGCCACTGCCGCGAGATCACTCGTGTCGGCGTTCACCCGGCCGCCGGGGCCGAAGGTCGCGTACTGCACGCTCAACGCGTTGAGGGTTCGGCGCGCGCGCAACTCACCACCCGTGCCGACTGCCGTGTCGGCCGTCGTGGCGGTGGCCGTGGCGATGCGCGCCAGCGTGTCGCGCGCGCTCGACTCGTCGGACGAGCGGATCAGCCCGATCGACAGCGCGCCCGCGACGACCGCCGTCATCACGGCGACTGCGACCGTCACCAGCGATATGCGCGCGGCGAGCGAGCCGCGGCTCATGTCGCGGCCAGCCCCTCGGCGGAGTAGCCGACGCCGCGGACGGTGCGGATCGGGCTGGCGTCGCCGAGCTTCGCCCGCAGCTGTGCCACGTGTACATCGACCGTGCGGTTGCCCGAGATCGCCGAGTACCCCCAGACCTCGCTGATCAGGTGCTCCCGGGAGAACACCCGGCCGGGGCGGCGCATCAGGAAGGCCAGCAGGTCGAACTCGGTTGCCGTCAGCGCCACCTCGACGTCGCCGACGGTGACGCGGTGCGCCGTCAGGTCCACGCGTACCGAGTCGAGCCGCAGCGTCGGCGGCCCCGCGACCGTCCCCTGCGAACGGCGCAGGACGCTGCCCACCCGGGCGACCACCTCACGGGGTGAGAACGGCTTGGTGATGTAGTCGTCGGCGCCGAGTTCGAGCCCGACGATGCGGTCCACCTCGTCGTCTCGCGCCGTCGCGAACAGCACCGGTGTCCAGTCGCCGGCACTGCGCATCCGCCGGCACACCTCGACGCCGTCGATGCCGGGCAGCCCGACGTCGAGCAGCACCGCGGACGGGCGCAGGCGCGCGATCGCGGCCAGCGCGTCCTCACCCGAACGTTCCAGGTGGACCCCGTATCCGGCGCCGGCCAGGTTCATCCGCAGGACGTCGGCGATGGCGGCGTCGTCCTCGACGACGAGCACGAGCCCGCGCGCGGAGTCCGCCATGCGGCGGAGCCTAGTGACGCCGGGGCACCGCCGGGATCACCGCACGGTTCGGGTTCGGTCAGGCCTCGACGAGGTCGACCTCGGTGACCCCGTGGACCGGAATGGCGAGCTCGTCGTCGAGCGGGCCGCCGTGCTCGAGATCGGTGATGATGAGTGGCGCGTCGAGCGACTGCGCCCGCTCGACCTGCTGCACGATCGACTGCCGCTCGGACTCGGCGTCCTCGGGCTCGTAGTCGCGCAGCGGGATGCGGATCGGCTCGTCCGCGCCGTAGTGGATCTCGATCTGGTAATCGGGCATGCAGTCATCCTGCCCGACGGGTATCAGTCCTCGAACTTGTAGCCGAGGCCCCGAACCGTCACCAGGTACTTCGGACGCGCCGGGTCGGGTTCGATCTTCGCCCGCAACCGCTTCACGTGGACGTCCAGGGTCTTGGTGTCGCCGACGTAGTCCGCACCCCATACCCGGTCGATCAACTGGCCGCGTGTGAGCACTCGTCCGGCGTTGCGCAGCAGCAGCTCGAGCAGGTCGAACTCCTTGAGCGGCATGGCGACCTGGGCGCCCTCGACGGTCACCACGTGGCGCTCGACGTCCATGCGGACCGGGCCGGCCTCGACCGTGCCCATGTCGAACTCCTCGGCCTCGGTGCCGCGGCGCATCACCGCACGGATACGCGCCACGAGCTCGCGGGACGAGAACGGCTTGGTCACGTAGTCGTCGGCTCCGAGTTCGAGGCCGACGACCTTGTCCACCTCGCTGTCGCGCGCGGTCAGCATGATGATCGGCACGTGCGAGCGTTGCCGCAGCTCGCGGCAGACCTCGGTACCGGACAGCCCGGGCAGCATCAGGTCGAGCAACACGAGATCGGCACCGCCGCGGTCGAACGCGCTCAACGCATCCGGGCCGGTGCCCGCGACCTCGACCTCGTACCCTTCGCGCCGCAGCATGTACGACAGCGCGTCGGAGAACGATTCCTCGTCCTCCACCACCAGCACTCGCGTCATACCGTCCCCTTAACCGAGTCCAGCCGACCAGCGTCCTGGGCAGACGGTGGCGCATCGGAGTGAACGCGCGGTAGCCGGATGGTGAACGTCGAGCCGGATCCGACCACACTGCGCACCGAGATCGTGCCGAGGTGGTTGGTGACGATGTTCTTGACGATCGCGAGGCCGAGCCCGGTGCCTCCCGTCGCCCGCGAGCGAGCTGGGTCGACACGGTAGAAGCGCTCGAAGATCCGGTCGAGATCGGCCTCGTCGATGCCAAGCCCCTGGTCGGTCACGGCGATGTCGACGCACGGCCGCGCCTGATCGTCGGCCGACGCGTCGGCGGTGATCACCACCCTGGTGCCGGGCGGTGAATAGGCGATGGCGTTGTCGACCAGGTTCGCGACCGCGGTGCGCAGCTGCGCCTCGTCCCCGCGGACCTCGAGGCCGGTCTCACAGCGGACGTCGACATCGATGACCGACTGCTCGGCGGCGAGGCGGCACCGGTCGGCGGACTCGTCGACCAGCGCCTGCACGGCGACGGTGTCGGCGCCCGGCATGGGGTCGACACCCTGCACGCGCGAGAGCTCCATGAGCTCACTGACGAGCCTGGTCAGCCGGCTGCCCTCGTGCTGCATGCGACCGGCGAAGCGCGCGACCGTCGCGGGGTCGTCGGCGGCGTCCTGGATCGCCTCGGCGAGCAGGGCAAGCGCGCCGACCGGGGTCTTCAACTCGTGCGAGACGTTCGCGACGAAGTCACGCCGGACGGCCTCGAGGCGGCGCTGCTCGCTCACGTCGGCGAGCAGCAGCGCGACGGGCGGGCTACCGGTCTCGTGGCTGCTGCCGGCCAGCGGGACGGCTGTCACCGAGAGGGCGATCGGCTCACGACCCAGCCGGCCCATGGGCAGGTCGACGGACTGCACCACCGAGGCGCCCCTGGAGCGGGCCTCGTTCGCAAGCGCGGTGAGCTGTGGGAACGAGAGCCGGTCCACCGCGAGCACTCCCATCGCCCGGGCCGCCGGGTTGACGAGCACGGCACGGTCGTCGCCGTCGAGGACGACGACGCCGGAATCGAGTGCCTCGACGACGAGCGACGCCAGCGACTGGCCGGCCGTCACCGGAGGAACTGGGGAGGGGAGGGCCGGAGCCGGCTTCCTGCTCCGCCTGCGGACCACGCCCGCATCGTACGTGGCGCCGGCTATTTCTTGCCCTGGTTCGCGACGGCCTCGATCGCGGCCGCGGCGGCGGCTGGGTCGAGGTAGGTACCCGGCCCGGTAGGTCGCAGCGTGGCCGGATCGAGGTCGTAGTGCAGCGGGATCCCGGTCGGCACGTTCAGGCTGACCACGTCGGCGTCGCTCATTCCGTCGAGGTGCTTGATCAGCGCCCGCAGCGAGTTGCCGTGCGCGGCGACGAGCACCGAGCGTCCGGTTCGCAGGTCGGGGACGATCGCGTCGAACCAGTACGGCAGCATCCGCTCGACCACGTCGGCGAGGCACTCGGTCCGGGGCAGCACTTCGAGCAGGTCGGCGTAGCGCGGGTCGCCCACCTGGCTGAACTCGTCGCTGTCGTCGATCGATGGCGGTGGCGTGTCGTACGAGCGGCGCCACAGCATGAACTGCTCGTCGCCGTACTCGCTGCGGATTGCCGCCTTGTCCTTGCCTTGCAGCGCCCCGTAGTGCCTCTCGTTGAGCCGCCACGAACGGCGCACCGGGATCCAGTGGCGGTCGGCTGCGTCGAGGGCGATGTTCGCCGTGCGGATCGCCCGCCGCAGCACCGAGGTGTGCACGACGTCCGGCAGCAGGCCGTGCTCGGCGAGCAACTCGCCGCCGCGCCACCCCTCGGCCTCGCCGTTGGTGGTGAGGTCGACGTCGACCCAGCCCGTGAAGAGGTTCTTCTGGTTCCAGTCGCTCTCGCCGTGGCGGAGCAGGATGAGCGTCGGCACGGGTACATCCTGCCGCATCGGGGTGTGCGTCCCGGTGCGTCACCGGCTACGGCGGCTGACGGGTCAGTCGTCCCGCTGGGCGAATTCGGCGAAGGCCTGCAGGTTGGCGAGGGACTCGCCGTTCTTGACCCGCCACGCCCACTCGCGCTTGATGGACGACCCGAAGCCCAGCTCGAGCAACTGGTTGAAGCTGCCATCGGCGTACTCGAGCACGCTGCCGAGCACGCGGTCGATCTCGTCGGCGTTCACCGCCGACAGCGGCAACCGCCCGGCGAGGTAGACGTCACCCGCGGCGTCGATCGCCCACGAGACGAGGTACGTCCGCGCGTTGTGCTGCAGCAGGTAGGCGTGGACCTGCTCCCGGTTCTCTTCGGGGTGGCGCATCACGAATGCCTGGATCTCGACTGCGTGCGCGCCGACGGTCAGCCAGCACGCAGTCTTCAGCCGCCGCTCGCCCGGCACCGCGACGACGAACGATCGCGGTTCGGGTCGCTCGTACTGGACGCCCTGCTCGCGCAGGATCGCGTCGAGGTCGTCCTCGACACTCACCGCGCAGCCTCACCGGCACGGGCGCCCAGCTCGTCGCGCGCCTCGGCGTACGCGGCCAGCAATCCACGGGTCGTGCGCTCCCAGGAGAAGCCCTCGGCATGCGGCCTCGCCCCGGCCGCGAGCTGACGCAGGACGCCAGGCGCGCGCAACAGCTCGTCGAGGACCTTCGCCCATTGCTCGGGGTCGTGGCCGTCCACCAGCACCCCGGACCGGCCGTCGGCCACGGCGGTCGTCAGGCCACCCACTGCGGCGGCGACGACGGGCGTCCCGCACGCCTGGGACTCGAGGGCCACGAGCCCGAACGACTCGTTGTAGCTCGGGACCACCGTCACGTCGGCCGCGCGGTAGTAGTCGGCCACCACCTCGCGCGAGGCAGGCGGGACGAAGCGCACCGCGTCGCTCAGCTCGAGCGATGCGGCGAGGTGGCTGAGCCAGCCGGGCTCGGTGACGTCGCCGCTCGCGGCCCCGAGCACCACGACCTGGACGGGCACGTCGAGGGCACCGTCGGCCTGCAGCAACGCAGCTGCCCGCAGCAAGAGGTCGGGAGCCTTCAACGGCTGGATCCGCCCGACGAACAGCAGCGTGTGCGCGTCCTGACGCAGTCCGAGCCGCCGGCGGGCGTCCCGGGCAGGGCCCGGCCGGAAGGTGTCGAGATCGACGCCGGGGCTGACGACGTTCACCCGCTCGCGGTCGGCGCCGTAGAGCGTGACGAGCTGCTCTGCCTCCTCGGCCGTCGACGCGATCAGCCGGTCGGCCTCGGCGACCACCTGCTCCTCGCCGATGACCCGGGATCGCGGCTCGGGCAGGTCGCCCTCGGCGAGCATCGCGTTCTTGACCTTCGCGAGGGTGTGCGCCGAGTGGACGAGCGGCACGCCCCAGCGCTCACGAGCGAGCCAGCCCACCTGGCCGGACAGCCAGTAGTGCGAGTGGATGACGTCGTACCAGCCCGGGTCGTGGTGGGCCTCGGTGCGCATGACACCGGCGGTGAACGCACACAGCTGAGCCGACAGGTCGGCCTTGGCCAGCCCTTCGAACGGGCCGGCGGTGACGTGCCGGACCAGCACGCCCGGGTGCATCTCGACCGTGACGGGCTGGTCGCTCGACGTCGCCCGCGTGAAGATCTCGACGGCAACCCCCGCGTCGGCGAGGCGCTTGGCCGTCTCGACCACGTAGACGTTCATGCCGCCTGCGTCGCCGCCACCGGGCGGATCGAGCGGCGAGGTGTGCACGCTGAGCATCGCGACGCGGCGCAGCGGCGCGCTCCGGCCGAGCGGGACGGGTTCCACGCTCGCTCCTCTCGTGGGCCGGTGCGACCTCTGCCTGGCACCGGAACAGCTCCAGGCCTCCCCTCGATCATGCCCGAAGCGGCGGGGCGGGGAGAATTGCGGCATGGCGCGAGGAACAGCAGTGGTCACGGGGGCAAGCAGCGGGATCGGCGCGGCAACGGCACGGCGGCTGGCTGCGGAGGGTTTCGACGTCGTCGCCGCCGCTCGACGGCGAGATCGTCTCGACGAGCTCGCGGCCCGCACTCCCGGCATCCGCGCGGTGACGCTCGACGTCACCGACCCGGCGTCCGTTGCTGCTCTGGCCGACGAACTCGACGACGTCGCGGTTCTGGTGAACAACGCCGGCGGCGCAGTCGGTGTCGAGCCGATCGAGAGCGCCGACCCCGCGGACTGGCAGGCGATGTTCGAGACCAACGTGGTCGGCGTGCTGCGCGTCACCCAGGCGCTGCTGGCGGCGCTCGAGCGGGGTGCGGGTGGTCACATCGTGGTGACCGGGTCGATCGCCGGGCATCTGGTGTACGAGGGCGGCGGGGGCTACGTCGCGGCGAAGCACGGCGCCGCGTCGTTCGTCGAGACGCTGCGGCTCGAACTGAACGGCCGGCCCGTGCGAGTCACCGAGGTCGCGCCCGGCATGGTCCGCACCGAGGAGTTCTCGCTCGTTCGCCTGCGGGGGGACGCCGACGCCGCCGACCGGGTCTACGCCGGTGTGGCCGCGCCGCTGACCGCTGACGACATCGCCGACTGCATCGCCTTCGCGGTCACCCGGCCGGCACATGTGAATGTCGATCTGCTCGTGGTGAAGCCGCTGGCACAGGCGGCGCCGTACAAGGTCGACCGCCGGCCATGACGTCGACGGCACCGTGACAACGCGATGCCCCCGGCTCATGGGAATCCGGGGGCATCGGAGTCGGTGCTGGGGGCTCAGTACACGGCTGGGTCGTTCGGCGTCACGTAG
>JAVHVN010000032.1:0-16408 GCA_032160545.1 Pseudonocardiales bacterium | reverse complement strand
GCGTAGTCGCGGTGGTAGGTGAGCTCGTTGGCGCCCTTGGCGGCGATCGCGGCGAGCACCGGATCGGCCGAGGTGCGCAGAGCCTCGAACAGGGCGAGCCGGAACGTGGCGAAGATCAGGAGGCGGGCGACGAGTTCGCCGAAATCCGCGTCGATCCGCTCGACGAGGCGCACGTTGCGGAACTCGTGCTCGTCGCGGAAGAACGCGAAGCTGTCCTCGTCACGGTCTGTACCGTCCGCCTTTCCGGCGCGGGCGAGCAGCATCCGCGCCTGCCCCAACAAGTCGAGCGCAACGTTGGCCAGCGCCGTCTCCTCCTCGAGTTCTGGCGCGCGGGTGATCCACTGCTGGAGCCGGTGGCTGTAGATCAGCGCGTCGTCACCGAGCATCAGGCAGAACGCCGCCAGCGCTTGGCCATCGACACCGTCAGGCACCGCGGTGTCGACGCCGGAAAGGGCGTCGGTGAAGCCCGTGCCGAAGGCCCAGCGGTGATCGTCGTCGGTCTCGATGAGCGCGTGGTAGGCGCCGTACTCGTCCTCAATCATCGCGGCCTCTTCGCGTCACATGTGCGGGACATCGTCGGGTATCTCGTAGAACGTGGGGTGCCGGTACACCTTGTCGCCCGACGGTGCGAAGAACGGGTCCTTCTCGTCCGGGCTCGACGCAGTGATGTCCGCGGTCGCGACAACCCAGATGCTCACACCTTCGTTGCGCCGCGTGTACAGATCGCGGGCGTGGTGCAGCGCCATCTGCGCATCAGCGGCGTGCAATGAGCCGACGTGCACGTGGTTCAGCCCTCGCTTGCCGCGCAGGAACACCTCGTACAGCGGCCAGTCCGTACGGACCGCGCCGGGTGACGGGTCAACGGGAACCTCGGCGGTCGGTATCGCGCCATGGCCGCCCTCTGCCGTGTATTCGGTCATCAGGCAACCGTGCCGGTCGACTTCGCGGCATGCGCGGTCGCGGCCTCGCGGACCCACGCTCCGTCGTCGTGCGCGGCCGTACGGTGCTGCACGCGCTGCGCGTTGCAGGGGCCGTCTCCCTTGATCACCGCGTCCAGCTCGGACCAGTCGACGGCACCGAAGTCATAGTGGCCGCGCACGGCGTTCCACTGCAGATCCGGGTCGGGCAGGTCGACGCCCAGCTTCTCCGCCTGCGGCACTGTCATGTCCACGAACCGTTGGCGAAGCTCGTCGTTGGTGTGCCGTTTGATCCCCCACGCCATCGACTGCTCGGTGTTCGTCGAGGCTTCGTCGGGCGGGCCGAACATCATCAGCGACGGCCACCAGAACCGGTTCGTGGCATCCTGCACCATCCGCTGCTGAGCCTCGGTGCCGCGCATCATCGTCAGCAGCAGTTCGTAGCCCTGCCGCTGGTGGAACGACTCCTCCTTGCAGATCCGGATCATCGCCCGCGCGTACGGGCCGTAGGACGACCTGCACAGGGGCACCTGGTTGCAGATCGCGGCGCCGTCGACGAGCCAGCCGATCACGCCGACGTCGGCGTAGGTCAGCGTGGGGTAGTTGAAGATCGACGAGTACTTCTGCCGGCCGGTGATCAGCTTGTCGGTGAGGTCGGCGCGGTCTGCCCCCAGTGTCTCGGCGGCCGAGTAGAGGTACATGCCGTGGCCGGCTTCGTCCTGCACCTTGGCAAGCAGGATCGCCTTACGGCGCAGGGAGGGCGCGCGGGTGATCCAGTTGCCTTCGGGCTGCATGCCGATGATCTCCGAGTGCGCGTGCTGCGCGATCTGGCGGATCATCGTCTTCCGGTACCCATCGGGCATCCAGTCGCGCGGCTCGACGCGGTGTTCGTGGGCAATGGTCGCGTCGAAGTGCTGCCGCAGCGGGTCGATCGTCGCTGTCATGAGCTCCATTCCTTTGCCACCATCGTGAGTACGTCGTACTTCGCGACGGAGTCGCCGCCCTGCTTGGTGACATCTGCATCCCAGCGCACCTCGCCGTGCTCGCTGTCGCCGCGCGGCGTGATCGCCTTGCAGGTCAGGGTCACGGTCAACTCGTCGCCCGGATAGACGGGGGTGAGGAACCGGAGATTGTCGATCCCGTAGTTGGCCAGCACCGGGCCGGGTTCTGGATCCACGAACAGCCCGGCGGCCAGGGAGACGATGAGGTAGCCGTGGGCGACGATGCCGTCGAAGAACGGGTTGGCCGCGGCGGCCACCGGATCGGTGTGCGCGTAGAAAGTATCGCCCGTGAACTCCGCGAAGTGCGCGACGTCCTCGGCCGTCACGGTGCGGGGCCCGGCGACGACCGAGTCGCCGATCCGCAACTCGGCCAGCGGCTTGCGGAACGGGTGCACGTCGGTGACCGACCGCTCGGCGCCAGGCATCCAACGTCCGGTCACGGCGGTGAGCATTGCTGGCGAGCCCTGGACCGCGGTGCGCTGCATGTGGTGTCGGACTCCCCGCACACCGCCCATCTCTTCGCCGCCGCCCGCGCGACCTGGGCCACCGTGCGCGAGCATGGGCAGCGGTGATCCGTGGCCGGTCGATTCGCCGGCATCGTCGCGGTCGAGCACGAGAAGCCGGCCATGCCATGGCGCGATGCCACGGACGACCTCGCGCGCGATGTCGGTGTCGTGAGTGACAAGCGAGCCGACGAGGCTTCCCTTGCCGCGCGCGGCAAGCTCGATCGCGTGTCCGACCGTGGCATAGCCGATCAACGTGCTGACCGGCCCGAACGCCTCGACCTCGTGCGGCTCGGCCCGATCGGCGTCGGCCTGCAGGAGCACGGGGGACAGGAACGCGCCACGCTCGGTGTCCGCGTCGACGACGTCAACGTGGTCGGGGTCGCCGAAGACGATCCGCCCCGCGTCGGTCAGGGACTTGAGCGAGCGGCGCACCTCTTCCCGCTGCTCGAGGCCGACGAGCGCGCCCATTCGCACGTCTGGGTTGGCCGGGTTGCCGACAGTGACCTTTGACAGCCGCGCCGATGCGGCCTCGGCGACGGCATCGAGCAGATCGTTCGGGACGAGCGCGCGGCGGATGGCGGTGCACTTTTGGCCGGCCTTGACGGTCATCTCGGTTATGAGGCCCTTGACGAACAGGTCGAACTCGGGGGTACCCGGCACAGCGTCGGGGCCGAGGATCGAGCAGTTCAGCGAGTCGGCCTCGACGGTGAAGCGGACGCTGTTCGCGATGACCGCATGGTGCGTGCGCAGCCGCTGTGCGGTGCTCGCCGATCCGGTGAAGCCGACGAGGTCCTGCTCGGTCAGGTGGTCGAGCAGGTCGCCCGCGCCGCCGGTGATGAGCTGCACCGACCCGTCCGGCAGCAGGCCGGACTCGACGATCAACTCCACCATGCGGTGAGTCAAGTAGGCGGTCTGGCTGGCCGGTTTCATCAGGGTCGGCACGCCGGCGAGGAAGGCGGGCGCGAGCTTCTCGAGCGGGCCCCATACGGGAAAGTTGAAGGCGTTGATCTGTACGGCAACCCCGCGCAGCGGCGTCCAGACGTGCTGGCCCAGGAAGCTGCCACCGCGGCCCAGCGGCTCGACGTCGCCATCGAGCAGCATCGAATCGGCCGGTAGCTCACGCCGCCCCTTGCTCGCGTAGCTGAGCAGTACCCCGATGCCTCCGTCGATGTCGAACTTCGAGTCGTTGAGGGTCGCGCCGGTGCGGCCGGACAGTGCGTAGAGCTCTTCGCGGTGCTCGCGGAGGAACGATCCCACCGCCTTGAGCAGCGCGGCGCGCTGGTGGAAGGTGAGCTCGCGCAGTGCGGGACCGCCGACGCGCCGGCCGTAGTCCAGGGCGTCGGCCATGTCGATGCCTGACGTCGACAACCGAGCGACATCCTCACCCGTCACCGCGTCATGCACGGGCCTACCTTCTCCCGTGGGCGTTGTCCACGATCCTTGGACGTAGCTCGGTAGTGCAAGCATCAGATTGTCTCCACGCGGATATACTTACCGTTCGTTCGTTCAGTTATTGTGTCGCGGTGGAGGACGCGAAGTCAACGGCTGCCGGAAGTTACTCGCGAGGGCGTGGCGTGGACTGTGCTTGGGTCGCCGCTCCTGGACATCGCCACGAAGCGCTGAGCCAGTGAGTTGATCCTGCTCGGCGATTCGAACCGCAACGCGGTCGAGGCCCATCTACATTCCGTTCGGCGTTCGGACGCCGTTGACCAAGACGACTTGGGACGTGGGATCTCCCCGTCGAGTACGGGTGCGGTATTCTCGACCGAACGTTCGGTCTTGACGAGGGCGAGAGTGGCGCGGCACAGATGGCAATCCCCACGATCCCGTCGCGGCGATAATGGCGGCCGACGCCGACTCAGGTGGCATCGAGCTTCGAACGCGGTGGCGGGCAGGCCATGCGCGTATGGCGATCGGTCTTGAGATGGTGAACGGGCCCAGCATCGCCCACGATGGACTCATGTGCAGTCCCGCCGACACTGGCTTCACCTGCGCGTATAACAGCTGGGGACCGCCCACCGTCGCCGCCGGCGCGGATATCGTGTTCCTCGCTGCGGCCAGGGGCGGCGACGTTCTCGACGCTTGCGCGCAGATACGAACCAGCTACGGCAGATACGGCATCTCAGTCCGCCGCGACGACGACGTCATGTGTGAGTTCCGCGGGCGGAGTCACCAGCTTCCGGAGTGTCGTGCATGAGTGCCAGTGCGGCACCACGGCGCGGCAGGCCCGGTCACGACATTTCAACCGTCTTAGCGACCTCGGTCGAGGTGTTCAACGAGCGCGGCTTCGACGGGACCAGCATCGAGGACCTCGCTCGACGCCTCAAGATCAGCAAGTCCGCGATCTATCACCACGTCGAAAGCAAGGACGCGCTGCTCGGCTTGGCACTCGACCGCGCGCTGAGCGGCCTGGAAGAAGTTGCGAGTGCGGTGCGCGGGCTCGACGGCTCCGCTATCGGTCGACTCGAGGAGTTGCTCCGGGGCAGCGTGGCCGTCCTGGTCGAGCAGCTTCCCTACGTGACGCTGCTGTTGCGGGTGCGGGGCAACAGCGAGGTTGAGCGTCAGGCCCTCACTCGTCGACGACGTCTCGACCGCCTTGCGGCCGATCTGGTCAAGCAGGCGGTCGGTGACGGGGACTTACGTCCAGACATCGACCCAGCCGTGACGGCCCGACTGCTCTTCGGCATGGTGAACTCGCTGACCGAATGGCTCAAGCCTGGTCGCAATTCCTCTGCCAGTGAGCTGGCCGACGTGGTGGCGGCGGTTGCTTTCGATGGGCTGCGCGTAAAACGCAACCCGTGAACAGGCCGAGCCCGTGACGACGCGGCGCACCGCGCAGCGTTCAGGTGCACGTAGGCATCGTCGTTCCAAGGGTGTTCGACGATTCGGCCGAGATCGACCCTTACCTGCGCCAGCACGCCGGCAACCCGGTGGACTGGTGGCCGTGGTCGGACGAGGCACTGGCCGAGGCGCGCCGGCGCGACGTGCCGATCCTGCTGTCCGTCGGAGCGGCGATAGGAGCACTGCAGTCATCGCCGGCCTGCCCGACGGTCCGTCGGGCCGACTGGATACGGCGGTCGTCGGTGGATCGACCGCGAGGTCCGTATTTGAGTCCAGATCTGCCAGGTAGAGGATGACGGTCGGGGCGGATGGAGTGATGTTCTGCAGCTCTGCCCAGCGGCCGCCTACTGGGACGGTGCGGTTCGCCTGCTGCTGGAGCGTGCTCCGGACGTGCTGAGCTAGGCGCTCGGCCGCGCGCCGAAGAATACCGACTCCTCGACGTCGTAGATCCGCACGTTCGCTGCGCTTTCGGTGTCCATGAAGTTCGGGTGGTCGTCGAACATGCGCGCCATCTGCGGCTGCGCGAACGCCTGCCGCATGCTGTCCACGTCGTGGAAGTACAGTTCGACGATCGCGTCCACATCGGGCTCGACCTCGATCCGGTCCGGCCGGTTGAAGTCGTTGACCGCCGCCCCGCGGACGCGGTTGTACACGACGGCGATGAAGCCGTCCGTACCGTCGAAGGCCTTCTGGGCCATGGGCATGTGCACGGTGCGGTAGTGGTGTTCGCACTCCTCGGCGGACTTATCCGGGTGATCCCGCCAACCGAACATCATCTTGATCACGCGTTCTCCACCGTGCCCAGTTGCCGTGCCGCAGGTTCGGTCGCTCTCAGGGCGGCGTCGGCGAGGAACGCGGCCGATCGGCTCGACACCGGATGCGGCACGACGACGACGCCGTACGCCGGCACACCGAGTTTGGCGGCGTACGCGGTCACGCGTCCCTGGAACGGTTCGGAGACCACCACCGTCGACGGGATGCCGGCGCGCTCCATGAGCAACGCGTCCTGCAGGCTGCACGCCGAGCACCCGCCGCAGTCGCCGAGCCCGGTCAGCACGACATCTGCCGACGCAGCGATCTCGTGCACCTGCTCGTCGGTGATCACCTGTGACGCGCCCGCCTTGCCGAACACGGTGCAGGAGGCAAGGCCGTACCGCTGCACGAGATGCGATCCGATCGTGCCGAGCAGCTCGGCGGCACGCGGCTTCCCGTTGCCGATGACCGTCAACCGTGCCCCGCTCAGCGCTGCCCGCGGTGCGAGCGCGAACCGCGACGCGGTGCGCGCCGGGTCGACATCGGGCCGAAGCACCATCAGTTTCGTCATAGCCGTCCCTCGATCGCGTCCCAGTCGATCGCGCAGCCATCCGGCCCGCAGTCGGGAAGCTTCTCGCCGGGCAGGCGCACCCGTCGACTGACCACCTGCGCGTGCTTCTTCGGCGCCCATGACGGGATCACCGCCGACCACCCGCCGCCGGCTCCGCCGGTGGTCACGACCACGATGTCGTCCGGGTCGCTGACGGTGCCCAGGAAGCCGTCGGCATCGGGAACCATGTCGTGGTGGCTGCCCTGCTCGAGCAGCACGCCGGCATCGAGCAGGTCCTGCGCCCGGATCCTGCTGCGTACTGTCAGCTCGCGCCGCAGATCCGCGCGCGTCCAGCCGCCCTCGCGCAGTGCCACCTCGTGCTCTGGACCGAGGGCGATGACGAACTGTGCGGCGCCCTTGCCGGCCGAGAAGGACGATGGCATGCGCATCGCCGCAGCCAAGCTCGCCGCGACGCCGTCGGGGTCGGCGTTGAGGTGGTTGGCGACCTGGATCGGACCGCTCGTCGGCGCGACGGTCACCGTCGTGACGTCGTCGTGGTACCCGAGGCCGGCGTGCAGGCTGCCCCAGCCGTCGTCAGCTCGCTCGGCGAAGCAGAACGAGTACTTGCCGGGGTGGCCCAGCGAGGTGCCCTCCGTGCCGTCGAGCTGGGTCCGCAGCAGATTCACTGCGGCCAGCCGCACTGCGCGCCCGATCGTGGCGTTGGCGCGGTTGCCGGATGCCAGCGCGTTGTGCCCCGCGTTCATCCCGATCTGCGCCGCCAGCGGGCCGCTGACCACCACGCAGATCGCCGCTCCGCCGGTACTCGTGCAGGCGACCTGGAGGTTGAAGGCGGGGTCGAGTGCCGCAGCAAGCGCGGCCAGGACCACCGGGAAGTACTCGGGCAGGCAGCCGGCCATCACCGCGGCCACCGCCGCGTGCTCGGCGTCCAGCGTGGCCTGGTGCGACGGGATGCTGCCGATCGGTTGCCCGCCGTCCGCGCTGTCGATCCCGGCGCCGGCGAGCATCGCGGCGACCGCTTCCTCGGTCGGCGCGACGACCGGCAGGCCGTCGGTCCAGCCGCCGTCGTAGAGGAAATCCTGCAGGTCGGCGTCATCGACGGCGAGGAGTTCGGTCTGCACGCCTCGCCCCCGTCCTAGCCCGGTACCGCAGTGCGCTATTTAGTTAAAGTTTGTAACAATAGGGTCGGCTCGTCAACCCGCCGCGATCGGCTCTCGCGTGCCGATGGTGTCGAATACGTCAAGGGCGGCGTCGGTGCGATCACGGACTGGTGGCTCCACGAGGACTTGGCCACACCGATGCAGAAGGTGGTGGCCTTCGGACTGGAGTAGACGCTGCCTACCCTCGTCCGCGCCGGATGAGACGCCCGGCGAACGCGCCGGTGTGCTCGCCGTCGCGGAACGTGGGGACGCCGCCGACGATCGTCGCGAGGATGCCGGTGGAGCGCTGACGCAGTCGCCGCGCGCCGGCCGGTAGGTCGTTTGCCACTTCCGGCAGCACCGGTGCTATCCGGTCGGCGTCGAACACGTTGAGGTCGGCGCGCAGGCCGGGGGCGACCCGGCCCCGGTCGGCCATGCCCCAGGCGGCGGCCGGGACCGAGGTGATCATGCGGATCGCCTCCGCGAGCGTGAACTCCTGACGAGCGCGGACCCAGTAGGCAAGTAGGTACGTCTGGATGGAGGCGTCGGAGATCTGGCTGACGTGTGCGCCGGAATCCGAGAACGTCATGACGGTATTCGGATGGCGCATGATCCGGGCCAGGTCGTCGGGCTCGAGCGGCGTGAGCGGCTGGGCGAAGAGCTGCGCGAGCCCGGACTCGACGGCGAGATCCAGAATGGCGTCAACGGGGTGCACGCCGCGCTGAACAGCGATCTCGGCGACCGACGGATTCGGAGCGACGGCATCGCGCAGGACGCGCATCCGCTCGTAGTCGGGCGGCGGCAGCTCCGCGCCGATCCCGCGCGGATACTCGCCGCAGACCGCCGCATCGCGCAGCCGAGCGCGGGTCACGTCGTCGCGCAGTGCGTTCAGCTGCTCGTCCAGGGACAGGGACCGGACGGCACGCCAATCAGGCAGGACGTCGAACGGCAGGTGGCCGCCGAAGGACATGATCACGCTGATCCCGCGGCTGTGGCTCTGCCCGAACATCCGTGATCCCGCTGCGTTCGTGCGCTCGATCAACTCGAGCAGGGTGGCGGTCTGCGGATCGGGCGCAGCGACACCGAACGTGATGGGTACGCCTGTCGCCGCGGCGAGCGTGCCGAGCCGGGTCGCCGCCTCGGCCCGGACGTCGGGGTCGGGGTCACCGAACGCCGGTTCGACCGCCAGCTCGAACACCGCTCCGGGTGCCGAACTCAGAGCAGCGACCAGTCGGCACACCTCGCTCCAGTCCGCCGCCCGGGACGCGACCGGGCGATCGTCGGAGGTCTCATGATTGCGACTGCGCGACGTCGTGAACCCGATCGCACCCGCCTCCAGCGCAAGGTGCACCTCGCGCGCCATCGTGTCGATTTCGTCGCCGGTCGCCGCACGCTCGAACGCCTGCTCGCCCATCGCCCAGGTCCGCAGCGCGGAGTGCCCGATGTATGCGGCGACGTTCAGCGCCTTCGGCAGTCGTTCCACGGCGTCGAGGTACTCCGGGAAGCTCTCCCAGGACCAGTCGATCCCTGCGGCCAGCGCCTCGGGTGCGATGTCCTCGGCGCGCT
The DNA here is from genome assembly GCA_032160545.1 of Pseudonocardiales bacterium. GTDB lineage: Bacteria > Actinomycetota > Actinomycetes > Mycobacteriales > Jatrophihabitantaceae > DATGFB01. The sequence goes on along the minus strand of JAVHVN010000032.1, from coordinate 7,117 downwards.
CCAGATTGCGTACGACCAGTTCGCGTTCCGACGCGCGCACGGGTGCGAGCGTGAAGCCGCAGTTGCCGGTTACCACGGTGGTGACGCCGTGCCAGCACGACGACGAACCGAGTGGATCCCAGAACACCTGTGCGTCCATGTGCGTGTGCGCGTCGATGAAACCGGGGCTCACCACGTGACCCTCGGCATCGAGTTCCGTCCGCCCGCGCCCGTCCACGACGCCGACCTCGGTGATGATTCCACCGTCCACCGCCACGTCCGCGCGCCGCCCCGGGGCACCGGTGCCGTCGTGGACCTCACCGCCGCGGATCACCAGGTCGTGTGGCATCGGCGGCTCAGAACGGCTCGGGTGCCGGCGTGAAGTCGAAGACGCGACACGCGTTGTCGCGCATTACCTTGCGGCGGTTCTCAGGGCTCAGGTACGCCAGGCGTCGTTGCGCGTGTTCCAGCGAGTGCGGGTAGCTGCTGTCACCGTGCGGGTAGTCGGTCTCCAACATGACGTTGTCGACGCCGATGGCCTCGATCTGTCGCGCGCCGAAGTCCTCTTCTATGAAGCAGCCGTACATGTGGCGGCGGAACACCTCGCTCGGCGGCACGCCGAAGCGACGCCCGCCGGTGTCGGTGATCTCCGCGCGCGTTCCGGTGGCAGCATCCACCTGCCAGTCACCCTTGGCCAGATAGGGCCGCACCCGGACCTGCATGTCGCAGCGCTCCAGGATGTAGGGGATCCAGCCGATACCGCCCTCGGACAGGCAAATCTTGAGGTCGGGGTACGGGCTGACGTCACCGTCGATGAGCTTGCCGCAGAACAACCAGTCGACGAGCGCGGACACCAGGTTGGTCGGCGCGAGCGTGCCCGTCACCAGCAGCGGTGCGTCGGGCGACGTCTTCGGCATGGTCGACGACGAGCCGAAATGGACGCACAGCGGCATCCGCGTCTCGTTCGCCGCGTCCAGCAGGGGATCCCAGTAGTTACCGGCGTCGTGCAGCGACGGCAAGCCCAACCGGTACGGGTTCTCGGAGAACGCGATCGCCTTGGCTCCCTTCGCCGCGCAGCGTCGGACCTCCGCGGCGGCAAGGACCGGGTCCCAGAGCGGGACGATGATCAATGGGATGAACCGGCCCGGCACCGCGCCGCACCACTCCTCGATCATCCAGTCGTTGTATGCCCGCAGGCAGACCAGCGCGAAGTCCTTGTCGGTCGCCTCGTAGAACGTCTGCCCGCAGTAGCGCGGGAACAACGGGAAGCACAGTGCGGCCAGGACGTTGTCCTGATCCATCGCCTTCGTCCGCTCCACCGAGTTGTAGAAGCCGACGTCGAGCTCGTCGTAGGAGGAGATGTAGCCGAGGCTGGTCTCCTCAACGCCGAACGCGGCCTGGAACGTGGTTCGTGCGATCGGAACCCGCGCCGACTCGTAGGTCCAGTAGAGGATGCCGTCGTCGGCACGCACCGGGCGCGGCGCGCGGTCTCGATCCCGGCTGGGCACACGGTCGAGCCAGAGGTCGGGCGGCTCGATCACATGGTCGTCGACCGAGACGATCCAGTCCGTGGATGACACGTTGTGCTCCTCGTCTATTCAGACCCGGATCAATTGTCCGGGGCGGACTCCGGTCAGCTCGTCGTCGCGCACGACCGTCTCGCCGTTGACGAGCACCCTGCGGTAACCGCTCGCACGCTGGACGAGCCGCGTGGCCCCAGCCGGGAAGTCGTCGCGCACCTCGGTGGGGCCGACGGCGAGTCGATCCAGTTCGATGACGCACACGTCGGCGCGGTAGCCGGGGCGAAGGGCACCGCGGTCCGCGATGCCGAGCACCTCGGCCGGTCGTCCTGTCAGTTCGCGCACCGCGGCGGGCAGCGGGAGGCGCCCGGCGTCGCGTACCACCGACGCGAGCAGGTAGGTGGGATAGGTGAAGTTCGTGATGCTGTTGACGTGGGCGCCGGCGTCGCCCAGTCCGACGAGCGTCGTTGGGTCGGCGACGAGCTCCAGCACGGCCGGTTCGTCGACGTTGACGAAGGGAACGGTGATGCGTGTCTCGAGGCCGTCCGCCAGCGCCAGGTCGAGCATGGCGTCCACCGGGTGCTTGCCGTCGAGGTCGCCGAGCCGGCTGAGCGTCGTGCCGCTGAGCTCGGGTCGCGACGGTGAGACCGACACGGCCCATCGCTCGTAGCACGGCGCCATCATGCGGTGGCAGTCGGCTGGGGCGGAACGGAGCGCGGCGCGGAAGCCCTCGTCCGAGAGCCGGGCGCGCTTCGCGTCGTCCGTGAGCCCGGCGTAGCCGGACCATGCGTGCGCCCAGCCCGCGATCATTCCCGCCGTGGACGGACCGGTGAAGATGATCCCGCCCGACATCGGCTGCACCGAGACCTGCGGCGCGACGCCATAGCGTTCGTTGAGGCGGTGATTGTGTTCCAGGATCGCGCGCCAGGCGACATCGTCACCCGGCTGCACGACGAACGGAGTCCAGCTCAGCCGCCCGCCGGGCCGAGTCATCGCCGCGTACCGCTCGACCTCTGCGATGAGCGTGGCAGCCCCCTGCGCGTCGCCCGCGCCCTTCGACTCGACGTTGATCTGCCAGAGCCGGTCGCCCACGATGCCGACGAGGCGTTCGAGCTCGGCGTCGTCGGCGAGCCGGCTCGGCATCGGGTTGCCGTAGGCGTCCAAGTGGTTGCGGCCACGTGACGTCGACATGCCGAGCGCGCCGGCGTCGAGCGCGGCGGCCAGCAGCGCGGCTTCACGTTCGACGAGGTCCTCAGGTCCTCCCTGCGCTGCGGTGGCGGCCCGCAGCAGCGAGTGCGGCACGTATCCCGCGACGTTCACCCCGAGCTCGAGCGTGCCGAGTGCGGCGAAGTACTCCGGCCAACTCGACCACGTGAAGCGCACTCCAGCGCGGGTGCTGGCGTACGGGATCTCCTCGACGGCCTCCAGACTGCGCAGGACGTACTCCTCGTCGCCGTTCGGGACCGGGGCGACGCCGAAGCCGCAGTTGCCGATCGCGACCGATGTGACGCCGTGATAGCACGACGGCGTCGCCGCGCCGTCCCACCAGAGCTGGGCGTCGAAGTGCGTGTGCGGGTCAATGAATCCGGGCGTGACGATGCAGCCTGTGGCGTCGATCAGCTCGGCGTCGGCTGCGACCGGGGTCCCAGGAGGGACGAACGCGGTGATCTCGCCGTTGTCGATGACCACGTCGGCCGTGCGTGCCGCGCTGCCCGTCCCGTCTAGTACGGTCCCGTTCCTGATCACGGCCTGCGTCACGAGGCCGAGCCTAACCGGCTATCAGTTACAAAGCTATAATCATCTATACGAAAGCGCTCGGCCGGTGCGGCGTGCTTTCGACGTGGCCATGGCGCTATGAGCCGGCCCTCGTGCGGCACACCGGCAGGCAGGCATATCTGGACCTCCAGAATCGCGTGGACCAGTTCGTGCTAGCGGCATGTTGCTCGCGGCGTTCGACCCGCGCCGGCCGACATCGGATGCCGCCGCTTTGGCGCGCCACTTCGCAAACGCGTGAGCGGCGCGGCTCGGGGCAGAGTTGCAGTGCCGAGCCACGCTGCCTGGACAGGCGCCGTGGAGCGCAGTGCGCAGGAAGGCGGCCCCTTCTGCGGTGGCGGCGCGAGCCGTGTTGATGCCGGCGACCGGGCGCAGCATTTAGCTCAGTCGGGCGTGGATGACGCCCGATTCGCACGCGAAGCGGCGTACTCGCAGTGGTTCGGCCTCTATCGCCGCGACCACCCGTGACAGTCGGCGAGGGGATACCCCCACGGGGTTGAACGGGAACTACCCGACGAGACCACCAGGCCCGCCACAGCCGTGCGCACGACGAAGTCGCGCATCGAACAGTCGCGCACAACGAAGGAGATCAGCATGACCAGCGCCACGCGAAGGGTCACCAGCACCGATCCCGTCAACGATGTCGACAATCGGATCGCGCGGTATCCGAACGCCGCGATGGCCCAACCGCCAGAGCTTTCTTCACCCGCGCGCTGACCCCCGCTGGGTGCGCGATGTCTGACGTGATCGGGCACCGCACTCATCCGCACGCATCCGCCCGACGTGTTTCGACGTGACGGGGGAGTGAGCGGTGGGTGATCATCTGCGATTCAGAACCTTCGAGCGTGAGATAGGGACGCGTCGGGCAGTAGCCCACCGGCGGGCCGCGGCCGTTCCGGCGGCGTCGGCTACCGCTCACCGCCTGGGGCGCCGGCACCGACGAGCTCGCCCTCGGCGAGGCTGTGCTCGAGCCGCTGCCCCTCGATGTCGGGGTCGGGGACGTATCGCGCGAACCACTCCGGGTGGTACCAGAGTTTGGACTGGATGATCGCCATCACGGCGGGCACCAGGGTGAGGCGCACGACGAAGGCGTCCAGGAACACGCCGGCGGCGAAGCTGAAGCCGATTGCCTTGATGGTCGGGTCGTTGGTGAGCATGAAGGCCACGAAGATCGAGAACATGATCAGCGCGGCGGCGGTGACGACCCTGGCCGACAGCCCGGTGCCGCGTTCCACCGCTCGGCGCGCGTCGCCGTTCTTGGTGTACTCCTCCTTGATCCGCGACACGACGAACACCTCGTAGTCGCTCGACAGGCCGAAGATGATCGCCAGCATGATGATCGGCAGGAAGCTGATTGTCTGCGACGGGGTGATGCCGAAGATGTGCTGGCCCCAGCCCCACTGGAACATCGCGACCTGCGTGCCGAGCGCCGCGGCCATGGAGAGCAGGAAGCCCAGGATCGACTTGATCGGGACCAGGATGGTCCGGAACGCGAAAGTGAGCAGGATGAACGCCAGTCCGATGACGACGATCAGGAAGGTCGGCAGGGCGCTGGACAGTTTGGCCGAGACGTCGATGTTGGACGCTGTCGTGCCGCCGATCAGGATGTGCGCGCCGGTCTGGCCCTCGATGGCTGCTCGGTCGTTGCGCAGCGTGTGCACGAGTGTGGTCGTGGCTGGGTCGTTCGGCCCGGACTTCGGGATCACCCGGATCAGCGAAACGCCGTGCTGCCCGGACAGCGGGGTCACCTTCGCGACGTCGGGCACCGTGGCCAATGCACTCGCGATCTGCTGGGTGGCCGAGGGCGTGGTGACGTTCTGGGCGACGATCAGCAGCGGGCCGTTGAAGCCGGCGCCGAAGCCTTCGGTGGTGAGGTCGTAGGCCTTGCGCTGGGTGGTGGCCTTGGCCTGCGATGCCCCGCCGGGCAGGCCGAGCTGGATCTTCGTCGCTGGGATCGCGAGCACGCCGAGCAAGATCACCCCGCCGAGGAGTACGGGCACGCGGTGGCGCACCACCCACTTGGCCCAGCGCGCGCCGGCCGTGCTGTCGGGGTCGGCGGCCGAGCGGCGGGCGACCCGCTCGGCCCGGGCTCCGAGCAGCGGCAGCCGGGTGAACTTGGCGACCTTGGTGCCGGCGAAGCCCAGCATCGCCGGCAGCAGCGTCAGGGCGATGAGCAGCGCGACGGCGACCGATGCGGCGGCGGCTAGCCCCATGACGGTGAGGAACGGGATGCCGACGACGATCAAGCCGCACAGCGCGATGATCACGGTGAGGGCGGCGAACACCACGGAGCTGCCGGCGGTCCCCATCGCCAATGGCACCGACTCCTCCGGAGTCATGCCGAGGAGCAGGTTGCTTCGATGCCGGGACAGGATGAACAGCCCGTAGTCGATGCCGCAGGACATCCCGAGCATCAGCGCGACCGTGGTCGAGGCCGACGCGATCGACAGCACCGATGCGAGCGCGGTGATGCCCATGAGGGTGGTGACCACGCCGATGATCGCTCCGAGGATCGGCATGCCGGCGGCCGCGAAGGCACCGAAGGTGATCATCAGGATGACGAACGCGACGAGCAGGCCGATCAGGTCCGGCGTCCGGGAGGGCACGGTGCGCCAACCGGGATAGACGCTGCCGTTGTATTCGACCTGCACGCCGTCGGCCTGCACCGGCTTCATCGCATCCGTCACCGCGGTGAGGTTGGCGTCCTTCACGTTGGTCGGCTTCGCCGACCACTGCACCTGCCCGAGCGCCACCGTGCCGCTCGCCGACACCAGCTGCCCCTGGAACGGATCGACGGCGGTCGAAACCTGCGGCACCGACCTCAGCTTGCTCATCGCGGTCTGGATGGCCGCCTTGACGGACGGATCGGTGACCTTCGCGCTGCCGTTGATGGTGGCGAAGACGATCGTGCTCTGGCCGCCGCTGAACGCCGGCAGCTTGGCCGACAACACGTTGGCGGCATGCTGAGCCTCCGTGCCGGGGATGGTGAAGTTGTCGTTCGTCTTCCCCCCGCTGAGTTGAGCGATCGCGATCGCGGCGATGGCCGCGGCCAGCCAGGCCGCCAGGACGAGTCGCCGGCGGCGGAACGCGAACAGGGCCAGACGGTACAGGTAGCTGGACATGCGGCAGAGCTCCACGAGTGAGGTTGAGCGCGAATTCCGGCGGGCTCCACGCTAGAGAATTCGCTAGCCATGCGTCAAGCGAATCACTTGCTGATCGACAAGTGACTTACTTTACTCACAGCAAGTGACTCACCGGACGCGCGGCAAGTGACTCGCCAGCTATTCGCAGGTATGCTGCGCTTCGGTCCAGCAGTGAGGAGCACGTCCATGGCGACGCCGGTAAAGGGCGCGTCCACCCGCGCAGTGCAAGCCGAGCAGACCAGGCAGCAGATCCTGCACACGGCGCAGCGGTTGTTCGCCGAACTCGGCTACGACGCCACCTCGCTGCAGATGATCGCCGACGAGATGGGGCTGACCAAGGCCGCCGTCTACTACCACTTCCGGGCCAAGAGCGACCTCCTACACGCGGCGATGATCCCCGGGCTCGAACGGATCGAGATTCTGCTCGACACCGTCGCCACAGTCCGCAGTCGGCGTGCACGCGTCGAGCACCTCGTCAACGGGCTCGCCGAGTTTCTTGTCGACAACCGCCAGTACGCGGTCATGGCCGCCAATGACCCGGCCGCGAAGCGGCACCACCTCGACGAGGAGTCCGAGCGCCTGCGGCTACGCGCGTTGACGCTGCTCTTCGGCGACAACCCGACCGGCGCTGAGCGAGTCGCCTTCTACGCGGTGCTCAGCATCGTCGAGACACTGCCGGAACTGACGGACCTGCCCGACGAC
>JAVHVN010000025.1:0-3637 GCA_032160545.1 Pseudonocardiales bacterium | reverse complement strand
CCGGGTTGCACGTCGACAGCTCGTTCGGCCAGGGCATCATGCCGCTGACGTTCGAAGCACTGAAGAGCCAGCGATACCGCTGGTGCTTCGGTGGCATCCAGATCCTCCGGATGTACTGGCGCTCGCTGCTGCCCGGCCGGGTCACTGAGCGCAATCGTTTGACGCTGGGCCAGCGGTGGGGATATCTGGCTGGCGGCCTGCAGTGGTACGGCGATCTGCTGGGTCTGATTTTCTACCTGTTCCTGCTGGCCGGTGCCGCGAACCTCGCAGAGGGCGGCGGGCAGCTGTTCCGCAAGATGACCGGATTCCTCGTCGCCGCGGTGCCGGTGCTCGTCCTGCTCGGCCTACTACGTGCCGTCGCGCTTCTGCGTCGCGGCACCGGCGCCTCCTGGCGCGATGCGTTCGGCGCGTTCTTCATCTGGCAGGCGACGTCGCTCGTCGTCGCGCGTGCCTCGGTGCAAGGGCTGTTCGCGAAGGAAGCCGTGTTCATGCGCACGCCGAAGACGTTCGACCAGACCTCCTGGTGGCAGGTGATCAAAGCCAACCGGGCGGAGAGCCTGCTGGCCGCATGCGGCGCGGTCGGCATCGCGGCCGCCTTGGCCCACCCCACCACCCTGAGCGGGCCGCTGCTCGCCGCGCTGCTGTTCTTTCCGACGCTCGGTTTCGCCGCCGCGCCCTTCAACAGCCTCTCGGCGCAGCGGGCGGCACTCCCTCCGGACCTGCGACAGCGCCGGCGGACAGAGTTCCTCCGTCAGCCGACCGTGGTCCGCGGCGCGCTCGCCGCCAGCGGCGTGGCGGTGGTTGGCGCGGGGGCCGCCGTCGTCCTCGCGCTTCTCGCGGCGGCACCCACGGCAACACAGGTGCAGTCGCCGGCCCTGGTCGCGCCGGCGCCGGCGCCGGTGGCCGGCTCCGCGAACCCGGCCACCCCGTCGCCGAGCGCGCCGACCCCGACCGCCCCCTCCCCGACGTCGAGCCCCACGACGACCCCCACGCCGACTTCGACAGCCACACCCTCGGCTTCACCGAGTCCCTCCGGCTCTGCGACGACCTCGCCGACGCCCTCCCCGACGAGTTCGTCCGCGTCGCCCACCACCCCGTCGCCCCCGCCGGCGTCGAGTTCGCCATCCGCATCGCCGTCGTAACCGGGACGGCGGCGGCCGCGTCATTGACCGGGCATATCCATCGAGATCGGAGTGGGCAATGCTGATCTCGTGTCAGATGAGCGGATACCGCGTACCTACCGGCTGGTGATGGCAGTCTCGACGCCGGTTGTGCGGTGGTGGGGGCGCCTCGACGTCGACGGCGAGGATCTAATCCCGGCCAGCGGACCGACCATCCTCATGGTCAATCACGACAGCGGCTGGGACCCGATCGTTGTCGGGGTCGCAGTTCGCCATCGACAGATCCGGGCGTTGGCGAAGTCGTCGCTGTGGAACTCAAAGCCGATGGCGTGGGTCCTCGACCGGATGGGCCAGATCCCGATCGATCGGGGACGAGGCGACAGGGAAGCCCTTGCTGCGGCGATCGAGCATTTGGTACACGGTCAGTGCATCGGCATCTTCCCGGAGGGCACCGTTTCGCGGGGCCGACAGATGCGCTTCCTCAGCGGCGCCGGCCGCCTCGCCCTGTCGACCCCGGAGACCCGGGTACTCGGCGTGAGCGTCGTCGGTGCAGTAGACATCGTCCGCTTTCCCCGCCGACCACGTATCCGCGTCGAGATCTTCGAGCCTGCGGGCGGGCAGCCGGGAACGGCCGAGAGCGCGATAGCACTCACCCGCCGAGTCATGACCGAGGTTCGAACCCGTGCGCCGTCGGCGCTTCCGGGACGGGCTACGAAGCAGGCGCAGTTTCGCCTGATCGTCGAGGAGCAGTCCGACCCACGGGGCGATGCCGATCGAGGCGACCGAGGCGAGAGGTGAATTCGACGTGGCTAGCCTGCCAGCAGGACCAGGGAATTCCTGCGAGCCGCCATGTAGGACGGCCGCTGCCGGTAATGCCGCGACAAGGGGCGCTGCGAGAGGCTGATCTCGATCGTCAACACCACATCGCTGACACAAGACGTCCCAGGGCCGAGGAGACAGCCACCCATGCGTTCCGTAACCGCCTACGCCACTCCTGCCGCCAAGGCTCCGTTCGAGAAGACCACGATTCAGCGGCGGGACCTCGGGCCTCGCGATGTGTCGATCAAGATTGCTTACGCTGGTATTTGCCATTCCGATATCCACACCGCCCGCGAGGAGTGGGGCGAGGCAATCTTCCCGCTGGTGCCGGGTCATGAGATCGCGGGCGTGGTCGAGGAGATCGGCTCCGAGGTTGACAAGTACGCCGTGGGTGATCGGGTCGGCGTTGGATGCATGGTCGATTCCTGTCGCGAGTGCGAGAACTGCTTGGCCGGTGAGGAGCAGTACTGCCTGAAGGGCAATATCGGCACCTACAACGCCATCGGTAGGGACGGCCGTCCGACCGACGGTGGTTACAGCACGCACATAGTCGTGGACCAGGACTTCGTGGTGGAGATTCCCGAGGGTGTCGGGCTTGATCAGGCCGCGCCACTGCTGTGTGCCGGCATCACCCTGTACTCGCCGCTGAAGCATTGGGGCGCGGGCCCTGGTAAGAACGTGGCCATTGTCGGGCTGGGCGGCCTTGGGCACATGGGCGTCAAGATCGCGCATGCGCTGGGTGCTGAGGTCACGGTGTTGTCGCAGACGTTGTCCAAGCAGGCCGACGGTCTGAGCCTTGGCGCGGACCATTTCTATGCGACCAATGATGATCAGACGTTCGAGAAGCTCGCTGGGTCCTTCGACCTGATCGTCAACACGGTGTCGGCGACACTGCCGATGGACAAGTACCTCTCACTGCTTCGGCTGGACGGCACGATGGTCAACGTCGGCGCGCCGCCCGAGCCGCTGTCCGTGCCGGCCTTTGCCCTGATCCCGATGCGCCGCAGCTGGGCCGGCTCGATGATCGGCGGCATCCGGCAAACCCAGGAAATGCTGGACTTCTGCGCCGCGCACAACCTCGGTGCCGAGATCGAGGTCATCTCCGGGGAGCAGATCGACGCGGCCTACGACCGCGTGGTCGCCAGCGACGTCCGATACCGCTTCGTCATCGACACCGCGACCTTCTGACCTGACGGAGCCAAGGTCGCCCAACATCAGCGCGTCGCCTGCCGTCCTCCTGGGCGCCATCGGCAAGGGCCGACCAACCCAACCGATTCACGGCAGACATCAACGGACGTCTTCCCGAGCCGATCATCGCCTCGCCGCCACCCAACGACATCCTCGCCGCGTACAAGGCATCCGCACATGACGACCGGATCTGCCGATAAGCGGATGCTCACGCCGATCGAAGAAGATGGTGGGCACCCGCGCGGCGAAACGACATGCGCCAGGCCTCGCAAGCTGAGTCAGCCCCGGCGTGCATCGGCAGGACGGCGTCGTCCGCGTTGACGAACAGGCCGGTGAACGAGTTCATGCTGCTCGGCCTCTCATGCCGCGCAGCAGCTCGTCCGGATCCGCGGACAGTGCATGACGAGCCTCCGGCAACGACGCGTCATCCGCGGCAGCCTCGCCCGCCTGGCATCCAGTTCGTGAGCGGCGCCACTCGGGGTCAGCGCGAATTGTGAATCAGCTGATCC
>JAVHVN010000181.1:0-39789 GCA_032160545.1 Pseudonocardiales bacterium | reverse complement strand
GCCGTCCCCTCGCCGGGATCTACCGCAACGCCCACGCCGGCAGCAGCCTCCGGACCTCCCGCGACGGTGTCCTCGTCATCGACCGGCACGACGTCATCGGAGCCGACGGATGGTGGCGCACGTGGGGTGAGTCATGGACCCCGCCGCGGACCCGTCCCGGCTCGGTACGCGTCCTGTTCACCCCGCGTCCGGATCGGCTCGCGGAATTCGTCCGGACGGTGACCACCTCGTTGGGCGGCTCCACCGCCCCGTGGACGCTGGCCTGCGCGACCCACCCGCGGCGGGTGCGGCGCCTGGCGGCCGCAGTGCTGGACCTGCCGACGCTCGACGCGCTGCCCGCGCCGTTGCTCGACGACCTGGCCCCGCTCCTGCTTCCTGTCCGACCGCCGCTGTGCCAGCCGATCGCGGCCGGCGCGGCGGTCGCGGCCTACCCGGACAACGGGATGACATTCGGCGAGCACCGCTGCCACCTCATCGCGTTGGCGCTACGTCACGCCGGCACCGACAGTGATCCGCTCCACGCGATTGCCACGGTGTTCGCGGCGCACGGCATCGATCCGGCCACGCCGCACCGAGCCAACTGATCGTCAGGCGTCGTGGATGTCGGCAACCGTGCCACCGACGGCCACACCTGTAACTGAGCTCACCGCTCGGAGCAGGGCCGCGTGCCCTTGGGCCGGCGTGAGCGTTCCGGAATCGAGTGCGTACTCGGTGAGGACGCCGGCGAACCGGAGGTTCCCGCCCCCGGAAGCGTCGATCTCGGCCCACTGCGTGGCCATGTAGCCGAAGTAGATCTGAGGCAGGGCCGTGGTGCGCGGGCCGGTCGCCAAGGCGTAGTACTGCTTCTCGGTCCAGCTGTGTGCGCAGGTGGCGTTTGTGGTCCAGGTCTTCGGGCAGCCATCGGCGGAGCCGTTAAAGATCAGCTGCACATCCGGATCGGCGGCCAAGTACGCGGCCTCCCACTGCGCGGCCTGAGCCTGCGTACTGGCGAAGCCTGCCTCGATGTCGTTGGCCCCGACGACGGTCAGCCCCGTGCTCGATGGATCGGCGCCGAGGTCTCTGATCAGGTCGGCCCAGTCGGCGCCGCGCGCGGCCGGACTGTAGTGGGGATCGGTCGTGTTCCAGTCGCCATCGTTGTTCGTTCCGATGGCGATCTTCGGCGTTCCAATCCCGGCCGGCGCGCATCTCGAGTAGCCAGCGAAGTAACTGACCATGATGGACTTGAGGTCCGGATAGGGCAGTGGAACCCGGCCGGACGCCTTGGCGACGACCACGCCGGGGTTGGCCGTGCTGAGGGTCGGGCCGGTCACCGATTGGGCGCCGACGTCGAGCAGGACGAAGGTGTTCCCAGCGGTCGCGTCGTCGCAGCCGTGTCCGTTCATGGCGAGCTGGTCCAAGGCGACGCTCGACGTCAGGTCGTTCAGGTAGCGGGCGGTCGAGGTACTCGTCACGGCCGGTATCGCGGCAGCCGGCACGTAGCCGTCGATGTCGACGACCAGGGTGGCTGCCCCGGCCGACGAGTTGTGGACCTCGATGTTGCCGCCGGAGATCGGGGCGAGCACGACGTTGGACATGGTCTGCCCCGCCGCGAACTGCAGCACGGTCGGCGAACTCGGACGCGGCTGATCGGGCCGGTAGACCTGCAAGCCACCGGCCTTGGCCGGCGTGACGACGTGCAGGGTGACCAGTGCGGCCGCCGCACCACTGAGCGGGATACCGCCCTTGCCGGCGACCGGGATCGCCACGCTGGCATTGGCGCCGACGGCGCCGCCGGCCCGCACCCGCGACTGGATCACGGTCTGGAACGCGTTCGCGGACTGCGCGAAACCGATGTCGTAGTACCCCTGGACGTCGACGATTACGTCGGCCGTCCCCGCCGAGGTGTTGCCGACAATGACGCGGCCGCCGCTGAGACGCAGCACCGCGAAGCCCGAGGTGCTTGCCCCGGGCACGAAGTGCAGCAGGCCGAGATTCTGCTTGGGCTCGTCGGGGCGGTAGCCGATGATCATGCCCGCCTGCTTCGCGTTCACCACGGTGATGGTCACGGCAACTGCGCCCGCCGACACCGGCACCCCCCCGTGGCCGCCGATGGTCGCGGAAGTGCCGCCGCCCGACGGGACCGGCCCCTTGCGATTGCCGGCCACACCGGTGCGCGTGTCGACCACGCGGCTGGGCTGGACCGGGTGATACGTGCCGGGATCAGCCGAACTGGCGCCCGCGACGTAGTAGCCCGAGACGTCCACGACGATCTGCACGGTGCCGCGCGCCGCCTGGTTGAAGAGATTCACCCGGCCCGACGAGAGTTGCAGGATCGCCGTGTCGCTCACGGAGTGGCCGGCACTGAACTGCAGGTTCGTCGCGGTGGGGCGGCTGCCGACGTAGCCGACGATGCCCCCGGTGGCGGTGGGCGAGACGGCAGTGATCGTCGCCACCACTGTGGTCGCTGCTGTTGGCACGCCGCCGCGGCCGGCGAATAGCGCCGAGATGCCGTGTCCGCCGGGCACCGCCCCCTTGTGGTTGCCGGCCGCCCCGGTCCGGGTGTCGACGACTCGCTGCGGTACCGGTAGCGCGACGTAGGTGCTCCCCGCACCCGCCGCCGACGCGGACGGCGCGAGTACCGCCGCACCGGCGAACGTCGAACTGGCAACAACGACGAGCAAGAGGGCGCGGCGCACGGAACTCCTCGAGGCGCAAAACGGGAAATCGGAAAGCTCGACGCTAACTTGATCAAGCTGGCAAACGGGCGAGAGCCGAGCAGCGCGGCTGCCCGGCTCTCGTCGAACGGGTGATCAGGCCTGTGCGGGCGTGTCCTCGAGCAGGTTGCGGGTGCGGTTGGCGTCGACCGGGATGCCGGGGCCCATCGTCGTGGCAAAGGTGACCTTGCGCAGGTACCGACCCTTCGACGACGACGGCTTGGCTCGCAGGATCTCGTCCAGCGCGGCAGCGTAGTTCTCGACGAGCTGCGCCGTGTCGAACGAGGCCTTGCCGATGACGAGGTGCAGGTTGGCCTGCTTGTCGACCCGGAAGCTGATCTTGCCGCCCTTGATGTCGGCGACGGCCTTCGCGACGTCGGGGGTGACCGTGCCGGTCTTCGGGTTCGGCATCAGGCCGCGCGGGCCGAGCACTCGGGCGATCCGGCCGACCTTGGCCATCTGGTCCGGGGTGGCAATCGCGGCGTCGAAGTCCAGGAAGCCGTCGGTGATCTCCTGGATCAGGTCGTCACTGCCGACCTTGTCCGCGCCGGCGGCGCGGGCTTCCTCGGCCTTGTCGCCGGTCGCGAAGACGATGACGCGGGCGGTCTTGCCGGTGCCGTGCGGCAGGCTGACCGTGCCGCGGACCATCTGGTCGGCCTTGCGCGGGTCGACGCCCAGCCGCATCGCGACCTCGACGGTGCCGTCGAACTTGGTGGGGGACGCCTGCTTGGCGATGCCTGCAGCCTCGAGCGGGGAGTAGATCTTGCCTTCCTCGACCAGCTCTGCGGCCTTGCGGTAAGCCTTGCTGTGCTTCATTTCCGTACTCCATCTCCCGGACTGACCGGGTCTGTGGTCAGCGGGCAGCGGCCTTCGCTGCCCTCCCACTCATTCACCCCGGCACAACAATGCCGGGGCTGGTTCTCATCCTTCGACGGTGATGCCCATCGACCGGGCGGTACCCGCGATGATCTTCGCAGCCTGGTCGATGTCGTTCGCGTTGAGGTCTTCCATCTTGCTCTGCGCGATCTCGCGCACCTGGTCCATGGTCACCTTGGCGACCTTGGTCTTGTGCGGCTCGCCGCTGCCCTTCTCGACACCCGCCGCCTTGAGCAGCAGGCGCGCGGCTGGTGGCGTCTTGGTGACGAAGGTGAAGGAACGGTCCTCGTAGACCGAGATCTCGACGGGGACGACCTGCCCGCGCTGGGACTCGGTGGCGGCGTTGTACGCCTTGCAGAACTCCATGATGTTGACGCCGTGCTGTCCGAGCGCGGGACCGACCGGCGGCGCCGGGTTCGCGGCACCCGCCTGGATCTGCAGCTTGATGATCGCGGCGAGCTTCTTCTTGGGAGGCATGACTTCTCTTCTTCTCTGTGTTCTGTGGGCGTCGGCAGGTCAGATCTTGGAGACCTGGCTGAAGGACAGTTCGACCGGCGTCTCGCGGCCGAAGATGGATACCAGCACGTGCAGCTTCTGGTGCATCGCGTCGATCTCGCTGATCGTCGCGGGCAGTGTCGCGAACGGTCCGTCCATGACGGTGACCGACTCGCCGACCTCGAACTCGACGGTGATCGGCGCGGCCTTCTCGCCGCCAGCGGCGCCGTGACGCCCGGTGCCGACGGCAGCGGCCTTCTGGGTCGCGGGGGCGAGGATCTTGACGACCTCGTCCAGCGTGAGTGGCGACGGGCGCGACGTCGCCCCGACGAAGCCGGTGACGCCCGGCGTGTTGCGCACCGCGCCCCACGACTCGTCGTTGAGGTCCATGCGCACCAGGATGTAGCCCGGGAAGACCTTGCGCTGCACCTGCTGGCGCTTGCCGTTCTTGATCTCGACGACCTCTTCGGTCGGCACCTCGACCTGGAAGATGTAGTCCTCCATGTCGAGTGACTGGATGCGGCTCTCGAGGTTGGTCTTCACCTTGTTCTCGTAACCGGCGTAGGAGTGCACGACGTACCAGTCGCCGAATGCGACGCGCAGTTCGCGGCGCAACGCCTCGACCGGATCCTCGTCGGCGCTCTCCTCAGCGGCCTCGCCGTTCGCCTCCTCGGCTCCGTCGGCGGACTCGCCCCCATCGGCAACCACGGTGGTGTCGGTGGTGTCGGTTGCCGGTTCGCCGGCGGCTGCCACATCCTGGGCCGCGGCGTCGGACGCGAGCAGGTCGAGATCCGCGGAGTCGTCGGCCGTGGCGGTGGAGTCGGCGTCGTCCGCGCCGAGCAGGCGGGCAGCCTCGGTGAGGTCGACGGGACCGTTCTCGACCGCCTCCGCCGACTCGCTGCGGGCGGTGCCGAACGGGTTGTCGAGCTCGGGGTGGTCGCTGGCGACCGAATCGCGGCCGGCGCCGTTCTCGTACTCGGACACAATCTCTCTTCTCGTGGTGGTGCGCGGAGCGGGTGGCGATGCGGTGCCGATCAGCCGAAGACCAGCAGCACCAGCTTCGCGAACCCGATGTCGAGGCCGGCGACGATCGCCACCATGATCACCACGAAGATGATCACGACGATCGAGTAGGTCACCAGCTCGTTGCGCGAGGGCCAGAGGACCTTGCGCATTTCCGAGATGCTCTCGCGGACGAACCTCGTCGGCCGGCCGCCTCGGCCGCCCGTCGGGCGGGGGCTCGCGGCGTCGGTGCGGGTCGCGGTCACGAGTTCTCCTCTCGGAATTTGTTCACGGTCGTGCTTTCAGACGCAGGGGCGACAGGACTCGAACCTGCAACCGCCGGTTTTGGAGACCGGTGCTCTACCAATTGAGCCACGCCCCTAGGGACCTCAATGGCGTCCGGCGGGTCTCACGCCGACAAGCCCTGAGCATGCTGACGCAAGGCCACGATGGACCCCGACGCGCCAGTCTACGGGTCGCGGCCCGTCAGCTCCAACCCGCGTGCCGGGGGTCGGCCGCCCTCAGCCGATCCACTCGATGTAGCCGGTCCCGCCGACCTCCTTACCTGTGAACGTCCCGGTCCAGTCGAAGCTTCCTGCATACCCCGCCGCCATGCCGTACGCCCAGTCACCGGTCGCGGTCCCCTCGACCCGGACGAGGGGACGGTGCCCGGCCCCGTCTGCCGACCACCGGAACCGCACCGGCAGCCGCATCGGCCGACCGTCCGGCGTGCGACGCGGGGCGGACTCGTACTCCAGCACCTCTGACCGGACACCCGTGCGATGCAGCCGGCTCGGCTCGTCCAGGCTGCGGACGTAGACCTCGTGTTGCAGGCGGGAGCGCGCCGGTCCGAGCACCCGGCCGAACAACACCTGGGTGCGGTCGTCCACGTCGACGATCTGATAGGTGAATGCGCGCAACGGCAACGCGATGTCCGCGCCGCGGGCGTACTCGAGGTTGGCGAGCCCGGCCGCCGGCAGATCGATTCCCCCGAGGCGAAAGGTGCCGGCGTAGCGGCATAGCAGCGACCAGTGGTCATACAGCCCGCCGGCTAGGTGGGCGAAATGGCTGACCGTGCGGGACGCGGTCAGCCGCAGGTCGAAACCGGTGCCGGGGTCCGGGCGCCGCACCCGATAGTCGGGAAACGCGCCGGTGATCTCCACCTCGTCCCCGAACCGTAGCCGGCTGCCGTCCGCGGCGAGGTCGCAGTCCTCGGCCGCACTGAGTCCGACGTGCCGAGCCCCGCCCGGCGCGCCGGTCGCGGTCAGCAGGGACACCGTGTCGGCCGGCGTCGTCTCGACGAGGTGCCCGTTGCGCCAGATCGGGATGCGCGGCTGGCCGATCACCGCGATGACGTTCATGAACCGCAGCGGTGGGGGCAGCCCCGGCACCATCACCCCGTAGTGCACCGTGCGGTAGCGCCCGGCAGGAGGGCCGAACGGCGTCGCCTGGTCGAAGCAGCGCCCGTCGAGCCGGTGGTTGCGGTTGATCGCGCGGGTCAACGGGCTCAGTACCGGAACTTGCATCGACGCAGTGTCCCGCTCATCGAGGCGGCGCGCAGCCGCTGAAAACCGCCCGATGCGTCTGAGATGATGGGGTTATGGGACATCGCATCTCCGAGCGCGTCGCCGCCATCGCTGAATCCGCCACTCTCGCCGTCGATGCCAAGGCCAAGGCGTTGAAGGCCGCGGGCCGTCCGGTCATCGGTTTCGGCGTGGGCGAGCCGGACTTCCCCACCCCTGACTACATCGTCGAGGCGGCCGTCGCCGCGGCACGCGACCCGAAGAACCACCGGTACACGCCGGTCGCAGGATTGCCCGAGCTGCGGGCGGCCGTCGCGGTCAAGACCAAGCGCGACACCGGGTACGAGGTCGACGGCAGCCGGGTGCTCGTCACCAACGGCGGCAAGCAGGCCGTCTACAACGCGTTCGCGACCCTGCTCGACCCCGGCGACGAGGTGCTGCTCGTCGCCCCGTACTGGACGACGTACCCCGAGGCCATCAGGCTGGCCGGCGGGGTGCCTGTCGAGGTCGTCACCGACGAAACGACGGGTTACCTCGCCAGCGCCGAGCAGCTCGAGGCGGCGCGCACCGCGCGCACCAAGGTCGTGTTGTTCGTATCGCCGTCAAACCCGACGGGCGCGGTGTACCCGCCCGAGCAGGTGCGTGAGATCGGCCGCTGGGCCGCCGAGCACGAGCTCTGGGTCGTCACCGACGAGATCTACGAGCATCTCGTGTACGGGGACGCCCGCAACGCATCGATCGCCACCGAGGCGCCAGAGCTCGGCGACCGCGTCGTCATCCTGAACGGCGTCGCCAAGACGTATGCCATGACCGGGTGGCGGGTGGGCTGGCTCATCGGGCCGGCCGACGTCGTCAAGGCGGCCTCGAACCTGCAGTCGCACTCGACCTCGAACGTTTCCAACGTCGCGCAGGTCGCCGCGCTGGCCGCCGTCAGCGGCGACCTGTCCGCCGTCGCCGACATGCGCGCGGCCTTCGACCGCCGCCGCCGCACGATCGTGTCGATGCTCGGCGACATCCCGGGCGTGGTCTGCCCGGAGCCGCAGGGCGCGTTCTACGTCTACCCGTCGGTGAAGGGCCTGCTCGGCCGGCCGCTACGCGGCCGGGTGTCGAGCACGTCCGCCGAGCTCGCCACCGTCATCCTCGAGGAGGCCGAGGTCGCCGTCGTCCCGGGCGAGGCCTTCGGGACGACGGGTTACCTGCGGATGTCGTATGCGCTCGGCGACGACGATCTCGCCGAGGGCGTCGGCCGGATCGCGAAGCTGGTCGCCGACAGCCAATGAGCCGGTGTGCGGCTCGCCCCGGAGCTCGCCCCACGCAGGGCGATCACCGCAGAGCGCCTGCCTTGCGCAAGACCGCGACGGCTGCCGGCAGGCCGCGCAGGGCGCGCGCCAGATCGGACGGATCGGCGATCCGCCACGCGTTGGCGTTGACGTAGCAACGCAGAGCGGCGTCCCAGCGAGCGGGGCCGGCAGCTGCTCGCGCCGCGTGAAGCGCCGCGGAACCCTTCGCGTACGTCACGAAGTAGTAGTCCTGCTCATCGCTGCCGTACGACTCGGTCGAGCGATCGACGGCGCCCGGGGCTTGAAGCGCGGACGGGTCGGCGTCGCCGTTCACCAGCTGCTCGGCGTAGGTGGCGAACGCCTCGTCGAGCCACGGGTCCGCGGCCTGCGAGTCCCCCACCATCGCGTAGAACCACTGGTGCGCCGTCTCATGCACCGCCACGAGGTTCGTGCCGTCCAGCATCAGGATCGAACTCGGGTACTCGATGCCGCCGCCCGAGACGGGCACTCGCGCGACGGACAGCGAGGGGAACGGGAACGGGCCGAACCGCTTGCTCAGCTGCGTGATCGCCCTGGTGAATCGCGGGACGAGCGCGTCTCGCGCCGCGGCCGAGAAGGCGCCGATCCGCAGCCGGGTCTGCCCGACCACGGTGTCGCTCAGCTGGAAGTGCCCGATCGCGACGCTGACGTCGCGAGCGGTGGCGACGACCGAGTGCCAGGTACGCGTTCCACCGATCGGCGCAGGCGTGACCGGATCGCCGGACATGATCACGGTCGCGGCGGCCGGAGCCGTCACGGTGAGGTCGGTGTCCATCGCCTCGCTCGTCGCGCTCTCGGCGGTGAATCCGGCCAAGTCCTCCCCGTGCCAGCCGAATCCCCGCTGCCACGCAAGCAGCGGTTGCGCCGAGCCGAACCACGCGTACCGGCCGGGGCCGTCTCCGGTGCGCCCGAAGCGGTCGAATGATTCAGCGCCGAGCGTCACCGTGAACGCGAGATCGGCGGTCACGGTCGTGCCGGCACGGACCGGGCCGGCGAAGGGGATGTGCAGCAGGCCGCCTTGGGTAGCAGCCGCCGCACCCGCGCGCGTGTACGTGGGTGCGCCCGCGCCGTGGTCCGCCCGCGCGGACGTGACGTCGATGCGATTGCCCGACGCCACCGTGTTCGCGGTGTTCGCGGTGAGCCGGAAGACGAGCTCGGTGACGTCCTTGTCGGGCGTGAACACGACATGCTCGGTGCCGCGCACGATCGCGAGGTCGGGCGTCACGGTGAAACCGAGCGTCACTTTCGGCCGGTGCGGGTCCGGCGCCGCGTAGGTCGACGGGCACGCGGCCGGCGACGTCGGCGGGCCTGACTGCCCTGCGGACGTAGTGGGGGCCGGCGCGGGGGGCGAGGTCGTCGTGCCCGACGCGGTCGCCCGGTGCCCGCTGCCTGAGGACACCGACGTGCACCCCGCCGTCAGGACCAGGGCGACGACGACCCCGGCCACCGCCCGCCTCACGCTGCGGAGCCGCCGCCGCTGAATCCGTCGGGCAGGCGCACGACGGCGCGAGCCTTGGCCAGAACCGTCTCGCCGCCGACGGTCGCCGTGAGGTCGATCTCGACAAGCCCGTCGTCGCGGACCGCGCGGACGGCGGCGCTCACATCCAGTCGGGCACCGTCCGGGTCCGGGACGACCACAGGCCGCGTGAAGCGCACGCCGTACTCGATCACCGCGGCCGGGTCGCCCACCCAGTCGGTGACCACCCTGACCGCCTCGGCCATGGTGAACATCCCGTGGGATATCACGTCGGGCAGCCCCACGGACGTCGCGACCCGCTCGTTCCAGTGGATCGGGTTGAAGTCGCCGGACGCTCCGGCGTACCGCACCAGGTCGAACCGGCTGATGGCGAAGGTCTGGCCGGGCAGCGCGAAGCCGGGTTCGATCGTCGCGCCGCTCATGCCGCGGTCCCGCGGGCGACGATGGTCGAGAAGGCGCGCAGGATCTCGGCCCCATCGACGGTGCGCACCTCGGCGCGTAGGCCGACGATGTCGTTGCCCGCCGCGGCGCGCACGCTCTCGACGGCGACGACCACCTGCAGCACGTCCCCCGCGCGGATCGGGCGCACGTGCTCGAAGCGCTGTTCGCCGTGCACGACGCGGGAGTAGTCCATGCCGAAGCCGGGATCGGTGATGACCTGGTGCCCCGCCTGAAGCGTCAGGATGATGCCGAACGTCGGCGGAGCGATGACATCGGGGTGACCGAGTTCGCCGGCCGCCGCGGCGTCGCGGTACGCCGGGTTCGGATCGTTCAGCGCATCGGCGAACTCGCGGATCTTCTCGCGACTCACCTCGTACGGCTCGGTGGGCGGATACACGCGCCCGACATACGACTGGTCGAGAGTCATCGGCGGCCCGCCGCCACGGTGTCGTGCATGCCCCGACGGTAACGCTCGGCGATCAGCCCGCGTCAGGGTCTTCGATCGATCGGAGGACGTCGAACGGCGCCGCGCCAATGCCCTCGACCCGAGGACGACCCCACGTGTCGATATCCGTCAGTGCCGTGCTCGCCGCGCCGAACGGCGTGCGGAGCGTGACGGTGCGTATGCCCGAGGCGACCACATCGGCAACCTCCGGCCGCGCCGCGATGCGGCCGTACCACCGGTAGGACCCGGTGATCGGATCGAAGTGCCCGCGCAGCGTCACGTCGACCGGGACACTGCGGCCCTCCACCTCCAGTTCTGCGGGACCGTCGTAGCCATCGCCGAGGTGCGGGCCGGTTGTGGCCGGTCCGGTCATCGGGCCTGCTCCCGCGGCGGACTCGCCGCGGCGGCGCCCTCGGCGCGGGTAAGTGCCTCGAAGGGCAGCGGGTCGTCGTAGCCGACTGAGACGCCATTCGAGCGCGCGGTGCCTTCGAGCAGGTTCCACACGCCCCGGCACAGCAGGTCGGTGAGCTTCTCGCGGGACATCGTGCGCCGCGACAGCCACCAGGCGCCGGTCGACTCGACCAGCCCGACGAGCCCGTAGGCACCGGGCTCCGCGGCGTCGTCGTCGATTCCGAAGAACATCAGGAAGACCTTGAACAGGCTCGCGACCCGGTCTGCGAGCGTGTTCTCGACGGCCTCGAGCGAGCGCCGCGAGCGCAAGAAGTGGTAGAGGTTCGGGTGCTCGTCCAACCAGCCGACGATCACTTCGATGACGGACTCGATGACGTCGTGCGGCGTGGAGTCTGGCGACAGCCGAAGGTTCGGCAGGACCGATTCCAGAACCGACGCGGCGACGTGGTCGGCAATCGCCTGCCGAAGGTCCTCGCGGTCGCGGAAATAGCGGTAGAGCACCGTGCGGCTCACGCCGGCGACCTCGGCGATCTGCTCGGCGCTGGCCTCGGGGCCGAATCGGTCGATCGCCTCGGCGCCGGCCGTCACGAAGGCGGTGCGCCGCCGGCTGCGGTGCTCTGCCCAGCGCAGGCGGCGGCCGTCGGCGGCGGCCCCGGGGGGCTCGTCCGCTTGCGGCGTGTGCTTGCGCATGGCTCCCGCCTGTAAAGGTGTGACAGGGACCACCGTAACAACCCCGGCAGAGTGTCCGCGACGCGCCGTCACAGGATCTGCGTGCGATGGACGCATGAAGAACACCCCGCCCCGGCGGTGGCCGGAGCGGGGCGCTTTCAGTTGCTGGAGGCCGGCCGTCAGGCGAGGCGGACGGCGCTCAACGCGTCTCGCGGTGCTCGGTGTGCTTGCCGCAGTTCGGGCAGAACTTGTTCATCGCCAGGCGGTCCGGATCGTTGCGCCGGTTCTTGCGGGTGATGTAGTTGCGGTGCTTGCACTCCTGGCAGGCCAAGGTGATCTTCGGGCGTACATCGGTGGCTGCCACGAGGGTGCCCCTTCCATTGCGTTCGTCTGCGACCCGGCATCCGGGTCGCGCACCGATCGCCGGTATCTCGGCGGTCGGTCTGTAGCGAGGGCCGGACTTGAACCGGCGACACAGCGATTATGAGCCGCTTGCTCTACCAGACTGAGCTACCCCGCCCCTGGCTGACGCGGCGGCCGCAGGCTTGAGGACAGGCCGCCGCCGGCTGCCAGAGCCCCCTTACGGAATCGAACCGTAGACCTTCTCCTTACCATGGAGACGCTCTGCCGACTGAGCTAAGGGGGCGTCGCTCCCGCCGCGTACGACCGTCCCACCGGTGCAGAGTCACCTGCGTTGTCGGGCTGATCGCGTGGCGTTCGCGCCAGCCCACGAGCTTACACGAGAACATCGGCACCCTCGCCCGTGTTCCCGGCCGCTGCGCGCCCCGCTGTACGCCGCCGATGCGGGGGCTGTAGACGGCCGTCCACCGCCGGTGCGGCCGGTGGCGACCGGCGCGACACCCCGGTGCGCCGAGATCTTGGCAACACCGCGCGTTCGCGACAGACTCCCTGACGGGAGACGACATCAGGAGCTGAGTATGGCCGTCACGAGCGAATTGAATGTGCTGCGCCGCGCCGTCGACGAGCTGCGCTCGGTCGTCGGCGACGTCCGCAGCCGGTACGGCGACATCCCCGCGGTCAAGCGCTTGCTCGGCGACCTCGATCGACTGGATCTGGACGCCGCCGAACTCGATGACGTGCCGCCACCGGCCGAGACGGCGCCGCACGCGGTGCAGATGATCGACGACACCCCGCTCGACCCGTCGTTGTGGGCGGACGCGGACGACGAGGGCGTGGGCGGCTACCACGGGACGTCCGGCGGCTCGAGCCGGTGACGCGCGCGCGCAGCCTGCCTGTCGGCACCGGCGCTCCGGGTCGAGCCGACCTCTCCGAACGCACCCTGCGCACCGATCGCTGGTGGCAGGAACCGACGCTCACCGTCGTCTTCCTGTCCATCTGGGTGATCTATGCCCTGCTGCGCACCGCGAGCCAGCGCGCCTATTTCGTCGAGAAGTACCACTACCTCTCGCCGTTCACGTCGCCGTGCGTCACCAAGTCCTGCCCGCCCGAGGCACGCGACCTCGGCACCTGGTTCGGGCACTTCCCGCCGTTCGTCCCGCTCGCTGTGCTCGTGCTGCCGTTCCTGCTCGGGTTCCGGTTGACTTGCTACTACTACCGCAAGGCCTACTACCGCTCGTTCTGGCAGTCCCCGCCGGCCTGCGGGGTCGCCGAGCCGCACGGCCGGTACACCGGCGAGACGCGCTTCCCCCTGATCCTGCAGAACGCGCACCGCTACTTCTTCTACGTGGCGATGCTGATCTCGGTGCTCAACACCTGGGATCTCATCCGCGCGTTCCAGGGTGGCGACGGCGGGCTGGGCATCGGGCTGGGCACGCTCGTGATGCTGGTGAACGTCGTCATGCTCTGGACCTACACGCTCTCGTGCCACTCCTGCCGGCACATCGTCGGCGGTCGGCTGCGCAACTTCTCGGCGCATCCGCTGCGTTACCAGGCCTGGACGTTCGTCTCGAAGCTCAATCGCAAGCACATGCAGCTCGCGTGGATCACGCTCGGCACGCTCATGGCGACCGACGCCTACATTGCGCTGGTGTCGTCCGGCGCGTTCGGCGACCCGCGCATCATCAACTAGAGGAGTTCCGCCTTCGTGACGGAGATCGAGAAGCACAACTACGACGTCCTCATCATCGGCGCAGGCGGCGCCGGCTTGCGCGCCGCCATCGCCGCTCGCGAAGAGGGCATGCGCGTCGCGGTCATCTGCAAGTCGCTGTTCGGCAAGGCGCACACCGTGATGGCCGAAGGCGGCATCGCCGCCTCGATGGGCAACGTCAACAGCAACGACAACTGGCAGGTGCACTTCCGCGACACCATGCGCGGCGGCAAGTTCCTCAACTCCTGGCGGATGGCCGAGCTGCACGCGAAGGAGGCGCCCCAGCGGGTCTGGGAGCTGGAGACGTACGGCGCGCTGTTCGACCGCACCCCGGACGGGCGCATCAGCCAGCGCAACTTCGGCGGCCACGAGTACCCGCGCCTCGCGCACGTCGGCGACCGCACCGGCCTGGAGCTGATCCGCACGCTGCAGCAGAAGATCGTCTCGCTGCAGCAGGGGGACGCCCGCGCGGCCGGTCATGAGGGGGCCGACGACGGCAAGCTGCGCGTCTTCGCCGAGTGCACGATCACCGAGCTGCTGCGCGACCGGTCCGGCGCGATCGCCGGGGCGTTCGGCTACTGGCGCGAGTCGGGGCGCTTCGTGGTCTTCCGGGCGCCGACGGTCGTGCTGGCGACCGGGGGCATCGGCAAGTCGTACAAGGTCACCTCCAACTCGTGGGAGTACACCGGCGACGGGCACGCGCTCGCGCTGCGCGCGGGTTCGACCCTGGTGAACATGGAGTTCGTCCAGTTCCACCCGACCGGCATGGTCTGGCCGCCTTCGGTGAAGGGCATCCTCGTCACCGAGTCGGTGCGCGGGGACGGCGGTGTGCTGCGCAACTCCGAGGGCAAACGGTTCATGTTCGACTACGTGCCCCCCGTGTTCCGGGGGCAGTACGCCGAGACCGAGGACGAGGGCGATCGCTGGTACACCGACCCCGACAACAACAAGCGGCCCCCGGAGCTGCTGCCGCGTGACGAGGTCGCGCGGGCCATCAACTCCGAGGTGAAGGCGGGGCGAGGGTCACCGCACGGGGGCGTCTTCCTCGACATCGCGAGCCGCCGCTCGGCCGACGAGATCCTGCGGCGACTGCCGTCGATGCACCACCAGTTCAAGGAACTCGCCGACGTCGACATCACCGTCGAGCCCATGGAGGTCGGCCCGACCTGCCACTACGTGATGGGCGGCGTGGAGGTGCAGCCCGACACGGAGGCTGCACTCACGGCCGGCCTCTTCGCGGTCGGCGAGGTCGCCGGCGGCATGCACGGCTCGAACCGGCTGGGCGGAAACTCCCTGTCGGACCTGCTGGTGTTCGGCCGGCGCGCGGGTATCGCCGCCGCCGAATACGTCCGTGGTCTGGCCGGGCGGTACCCCGCGGTGTCCGACACGGCGGTCGACTCGGCAGCGGCCGCCGCGCTGACCCCCTTCGACCCGCCCGCGCAGGGCATCCCCGAAAACCCGTACACGCTGCATCAGGAGCTGCAGCAGACCATGAACGACCTCGTCGGCATCATTCGCAAGTCCGACGAGATGCAGGCGGCCCTCGACCGGCTGCAGGAGCTCAAGCACCGGGCCGCGCGGGTGGGCGTCGAGGGGCACCGGCAGTTCAACCCCGGGTGGCACCTGGCCCTCGACCTGCGCAACATGCTGATGGTCAGCGAGTGCATCGCGCGCGCGGCGCTGGTGCGGCAGGAATCCCGCGGTGGCCATACCCGCGAGGACTTTCCGGCCATGGACCCGAACTGGCGCAGGGTCAACCTGGTCTGCGCCGCGCGCGGCGACGACATCGAGGTGTCCCAGCAGCCGATGACGGCGATGCGAGGGGATCTCCTCGCGCTCTTCCAGCGCGACGAGTTGTCGAAGTACCTCACCGAGGACGAACTCGACGGCGCGCCCGTCCCGTCGGTCCCGGCCGCCCATGAGGAGTCCGCGTGACCTACCAGGCGAAGTTTCGCGTGTGGCGTGGCGACGGCGACGGCGGCGAGCTCGTCGACTACGACGTCGAGGTGAACGAGGGCGAGGTCGTCCTCGACATCGTCCACCGCCTGCAGGCGACGCAAGCCGGTGATCTCGCGGTCCGCTGGAACTGCAAAGCCGGCAAATGCGGCTCGTGCAGTGCTGAGGTCAACGGCCGACCCCGCCTGATGTGCATGACCCGGATGTCGACTTTCGCCGCCGACGAGGTGGTGACCGTGACCCCCCTGCGCACGTTCCCGGTCATGCGCGACCTCGTCACCGACGTCTCGTTCAACTACCGCAAGGCGCAGGAGGTGCCGGCCTTCGCACCGCCCCAGGGACTAGCACCCGGCGAATACCGCATGCAGCAGGTCGACGTCGAGCGCTCGCAGGAGTTCCGCTAGTGCATCGAGTGCTTCCTCTGCCAGGACGTCTGCCATGTGATCCGCGATCACGACGACAATAAGTCGACATTCTCGGGGCCGCGGTTCCTGATGCGCATCGCTGAGCTCGACATGCACCCGCTGGACGCTCTGGACCGCCAGCACGCCGCCCAGGAGGAGCACGGCCTCGGTATGTGCAACATCACCAAGTGCTGCACCGAGGTGTGCCCAGAACACATCAAGATCACCGACAATGCCCTGATCCCACTCAAAGAGCGGGTGGCCGACCGCAAGTACGACCCGCTCGTCTGGCTCGGCAGCAAGATCCGCCGGCGCGAGTAGGGCAGCCGACCCTTTCCGGGTTGCGAATATGTCGGCGCCCATGCAGCAAATGCGCCGAAAGCGGCACACCGTGTGCGTATCAATTCCGTATGCCGCTCGTTATCACGTCGAGGGGGCGTCTTCGGCTGCGTGCTAAGTGCGCGTTGGCTTTTTGACTTCCGTTTGAAATCGGACTCGATCACGGAAGAGTAAAAAGCGCACCGGCATCGGCCGCGCGAGGGAACGAAACTTAGGCTCGGGGGAAGCTGCATGAAGATCAAGACGTTTATCATCCCGGTGACGGCAGCCGCCGTGATCGCCACCGCGGTCGTGGCGCCAGGCGCATTGTTCGGCGCGGTCACCACGCACCACATGGTCGGCTACGCGGGCGGGACGGCGGTCCAGGCCCTCGGCACCACGGTGCGGTCGGACTTCACATCTGAATCGTCGGTCGACACCAACCAGACCGGCGTCAGCCAGGCGAACACGGCCGCCACCGCGACCGTGCCGTCCGTTGCAACCGTGGGCGTGATCAACACGGCGGTCAAGACGACCGACCTGCCGGGAGGCGGCGCCGCCCTCACCACCGCGGCGCAGACCGCCGGGATCAACCTGTTCAACGGCGCGATCGTCGCCCAGGCGATCACGACGACGGACATCGCGCGTGTCGACGCGAGCAACAACACGAGCTCGGACATCAATACGACCTTCGTCGGGCTGAAGATCGCCGGGTTCAAGCTGCCGGTGAACATTCCGAAGAACTTCACGTTGACGATTCCCAACGTGGCGACCGTCGTCCTCAACGGGTCGTTCGTCTCCGCCGGCCCGGCCGGCAGCGGCACCATCATGACGCTCGGGGCGGGGCTCTACGTCAGCCTGCTCAAGCCGCGCGGTCCGCACCCGATCGGCACCGAGATCTTCGTCAACCCGACCTACGGTGCAATCGGCACGGTGACACCGGTGCTTGGGGCGACGCTGGGCGGTTACGCGTACGGCAGCAAGGTGCAGGCCTCGGCCGGCCACCTGCTGCGCGCCGATTCCGGGCCGACGGCCCAGGTCTCGATGCCCTCCGACGGCACGGCCGGCAAGGACAAGGTCAACACGACCGCGACGGTGTCACTCGACCAGATCCTCAACCTCGGGGTCGTCACCGACACGGCGAACGGAGTGAAGTCCGACGGCACCAACTACTCCACGATGACCACGAAACTGGCCAATGTGAACCTGCTCGGCGGCCTCATCAAGGCCGACGCGCTCACCGGTGTCGCGCACGTCGAACAAGTGCCCGGCGGCGGGACGAAGGCGACCGCGACCACGTCGCTGGTCAACCTCGTGATCGCCGGCCAGCACATCGACGTCAACGTGTCGCCGAACACGGTCATCACGATCGCCAACGTCGGCAAGGTGACGATCCGCGGCCAGGCGACGTCGCCGAACCAGGCGCTCGTCCGTGTGCTCGACATCAAGATCTCGACCGCGTCCTACGGCCTGCCGGTCGGCGCCGAGGTCGAGGTCGGCACCGCGGCGGCGTGGGTGCTGCTGCCGTAACCGGCACGACCTGAACGAGGGCCCCGGAGATCTCCCCGGGGCCCTCGTTCGTCTTCTGCGTCGTGGCGGGTGTTGGGTTTGAACCAACGTAGGCTGAGCCGGCGGTTTTACAGACCGCTCCCTTTGACCACTCGGGCAACCCGCCTGGGTGTGCCGGATGGCTCCGGCGGTAGGTCAGTTTACCGGATGCGATTCGGGCATTCCGTTCGCCTTTCGATACGGTCGAGTGGCGCTCTGCCCGTCCAAGGAGGTACCCCCGATGGCCGACTCGTCGTTCGACGTAGTGAGCAAGATCGACCGTCAGGAGGTCGACAACGCGCTGAACCAGGCGGCCAAGGAGGTCTCGCAGCGGTTCGACTTCCGCGGGACGAACGCCTCGATCGAGTGGTCAGGCGAGCTCGGCGTGACGGTCAAGGCCGACACCGAGGAGCGCGCTCGGGCGGCGCTCGACGTCTTCAAGGAGAAGCTCGTCAAGCGCTCCATCTCGCTCAAGGCCCTCGACGCCGGTGAACCCAAGCAGTCCGGCAAGCAATACGTGATCGCCTCGACCCTGAAGCAGGGCATCGGCCAGGACGACGCGAAGAAGATCGCCAAGCTCATCCGCGACGAGGCGCCGAAGGGCGTACAGGCGAACATCCAGGGCGACCAACTGCGGGTCTCGGGCAAGAAGCGCGACGATCTGCAGGCCGTGATCGCGTTGCTGAAGAACGCCGACCTCGGTGTCGCGCTTCAGTTCGACAACTACCGGTGAGCACGGCCGGTCGGTGAAGGGAATCATCCTCGCGGGGGGCGCGGGCACCCGGCTGCACCCGATCACCCGGGCCGTCAGCAAGCAGCTACTCCCCGTCTACGACAAGCCGATGATCTACTACCCGCTGTCGACGCTCATGCTCGCCGGGATTCGCGACATCCTCGTCATCACCACACCACACGATCAGGAGCAGTTCATCCGGCTGCTCGGCGACGGAAGCGAGCTCGGGCTCGCCATCAGTTACGCCGTGCAGCCCGAGCCGAACGGCCTCGCGGAGGCCTTCCGCATCGGCGACGACCACATCGGCAGCGATACCGCGGCGCTGGTGCTCGGCGACAACATCTTCTACGGCCACGGGCTGGGACAGCAGCTGAGCCAGGCCGCCAACCTGGAGAAGGGCTGCACGCTGTTCGGCTACCAGGTCCGCGACCCCGAGAGGTACGGGGTGGCCGAGGCGGACGAGGACGGCCGGCTCGTCTCTATCGAGGAGAAGCCAGCCGTCCCCAAGTCCAACCTGGCGGTCACCGGCCTGTACTTCTACGACAACGACGTGGTGTCCATCGCGCGCGACCTGACCCCGTCGGCGCGCGGTGAACTCGAGATCACCGACGTGAACAACGTCTACGTCTCGCGCGGAACCGCCCGACTGATCGACCTCGGCCGAGGCACCGCGTGGCTCGACACCGGCACGCACGACTCGCTGCTCGAGGCCGGTGAGTTCGTGCAGGTGCTCGAGCACCGGCAGGCCGTCCGCATCGCCTGCGTCGAGGAGATCGCGATGCGGCAGGGCTACATCAGCCCCGAGCAGGCCTTCACGCTGGGCGAGTCGCTCGCGAAGTCCGGGTACGGGCAGTACGTGATGGAGATTGCGAGGGCGGCTGCCAAGGCTGACGGCCGCTGAGCGAGCCGGACGACGCAGCGGCAGGGCGTCGGACGGTCACACCTGGAAGCGGGGGTCGGCCGCGGCCATCCGCTGCAACCGGGCGATGCGCTGCTCCATCGGGGGATGCGTCGAGAAGAGGTTGCCGATGCCGCCGCTACGGAACGGGTTGGCGATCATCAGGTGCGACGTCGTGACGAGCGCCGGCTCCGGTGGCAGTGGCCTGGCCTCGACGCCCCGCTCGAGCTTCGACAGCGCGCTGGCGAGCGCCAGCGGGTCGCCGGAGAGCTCGGCACCGGACGCGTCGGCCTGGTATTCGCGGGACCGGCTGATCGCGAGTTGGATCAGCCCAGCGGCGAGCGGGCCGAGAATCAGCATCAGCAGCCCGGTGAGCGGGTTGGAGCCGCGGTCGCGGCCGCCGCCGCCGAAGAACATGGCGAAGTTCGCGAGGTAGGTGATCGCCGCGGCAACGGTGCCCGCGACGGACGAGATGAGGATGTCGCGGTTGTAGACGTGGCTCAGTTCGTGGCCGAGGACCGCGCGCAGCTCGCGCCGATCGAGGATCTGCAGGATGCCCTCAGTCGCGCATACGGCGGCGTGGCGCGCGTTGCGCCCGGTCGCGAAGGCGTTCGGCTGCGACGTCGGCGACACGTACAGCCGCGGCATCGGCTGCCGGGCGGCGGTCGCGAGCTCACGCACGATCGAGTACATCTCCGGTTGCTCGGCCTCGCTGACCGGACGCGCACGCATCGAGGCGAGGGCGATCTTGTCGGAGTTGAAGTAGCTGAAGCCGTTGATCGCCACGGCGACGAGCAGGCCGATCAGCAGGCCGGTACGGCCGAAGAAGGCGCCGCCCAGGCCGATGAACAGGGCCGCGAGCGCGCCGAACAGAATCGCGGTCTTCAGACCGTTCGCTGCGGTTCGCATAGCGATTCAACGTTCGGCGGGGCCTGGCGCGTTCCCGGCCGAGCGCGGGGCGGGTGGGGGGACACGGGGCGTGGCAGTGACCTGGCGTGCCTCTGTTGTACTTCTACCCATGAGCGCGATCGACCATCTCGTCCAGGCCAACCGCGATTACGCGAAGACCTTCCCCGGGCCGCGGCCGCTGCGCCCGAAGCTGCGGCTCTCCGTGATCGCGTGCATGGACTCCAGGCTCGACCTGTTCGGCGCTCTCGGCCTGCAGATCGGCGATGCGCACCTCATGCGCAACGCCGGCGGCGTCGTCACCGACGACATGCTGCGCTCGCTGGCGATCAGCCAGCGAGCGCTCGGGACCCAGGAGGTCATGCTCATCCATCACACACAGTGCGGCATGGAGGGGCTGGACGACGACGCGTTCCGCGCCGAGTTGCTGGCCGAGACGGGTGTCGAGCCGCCCTGGCGGGTCCCCGGCTTCACGGACGTGTACGCCGACATGCGCGAGTCGATCAAGAAGGTGCGCAACTGCCCCTGGATCCGCCATCGCGACGAGGTGCGGGGGTTCGTCTTCGACGTGGCGACCGCCGTCGTCAGCGAGGTGCAATGACCAGCTGGTTCGGTTCCGTCACCGTCTCGGACGTCGGCATACCAGCGGCCTCCCACGCCACGAAGCCGCCGATCAGGTCCGTCGCCGGCACCCCGATCGCGCTGAGCGTGTCGGCGGCGAGGGACGAGCTGTAGCCCTCGCTGCACACGACGATCCAGCACTGCCCCTCGGCTGCCTGCGGTACGCGAGCGTCCGATCGCGGGTGCAGGCGCCATTCCAGGTGATTGCGCTCGACGACCAGGGCGCCGGGTATCTCGCCCGCCTCGGCACGCTGCCACTGCGGCCGGATGTCGACCAGGCGGGCACCCCGGCCGAGCTCGAGCACGGCCTCGGCCACGGTAAGCCGCCGCAGCCGCGAGCGGGCGTCCTCGAGTAGCTGGTCGATCGAGCCGAACCGGCTCACGACGCGACCGAGGTCACTGTGCCGAACCGCGCGTCGGGCTCGGGATCCTCCGTCGCGACCGTCGCGAGGCGGACGAGTGCACCGTCATCGACCTCGTAGTAGTTCATCGCGGTCAGCGGCGGTGAATAGGCATGCACGCTCACGGCCGGCTCCTCCCCGAGGTTGCGCACATCGTGAACGTACTGCGGCCCGAATCCGACGATCGAGCCCGCAGCCCGGCCGAACTCGGTGACACCCGCCGACCGGCCGAACACGGCCTCGGACAGCCGTCCCGAAAGCACGCTGAACGAACCGCTCGAGCCGCCGTGGTCGTGCATCTGGGTGCCCTGGGACGGCAGCCAGCTGATGATCCAGACGTCGAGGCGCTGGTCGCGGTAGATGCGCTGGTGCCAGCGCGACTCGGCGTCATAGGCGACATACGGGTACTTGCCCGAGCGGACCTCGCCGGCGAAGAAGCGGGTGAAGTCGAGGATTTCGCGCGCAGTGAGCGCACGCACGCGACGGGTGCGCGGCATGGGGGTTATGAGTGACACGGGGACTCCGGACGGGCGACGGGACGGGCGGCGGGCTCAGGCCCGCCGACACCGCTCGTCGAACTCGTGCGCCCGATGCGTCAACCAGGAGTCGTCAGGCCCACCCGGCAGGGTGGCGACGGGAACGACGACGCGGTGCACACCAACAGTGTGCCTCGCACCCCCGGGTTTGTCTATCTAGACGATAGGAAAGGTCTAGGAAGCCCAACGAAAGGACGCCATGAGCGTCTCGATGCGATCCTCGACCTCGCCGTCGGCCCCGTCAGGCATGGCGAACTCGGCGAGCAGCGCGAGTTGGCCCTCGGGCGTGGGCAGGACGTAGCGGATGCAGTCATGGGGAGCCTCCCCGTCCACCAGTTCGGCGGCCGGTCCGGCACCTACCCGGCGCAGAGGGACGTCGGAGTCCATGAGTCCGACCGTGAGAACGCCGCTCGCGGCCTTGAAGGTCTCGGTGCCGATGACGGCCGTGCTGAGCACCGCGAGCAGGGGAGCGCCCGCGACCTCGTCCGGAAGGCCGGCGGCTGACGGGGTGACGACCAGCCAGTCGCGGCAGTCCATCTCGAACGCCGGCAGGACCAAGTCCCTCATGACGACTCCTTTGTGCTGGCCGTCCCCTGCAGCGGCTCTGGTGCCTCGGGGTGTGGAAACGGATCGGTTGCGATCTGGTGGGCGTTGTACCCACCGCAGCCATGAACATCACGATGACTGCCCTGCAACCGACAGTAACTTTCCCTGGCCGGACAGTTCGGACACCTGTACTGGCAGCAGGGTGACCAGCTACAAGTTGCCACTTAGTGAGCGATTACACGGGCGTTAACTCCGCGCGGCTCGTAAGATTGCACAGTTGCGATCGCGCCGGCTCGGGGTGTACCGCACCAGGACCGGTGCCCGAGGCGCCGGCGTTCGTTGATCGGGAGGCCTTGGCCCGCATGTCCAAGAACGTCCAGCAGCTGGACCAAGTCGTCATTCGGATTGCCGGGGATTCCGGCGACGGCATGCAGCTCACCGGTGACCGGTTCACCCAGGAGACCGCAGTCTTCGGCAACGACCTGGCCACCTTCCCCAACTTCCCGGCCGAGATCCGGGCGCCGCAGGGCACCCTCGCCGGTGTCTCGTCCTTTCAGCTGCACTTCGCCGACCACGACATCCTGACCCCCGGCGACCGTCCCGACGTGCTCGTGGCCATGAACCCGGCGGCACTCAAGGCCAACCTGGGCGACCTGCCGAAGGGCGGGACGCTCATCGTCGACACCCACGACTTCACCGACCGAGCGCTGGCCCGGATCGGGTGGACGTCGAACCCGCTCGAGGACGGCAGCCTCGAAGGCTTCACCGTCCACGCCGTTGACCTCACCCAGCTGACGCTCGATGCGCTCGCCGACAGCACGCTGTCGCGCAAGGACGCCGGCCGCAGCAAGAACATGTTCGCGCTGGGGCTGCTGTCCTGGATGTACTCGCGGCCAACCGAGGGCACGTTGAACTTCGTCCGCCAGAAGTTCGCGACCAAGCCCGACATCGCCGAGGCCAACATCACGGCGTTCAAGGCCGGCTGGAACTTCGGCGAGACGACCGAGTCCTTCGCCGTCTCCTACGAGGTCAAGCCGGCGAAGCAGAGCCCTGGTCTCTACCGCAACATCAGCGGCAACGTGGCGCTGTCCTACGGGCTCATCGCGGCCTCGCAGCGCTCGGGTCTGCCGCTGTTCCTCGGCGCGTACCCGATCACGCCGGCCAGCGACATCCTGCATGAGCTGTCGAAGCACAAGCGGTTCGGCGTGCGCACCTTCCAGGCCGAGGACGAGATCGCCGGCATCGGCGCGGCGCTCGGCGCCGCGTTCGGCGGCTCGCTGGCGGTCACCACGTCCAGCGGCCCGGGCATCGCGCTGAAGGGCGAGGCGATCGGCCTGGCCGTCTCCCTCGAGCTGCCGCTCGTGGTCTGCGACATCCAGCGCGGCGGCCCGTCGACGGGGCTGCCGACCAAGACCGAGCAGTCGGACCTGCTGCAGGCGATGTTCGGCCGCAACGGCGAGGCACCCGTGCCCATCGTCGCGGCGCAGTCGCCGGGCGACTGCTTCGACACGGCGATCGAGGCGGCGCGGATCGCGCTGACCTACCGCACGCCGGTGTTCCTGCTCTCCGACGGCTACCTCGCCAACGGCTCCGAGCCGTGGCGCGTTCCAGCGGTGTCCGAGCTGCCCGACCTGCGGGTCGAGTTCGCTACCGAGCCGAACGGCACCGACGGGACGTTCCTGCCCTACCTGCGCGACCCGGAGACGCTCGCGCGGCCATGGGCGGTTCCCGGCACCCCTGGCCTCGAGCACCGGGTCGGCGGCATCGAGAAGGCCGACAAGACCGGCAATATCAGCTACGACCCCGACAACCACGACTTCATGGTCCGCACCCGCCAGGCCAAGGTCGACGGCATCGCGCGCAGCCTGCCGCCGCTCGAGGTCGACGACCCCGATGGTGACGCCAAGGTGCTCGTGATCGGGTGGGGGTCGACCTACGGGCCAATCGGCGCCGCGTGCCGGCGCGTTCGCGCGGCGGGCCAGTCGATCGCCCAGGTGCACCTACGGCACATCAACCCGTTCCCCAGCGACCTCGGCGCGATCCTGTCGCGCTACGACAAGGTGGTCATCCCCGAGATGAACCTCGGGCAGCTGGCCACCCTCATCCGGGCGAAGTATCTGATCGACGCGCTCAGCGTCACCCAGGTGCGCGGTCTTCCGTTCAAGGCGGACGAGCTCGGCGACATGCTCCAGGGAGTGATCCAGAATGGCTGACCTCGGTCTCAAGCCCAAGGACTTCAAGACGGACCAGGAGGTCCGCTGGTGCCCAGGCTGCGGTGACTACGCGATCCTCGCCGCCGTCCAGGGCTTCATGCCGGAGCTGGGCGTGAAGCGCGAGGACATCGTGTTCGTGTCCGGCATCGGCTGCTCGAGCCGGTTCCCGTACTACATGAACACCTACGGAATGCACTCCATCCACGGACGCGCGCCGGCCATCGCCACCGGGCTGTCGACATCGCGCCCCGACCTGTCGGTGTGGGTCGTCACCGGTGACGGCGACGCGCTGTCCATCGGCGGCAACCACCTGATCCACGCGCTGCGCCGCAACGTCAACCTGAAGATCCTGCTGTTCAACAACCAGATCTACGGCCTGACGAAGGGCCAGTACTCCCCGGCTTCCGAGCTGGGCAAGATCACCAAGTCCTCGCCGATGGGCTCGATCGACCAGCCGTTCAACCCCGTGTCGGTCGCGCTCGGCGCGGAGGCGACGTTCGTCGCACGCACCCTCGACAGCGACCGCAAGCACCTCACGTCGGTGCTGCGCGCGGCGGCCGATCACTCCGGCACCGCCCTGGTCGAGATCTACCAGAACTGCAACATCTTCAACGACGGCGCGTTCGACCTGCTCAAGGAGTCGGACACGCGCGACGACTGGATCATCAAGCTTGAGGACGGCCAGCCGCTGCGCTTCGGTGCCGATGGCACGAAGGCCGTGGTGCGCACCGCGCAGGGCGGTTTCGCCGTCGAGGACGGCGTCGCCGAGGGAGACCCGAGCGTCGTGATCCACGATGAGCACGCCGAGGATCCGTCCTACGCGTTCGCGCTGTCACGGCTGTCGTCGCTGGACCGGCGGTACGCACCGATGGGCGTGTTCCGTGACGTGCAGCGCCCGGTGTACGACCAACTCATGCTCGAGCAACTCGACGCCGCCGCGGCGAAGGCGCCCGGCGACGACGACGCCCTCGACGCGCTGCTGCAAGGCTCCGACACCTGGCTCATCGCCTGAGCCAGCTCGTCCGCGACCTGGGCTGATGGGCTCGATAGCCTGAGCGCATGGGTGTCGAGATCGTCCGCGACGACGGGCTGACCCTCTCCGACGACCCCTCGTGCCTCGACGTCGAGCGAATCCACCGCTGGCTCGCCGGCTCGTACTGGGCGAGCGACCGCGACCGTACGACGATCGAACGCTCTCTCCACCACTCCTACCCGATGGGGGTCTACGCCCCGGGTGGTGAGCAGGTCGCGCTCGCCCGGGCGACTACCGACTTCGCCTCGTTCGCCTGGATCGGCGACGTCGTGGTGGACGAGGCATGGCGAGGCAAGGGCATCGGCACCTGGCTGGTCGGCGTCCTGCTCGCCGAGCTCCGCGCCCGCGGCGTCCCGCGGTTCGCACTCGGCACCCGGGACGCGCATGGCGTGTACGAGCGCGTCGGCTTCACCGGGCTGCGGCTGTCGGCGACCTGGATGGAGATCGACGACCGAAGCACTCGGCCGCAGGCAAGCGACGTCCGACTCGAGCGGTGAGGCGCAGGCTCGCGCCGGCCGCCGGTGCCCTAGGCCTGATCCTGCTCGTCACCGGGACCTTCCTGCCCTGGTTGCGATCCGGCGACGTGCGCCGCAACAGCTACCAGGCCGGCGGCGCGTTGCGGGCCCTCGTCGACCTGCCCGGGCTCCTCGACGTGGCTGTCCGGGTCTGGCCGTTCGTCGGGCTGTGGTGCGCCGGCGTGGTGGTCGGGTTCGTGCTCGGTGCACCCCGCTTCGCCGCGCTCCTCGGCCTGCTCGCCGGGCTGCTCGGCAGTGTCGTGGCGACCGCGACGCTGCAGGCGCGCGGATCGGGCCTGATCGCGGCCTCCCGGTCCGGACCGAGCGTCACGTTGGCGGGATCCCTGATCGTGATCAGCGCTAGCCTGTCGCTCGTCACACGCGCGCCAACTCTCACCCGGAGACGCTCATGAGCCAGCCGCCGGAATGGCAACCGCCCGAGCCCGGGTACCAGCCGCAGTGGTCGCCGCCGCCGGGTGCGCAGTGGCCGGCTCCCCTCCCACCACCTGCCGCGCCGCCCGGCCCGCAGTGGGACTACCTGGGCGGGTCGCCGACGGGCGAGCCGCCGCCGCCGAAGAAGAGCGGCCGGGGCAGGCTCATCGCATCCCTCGTCGCGGTGTCGGCCCTCGTCGCCGGCGGCGTGGCCACGTACGTCGCCGTCAGCGACAGCTCGACCGACCGCGGGGCCGGCTCCCCCGAAGCAGCGATCCGCACGATCGTCGGCGACATCAACAAGTCCGATCTGATCGGTGTGCTGAACGACCTCGTGCCGGGCGAGCGCACGGCCATCGCCGCGCCCTTCACCGACCTGGTCAACCAGCTCAAGCGAACCAAGGTGCTGCAGCCGGGGGCCGCCCCGGCGACGATCACCGGCCTGCAGGTGCAGCTCAAGCAGCTGACGTTCTCCGGCACGACGATCCCGCTCAACGATCACGTGCAGGTGCTCGAGCTGACCGGCGGGACGATCGACCTGAGCGCGGACCTCGAGCGGGTCCCGCTCACCGCCGAGTTCCTCAAGGCGATCTTCCCGAGGGGGATCCCGCAGAGCACCTCAGGCACCCAGCACGTCGACATCGCCCAGCAGGGCGCGCCACTGCGCATAGCCACTCAGAAGGTCGGCAGCTCCTGGTACCCGAGCCTCTTCTACACGGTCGCGTACCAGGCGGCGGGTGAGCGGGCTCCCGCCGCGGGGGACGCCGTCCCGGCACGTGGTGCCGCTTCGGCCGAGGACGCCGTCAAGCAGCTGATCGACGCACTGCTGGCGGGCAGTGTCGACCGTGCGATCGCACTCGTGTCCCCGGACGAGCTGCCGGCGCTGCACGACTACGGCAAGAAGGTGCTTGCCGCGGTGGGCTCCTACCAGCCGGCGCCCGTACACCTCGAGGACCTGACCTTCACAACTGCCGACATTGCCGGGGGCAAGCGGGTCACGCTGTCGAGCATCACGCTGACGAACCAGGACGGCTCGAAGACCTCGGTGAAGGTCGACGCAGGCTGCTTCTCGATCAGCTACGACGGCCAGACGAAGCGGCAGTGCCCCGCCGACCTGATCGACACCGCCACTCAATCGTTCGGCTTCCCGACGAAGGTGACGGCGGCGCAGCGCCAGGCGATCACTGACCTCATCGCAGGTCTCGGCAAGGTCGGCGTCGACACGTCGCAGACCGGCGGTCAGTGGTTCGTCGCCCCGGTGCGGACCTACTTCGACCTCGAGAACGAGATCCTGTCGCAGCTGAAGGGCAACGACGTCATCGAGCTGGTCGACCTGATCACCTCGTTCGTCGGCAACTAGAGCCACGACCTGCGGATTGGCCGGGACCGCGCCACCCGGCGCAGGCGCCGGCGTTCGTAGTCTGGACGGGTGTGGGAGGAGTCCGATGACTGCGGCACTGAGGGCACAGGCGGCACCCAGGGCAATGTCGGCACCAGCGGCACTGCCGGCTCCGCGGACGACACCCGGCTGGGGCTGATCTTCGGCGCTTCGGCGTACCTGCTCTGGGGTCTGTTCCCGCTGTACTGGCCGCTGCTCGAACCGGCCGGGACGATCGAGATCCTCGCTCAGCGCATGTCCTGGTCGCTCGTGGTGATGCTCGTCGTGCTGCGGTTCACCGGGGGGTTCGACGGCGTGCGCGCCGTGGTTGCCGACCGGCGCAGGCTGCGTCTGCTCGTCGCCGCCGCCGTGCTCGTGAGCGTCAACTGGGGCACCTACATCTACGGCGTGAACAGCGGCCGGGTGGTGGAGACGAGCCTGGGGTACTTCATCAACCCGCTGTTCACGATCCTGCTGGGCGTGCTCGTCCTCGGGGAGCAGTTGCGCCGCGCGCAGTGGCTCGCCGTCGGCATCGGCCTGGTGGCGGTCGTCGTCATCGCGATCGACTACGGCCACCCACCGTGGATCGCCCTGACTCTCGCGACGTCGTTCGGGCTCTACGGCTTCTGCAAGAAGCAGGCAGCGGTCGGCGCCGTGGATTCGCTCGCGGTCGAGACCAGCGTGATGTTCGTCCCCGCGGTGATCGCACTCGCGGTGATCGGCGCGCAGGGCGACCTGGCGTTCGGCCGGCACGGCACCGGCAACGCACTGCTGCTCGCGACCACCGGCGTGGTGACGGTGATCCCCCTGCTGCTGTTCGCCGGCGGCACGCGGAGGCTGCCGCTGAGCGTCGTCGGGCTGCTGCAGTACCTCGCCCCCGTTCTGCAGTTCGCGGTGGGCGTCGGCATCCGCCACGAATCGACGCCCGCGGCCGAACTGGCCGGATTCGGGCTCGTCTGGCTGGCCCTGATCGTCCTGACCGTCGACGGCCTGCGCGCACAACGACGGCCGGCGCCGGCGATCGTCGTTGAATCGGCCGCGCTCTGAGCTGCGCCGTGCGGCCCGTCGCGTGGCGCTCTGACACGATCGGCGCATGACGACCGCACACATCGCCGGGCTCGCCGCACTGCGTGCGTCCACGTCGGCGTTGCTGCTCGGCCTAGAGGCCGAGAAGTGGACGGATGAGGACGTCCGCCGGCCGGCCGTGCTCCCCGGCTGGACGCGCGGCCACGTGCTGACGCACATCGCCCGTAACGCCGACGGCATCGCGGCCACCGTCTCCGGTGCGCTGCGCGGCGAGATCGTGCGGCGCTATCCGGACGGGACCGAGGGTCGCAATCGCGCGATCGACGAGGGCGCGACGCGCAACGCCACCGAGCTCATCGCCGACGTCCGCGAGTCCGCCGAACGCCTCGACCGTGTCTTCGCGGCGATGGCCGACGCCGATGGCTGGGGCCGGCCCGCCGAGGATCGGCCGGCAGGCGACTACGCGATCAACCGGTGGCGCGAGGTCGAGGTGCACCGGATCGACCTCGCCGGCACGTACACGCCGTCCGACTGGCCGCCGCCGTTCGTCAGCTACCTGGTGCCCGAGGTGCTCGACCGGATTGCCGATGGCGACCTGC
Organism: Pseudonocardiales bacterium; assembly: GCA_032160545.1. Taxonomy (GTDB): domain Bacteria; phylum Actinomycetota; class Actinomycetes; order Mycobacteriales; family Jatrophihabitantaceae; genus DATGFB01. Next base: position 10,307 of record JAVHVN010000181.1, on the reverse strand, counting down.
GCGTCGAGGTGGCCGCCGATCGGTCGGTGACCACGGACCTGCCCGGGCGGGTGTGGGTGATCGGTGCCGGCTCCACGCTCGTGGCCGGCCCGGACTGGGCGGTCGGGGCCTGGGCCATCGGCCGCGCGGCCGCGATCGGCTCTGAGCTCACGGCCGCACCGCAGCTGCCCCCCTGGCTGTAGGCGTACCGAGGTCGTGATCCACACCGCTCGGCGAGCCCGAGCCGCCGCATCGAGCACCCATGCAGAATGACGGCGTGCTCCCCACCCCGTTCTGGGCCGTCGTCGCCGGAGTTTTCGGTCTGGTGATCGGGTCGTTCCTCAACGTGGTGATCTACCGGGTGCCCGAGAACCTGTCGGTGGTCAATCCGCCGTCCCGGTGCCCGAACTGCGGCAGCACGATCCACAACCGCCACAACGTGCCGGTAGTCGGGTGGCTGGTTCTGCGGGGTAGGTGCTTCAGCTGCAAGGAGCCGATCAGCCCCCGCTACCCCGTCGTCGAGGCTGTGACGGCCGCGCTGTTCGTGGTCGTGACCGTCCGGCTGCTCGACCTGAAGCTCGGCGAGGCACTGCCGGCATACCTGTACTTCGCCGCCATCGGCGTCGCGCTGACCATGATCGACATCGACCACAAGCGCCTGCCCAACGCGATCGTCCTGCCGTCCTATGCAGTCCTCGGCGTGGCCCTGCTCGGCGCCACCGTCGCGGACGGTGACTGGTGGGCGCTGGCCCGGGCCGGCATCGGCGCGGCAGTCCTGTTCGCGTTCTACTTCGCGATCGCGTTCGCGTACCCGCTCGGCATGGGCCTGGGCGACGTCAAGCTCGCGGGTCTGATCGGTGCGGTGCTCGCATACCTCTCCTGGCGCGCGCTTGCCGTCGGGGCGTTCGGGGGGTTCGTGCTCGGGTCGGTCGGCGGCGTGCTGCTCATCGCGCTGGGTCGCGGCGGCCGCAAGTCGCAGATCCCGTTCGGCCCGTACATGATCGCGGCGGCGCTGCTCGCGCTGTTCCTCGCGAACCCGCTCGCGGACGCATATCTGGATCTCGTCGGGCGCTGACGGCTCAGCCGGTACGGTCGATGACGACCTCGGTCAGCGTCTCGAGCGCGGCTCGCGCGGGGACGTCCGGCAGCCGGTACAGCGTCACCCGCGCGGCATCGGCGTAGGCCCGCAGCGTCGCCCGCGCCTCGTCGATGGCGGGGGACGAGCGCAGCAGCCGCAACGCCTCGGCGTGCTCGCCATCGTCGGTCAGCGGCCTGCCCACCAGCGTGCGCAGCCGTTCGTGCGATGTCTCGGCCGACCTCACGGCGTACAGCACCGGCAGGGTCGGGATGCCCTCCCGAAGGTCCGTCCCGGGCGTCTTGCCCGAGTCGGCCGATTCAGAGGCGATGTCGAGGATGTCGTCGCTGATCTGGAACGCGACCCCGATCTGCTCGCCGAACCGTCGCAGGTTGTCGACCGTGCCACGCTCGACGCCGGCGTAGTGCGCGCCGAACTCGGCAGCGGTCGCGATCAGCGAGCCGGTCTTGTCGGCCAGCACCGACAGGTAATGCTCGATCGGGTCGTCCCCGTCGCGCGGGCCGATGGTCTCGTGGATCTGCCCGGTGACGAGCCGCTCGAACGTCTGTGCCTGTAGGCGCACGGCGTACGGGCCCAGGTCGGCCAGCAGGTTGGACGCACGCGAGAACAGGAAGTCGCCGGTGAGGATGGCAACGGTGTTGTTCCAGCGGGAGTTCGCCGACTCCGCGCCCCGGCGCACGTCCGCCTCGTCCATGACGTCGTCGTGGTACAGCGTCGCGAGGTGCGTGATCTCGCAGACCGCCGCGGCCGGGACGATCTCTGGCCGCGACGGATCGCCGAAGTGCGCGGCCAGCACGCTCACCATCGGGCGGAACCGCTTGCCGCCCGCCTCGACGAGATACGACGCGGCCCCAGCGACGAACTCGTCGTCGGAGAAGACGGCGTCCCGCAACGCGGTCTCGATCGCGTCGAGCCCGGCGCGCACCGATGCCTCGAGCGCAGCGTCGGAGAACTCGACGCCGAACGGGCCGGGAGTCACCCGACTAGCTTCCCGGCCTTCGACGCGAGGTCGAGAACGGGCTGCGGCACGATGCCGAGCACCACGGTGACGAGCACGCCGAAGGTGAGTGCGACCGAGGTCGACCAGCCGGGAATGGCCACCGTCGGGCCGTTCGGGGCCGGTTCGGCGAAGAACATCAGCACGACGATGCGCAGGTAGTAGAACGCGGCGATGGCCGAGAAGACCAGTGCCATCACGACCAGCGGGCCCGCGACGTGATAGGCCGCGCGGAAGACGGCGAACTTGCCGACGAACCCCGCCGTCAGCGGGATGCCGGCCATCGACATCAGCAGCACGGTCATCACGATCGCGACCACGGGGCTCTTGCGGGCCAGGCCGCTCCATTGCGACAGGTGCGTCGCTTCGCCGTCCGCGTCGCGCACGAGCGTCAGCACGCCGAATGCCGCTAGCGTGCTGAACCCGTAGGTGAGGACGTAGAACAGCACGCTCGAGATGCCGTCCTTGGACAGCGCCACCATGCCGACCAGGATGAAGCCGGCGTGCGCTATGGACGAGTAGGCGAGGATCCGCTTGAGGTCGGTCTGGGTCAGCCCGAAGATGGCGCCCACGGCCATCGACGCGATCGCGACGCCCCAGATGATGGGTCGCCAGTCCCACGCCGTCGTGCTGAAGCCGACATAGAGCACCCGGAGGATGGCGCCGAACGCGGCGACCTTGGTGCAGGCCGCCATGAAGGCGGTGACCGGGGTCGGCGAGCCCTGGTAGACGTCCGGCGTCCAGCTGTGGAACGGCGCGATGCCCGCCTTGAACAGCAGGCCCACGAGCAACAGGGCCAGGCCGAGGTAGAGCAGCACGTCAGGCTGGTTCGATGTCCGAGAGGCGTTGAGGATGACGTCGAGGTCGACCGAGTTCGCGTAGCCGTAGAGCATCGCGATGCCGTACAGGAAGAACGCCGAGGCGAACGCGCCGAGCAGGAAGTACTTGAGCGCGGCCTCCTGCGACTGCAGCCGCCGGCGGCGGGAGAGGCCGGCCATCAGGTACAACGGCAGCGACAGCACCTCGAGCGCGACGAACATCAGGATCAGGTTGTTCGCGACCGGAAAGATCAGCATGCCGCTCACCGCGAACGACAGCAGCGGGAAGATCTCGGTCTGGATCCGGCTGCTGCGCGACAGTTCCCGGTCGGCCGGTGAGCCGACGACCACGGCGGCCGAAGCGACGATCGGGCTGACGACGTCGACGCTGCGTTCGGCCACGAGCAGCACCGACATCAGCGCGAGCACGATGATCGTGCCCTGCAGGAACAGCCCGGCGCCGTCGATCGCGAGGGCGTTGCTGATGGTCGACTCGTTCGTGCCGTGCAGCAGCGCCACCGCGATTCCGGCGGCCACGAGACCGCCGATCGAGATCACCAGCTGGGCGGCGTAGCGCTCGGCCCGTGGCACCAGTGCCTCGGCGAGGACGCCCAGCAGTGCGGCTCCGAGCACGATGAAGATCGGCGTCAGCGCGTGGTAGGAGACCGATGGAGCGTTGATCGTCTGCGCGCTGTCGGCCAGCAGCAGGGGGCTCACTTGACTCCTCCGGTGGCCGTGCCCAGCTTGGGTGTCGGATCGGTCTGGTGGACGTCCGTCAGCGTCGCCTTGACCGCCGGGTTGATGATGTCGAGCACCGGCTTCGGGTAGAAGCCGAGGCCGATGATCAGGGCGATCAGTGGTGCGACGGCGAGGATCTCGCGGGCGTTGACGTCGCGGAACTTCGCGACCCGCTGGCTCATGGCGCCCTGGAAGGTGCGCTGGTAGAGGTACAGCACGTAGATCGCGGCCAGGACGATGCCGGTGGTCCCCAGCACAGCGAGGCCCTTGTGTCGGGTGAAGGTGCCAACCAGGACGAGGAACTCGCTCACGAAGGTGCTCATGCCCGGCAGGGCCAGCGCCGAGAGGCCGGCCATGAGGAAGAGGCCGGCGAGGATCGGCGTCACCTTCGCCGCGCCGCCGTAGTCGTCGACGTTGCGGCTCTTGCCCCGCGCGATGAGCAGGCCGACGACGAGGAACAGCGCGCCGGTCGACAGGCCATGGTTGACCATGTAGAGCACCGCGCCGGTGCCGCCCTGCGTGGTGAAGGCGAAGATGCCGAGGCCGATGAAGCCGAAGTGGGCCACCGAGGTGTAGGCCACCAGCCGCTTCATGTCACGCTGGCCTATCGCCAGGAACGCGGCGTACAGGATGCCGATCACCGACAGGATCAGGATCGTCGGCGCGAAGTAGCGCGACGCCGCCGGGAACAACGGCAGGCAGTAGCGCAGGAACCCGAAGGTGCCGACCTTGTCGAGCACGCCCACCAGCAGGGCCGCACCGCCCGCCGGCGCCTCGGCACCGGCGTCCGGCAGCCAGGTGTGGAACGGGATCAGCGGCGCCTTGATCGCGAACGCGATGAAGAAGCCCAGGAACAACCACTTCTGAGTCGCGTTGTCGGGCACCTTGCCGATCAGGTCCGTGAGAGCGAACGTCCGGGAGCCGGTGGTCACGTACAGGCCGATGACGGAGGCGAGCATCAGCAGGCCGCCGACGAGCGAGTACAGGAAGAACTTCATTGCGGCGTACTGGCGGCGCGGGCCGCCGAAGCTGCCGATGATGAAGTACATCGGGACGAGCATGGCCTCGAAGAAGACGTAGAAGAGGAAGACGTCGGTAGCGCTGAAGACACCGACCATGAAGAACTCGAGCAGCAGCAACAGCGCGAAGTAGTTCTTCACGTTGCGACGGTGCCCGCCGGGTGTCGGACCCTCTTCGCTGCCTGACCGGCTGTCGAACGACGTCCACGACGCGAGGATCACCGCGGGGACGAGCACCACCGCCATCGTCACCAGGACGAGTGCGATGCCGTCGACACCGAAGGCGAGGTGCACGCCGAACGCCCTGATCCAGTTCCAGCTCGCAGTGAACTGGAACCGGCTGGCGCCGGCGCCGGTGTCGAACGCGAAGCACAGGACGACGGCGTAGACCGCGGCGGCGAGCGAGAAGAACAGGGCCAGCTGCTTCGCGAGCCTTGCCTGCGCGTCGCCCAGCGCGAAGACCAGCGCCGAGCCGACCAGCGGCGTCAGCACCAGCCCCACGAGTGCGTAGTTCTGACTCACTTGGATACCCCGCAGTGGCGTTGCAGCGAGACTCGGGACGGAGGCGCTGGGTGGTTCGAGCGGATCATGAGAAGGCCACCGCCAGGAGCACCGCGACGACGGCAACGCTGCCGCCGAGCATGGACAGCGCGTAGCTGCGGACGAAGCCGGTCTGCATCCGACGCAAGCGGGCGGATCCCCCACCGAACGCGGCGGCCAGGCCGTTGACGATGCCGTCGACCCCGCGGTTGTCGAAGTAGACCAGGGCTCTGCTCAACCACTGACCCGGCTTCACCAGCACCGCCTCGTTGAACGCGTCGGCCCACAGCTTGCGGCGCGCGGCGACGGTGACCGGCGAGACCACCACCGGCTGCGTCACCGGGACCGGCTTGCGCCCGAAGGCCACCCACGCACCCGCGGCACCGAGGAAGACCACGACGAGCGTGATGAGCGTCAGCACGACCGGAGAGACGGTGTGCGCACCGACCTCGACGCTGCGGCCGACCGACGGCTCGAGCCAGTGCTGCACACCGCCGCCGAAGATCAGCAGGAACCCGCCGACGAGCGCGAGTGCGCCGAGCACCGTCATCGGCACCGTCATGATCGGCGGCGCCTCGTGCGGGTGGACGTCGTCCTCCCACCGCCTCTCGCCCAGGAACGTCATGACGAGCGCGCGGGTCATGTAGAAGGCGGTGATACCCGCACCCACGAGCGCGCAGGCGCCGAGCAGGTAGCCCGACGTGCCGCCCTTGTCGAAGGCCGCTTCGATGATCTTGTCCTTGGTGAAGAAGCCGGTGGCACCGGGGAAGCCGATGATCCCCAGGTAACCGCAGGCGAAAACGCCGAAGGTGATGGGCATGACCTTCGCCAACCCGCCGAAGCGGCGCATGTCGATCCGGTCGTTCATCGCGTGCATGACCGAGCCGGCGCTGAGGAACAGCGCCGCCTTGAAGAAGCCGTGACCGACAAGGTGAATGATGCCGATCGCGTACACGCCCGGGCCGAGCCCGACGGCCAGGAACATGTAGCCGATCTGGCTCACCGTCGAGTATGCGAGAACCCGCTTGAGGTCGTCCTGCGCGCAGCCGCAGATGCACCCGTAGATCAACGTGATCGCACCGATGACGACGACGACGGTGCGCGCCGCCGGCGACGCGTCGAAGATCGGCGCCGAGCGTGCGATCAGATAGACGCCCGCGGTGACCATCGTCGCGGCGTGGATCAGCGCCGAGACGGGCGTCGGGCCCTCCATCGCGTCGGGCAGCCACGTCTGCAGCGGGAACTGCCCGGACTTGCCGCAGGCGCCGAGCAGCAGCATCAGCCCGATCGCCGCGGCCACGCCCGACGTGAGGTGCGCGTTGCCGAAGAGGACGTCGGCGTACGACATGCTGCCGAGATAGGCGAACATCAGCATGATCGCCAGCGACAGCCCGACATCGCCGACCCGGTTCGCATAGAACGCCTTGTTGCCGGCGCTCGCCGCGACGGGACGGTCGTAGTAGTACGAGATAAGCAGGTACGAGGCCAGGCCGACGCCTTCCCAGCCGACGTAGAGCACCAGGAAGTTGTTGGCCAGGACGAGCAGCAGCATCGCCGCGATGAAGAGGTTGAAGTAACCGAAGAACCGGCGCCGCCCGGGATCGTGGGCCATGTAGCCGACGGCGTAGATGTGGATCAACGCGCCGACGCCGGTGATGAGCAGGACGAACACCAGCGACAACGGGTCGAGCAGCAGCCCGGCGTCGACCTTGAACGAGCCGACGACCAACCACGAGTACAGGTGCAGGTTGATCTCGCGGTTGCTCTCGCCCTTGACGGAGAAGAACAGCACGACTGCGTAGACGAACAGGACCACGGGCACCAGGGCGCCCAGGTACGGCCCCCACTTGTCGCCGCGGCGACCTACGAGCAGCAGCACGGCTGCCGAGACGAGCGGCAGCGCGATGAGCAGCCAGGCCCCAGTTTGGACGCCGGTAGCGGTGTTCAACGACCCACCTCAGTACTTCAGCAGGTTGGCGTCGTCGACCGACGCGGTCCTGCGGGTGCGGAAGATGGACATGATGATCGCGAGCCCGACCACGACCTCGGCCGCGGCGACCACCATGACGAAGAACGCCATGACCTGCCCGTCTAGCGTGCCGTTGATGCGCGAGAAGGTGACCAGGGAGAGGTTCACCGCGTTGAGCATCAGCTCGATGCACATGAACACGACGATCGCGTTCTTGCGGACGAGCACTCCCACGGCACCGATGGTGAACAGGATCGCGCTCAGCACGAGGTAGTACGTCGGAGTCATCGCGTCACGCCTCGTCCCGCGGCTCGGTGGTCACGCCCGGAGTGGGGACGTTGCCGGTCAGCGACGCCATCACGGACTCGCCCGACAGCGACCCGTCGGGCAGCAGCGCCGGCGTGCCGATGGCGTCGCCGGACGCGAGCACGCCGGGGCCGGGCAGGGGCTGCGGACGGCCGGAGCGGATCCGGTCGCGCGCGATCGACTTCTGGGTTCGGCGCGGGCCGTCGCGCTCGACGTGCGCGAGGACCATCGCGCCGACCGCGGCCACGATCAGCAGCGCCGAGGTGAGCTCGAAGGCGAACAGGTACTTGGTGAACAGCAGCTCGGCGATCGAGTTGACGTTGTGCCCCGCCGCGTTCGGCTGGTCGAGTTCGACCGGGCGCACGTCGGTGAAGGCCCTGCCCACGGACAGGCCGACGAGCAGGGCGAAGCCGAGGCCGAACAGCACCGCCACGACCCGCTGCCCGCGCAACGTCTCGACGAGAGAATCGGAGGCGTCCCGGCCGACGAGCATGAGCACGAACAGGAACAGGATCATGATCGCGCCGGTGTACACGATGATCTGCACGAAGCCTAGGAACGGCCCCTGCTCGATCAGGTAGAACGCCCCGAGCGACATCATCGTGGCAACAAGAGAAAGCGCCGAGTGCACCGCATTGCGCAGCAGCACCATGCCGATGGCCCCGGCGATCGAGAGCGGCCCGAGGATCCAGAAGGCGATGGCCTCGCCCAGCGGCACCTGGCCGTGCTGCAACTCCCCCGCGGCGAGCAGGACGCTGCTCACGAGTGGTGCCTTCCGACCTCGATGGCGACGCCGGTGATGGGACGGCCGGCGACGTTCGCGGTGCTCATCGGCTCGCCCTGCTGCAGCGGCTCCTGCGTCTTGACCGTGTAGTAGTCCTTCTCGTCGTCACCCAGGCGCATCGGGTGCGGCGGCGCCTCCATGCCGGGCAGCAGCGGAGCCATGAGCTGCTCCTTGGTGTAGATCAGCGCCTGCCGGTCGTCCAGAGCGAGCTCGTACTCGTTGCTCATCGTGAGCGAGCGGGTCGGGCACGCCTCGATGCACAGCCCGCAGAAGATGCAGCGCAGGTAGTTGATCTGGTAGACCGCGCCGTAACGCTCACCCGGCGAGTAACGCTCGGTGTCGGTGTTGTCGCCGCCCTCGACGTAGATCGCGTCGGCGGGGCAGGCCCACGCGCACAGCTCGCAGCCGACGCACTTCTCGAGCCCGTCCGGGTGCCGGTTCAGCACGTGCCGCCCGTGGTAGCGCGGCGCGGTGCCGTGGTACTCGAACGGGTACTCGTAGGTGAACTTCTTCTTGAACATCGTCCCGAACGTCAGCCCGAAACCCTTGGCGAAGCCGACGATGCTGCCGGTGGGTTCGTCGGTGGTGTCAGCCATCGGCGTTGTCTCCTTCCGGAAGCTCGGGCGGGGCGGGGCGCACCGACGCGGTGGCGAGCGGTCGCGGCCCCGTCGGCACGACGAGGTCCATCGGTGGCACGGGGAACGTCGGCACCAGCCGGGCGTCCTCGTCGTCGGCGGCGGAATTGCGGGCCGACCGGCGCGCGGAGGCGCCCTCGATCACCATCAGCGCGGGCACCACGACCAGCAGCAGAACGACTGCGAGCGGGACGCTGGTCGCCTTCCACGCCGGCCAGTTGCGATCGCGCAGCACGTGGATCGAGGTCACCGCGAGGATCCAGACCAGGTTGATCGGGATCAGCACCTTCCAGCCCAGGTGCATGAACTGGTCGTAGCGCACCCGAGGCAGTGTCCCGCGCAGCCACACGAACACGAAGATGCAGATGACGACCTTGACGACGAACCACAGCAGCGGCCACCAGCCGGAGTTGCACCCGGCCCAGATCGCGTGCACGCCCCACGGAGCGTGCCAGCCGCCGAAGAACAACGTGGTCGCCAGCGCCGAGACGGTGACCATGTTGATGTACTCGGCCAGGAAGAACATCGCGAACTTGAACGACGAGTACTCGGTGTGGAAGCCGCCGACCAGTTCGGACTCCGCCTCGGCCAGGTCGAACGGCGCACGGTTCGTCTCGCCGACCACCGCGATGGCGTAGATCACGAACGACACGATCAGCGGGAACACGTTCCAGGTGTGGTACTGCGAGGCCACGATGCCCGAGGTCGACATCGTGCCGGAGTAGAGGAAGACCGCGACGATCGACAGCCCCATCGCGATCTCGTAACTGACCATCTGGGCGGCGCTGCGCAGCGAGCCGAGCAGCGGATACGTAGAGCCGGAGGCCCATCCGCCCAGCACGATGCCGTAGATGCCCATCGCCGAGCAGGCCAGCACGATGAGCACGCCGATGGGCGCGTCGGTGAGCTGCAGCGGCGTGCGGTGGCCGAACAGGCTGACCGTGGGCCCGAGCTGGATGACCGAGAAGGCGAGGAAGGCCGGGACGGCGGAGATCACCGGCGCCAGGAAGTACACCGGCCGGTCGGCCAGCGCCGGCATGATGTCCTCCTTGAACGCCAGCTTCAGGCCGTCGGCGAGGCTCTGCAGGTAGCCGCGGGGGCCGACCCGGTTGGGGCCGATCCGCTGCTGCATCCGGGCGACGACCTTGCGCTCGAAGACGATCGCGAACAGCGTCATCACGACCAGCACGGCGAAGACTCCGACGATCTTGATGAGCACGATCCACCAGACGTCGTGCCCGAAGTCCTCCAGTGTCGGCTGGTCCCGGGCGGCGAGCACGTCGATCACGCGGCACCTCCCGTTGCGGTGGCCGGGGTGGGAGGAACAGAGCTGAGCGTCACGACGGACCCGGGACCGGCGCCCAGCCCGGCACGGACGTCGCTGCCCGGCGAGCGCATCGGCAGCCAGACCACCCGGTCGGGCATC
>JAVHVN010000152.1:0-19445 GCA_032160545.1 Pseudonocardiales bacterium | reverse complement strand
AGTCGGCCGTCGCGGGGCGCCGCCGGAGCCGTGCACTCCGGGCGGGTGATCGTGAAGATCATCTCAGCCGCCCTGTCGCTGTTCATCCTCATCTACATCGGTTATCTGTGGAACACCGTGCGGGGGTTGAACGACAACGTCCAGCGGCTGCAGATCAGCAGCCTCGGTGGATCGAAGACCGATGTGAAGACAGGGAAGACGACGACCACCGCGGACATCGATGGGCAGGACCAGAACCTGCTGATCGCCGGCAATGACGACCGCACGAGCATGACCGACGCCCAGGTCAAGCAACTGAAGGTCGGGCGCGACGGCGGCAGCATCAACACCGACACGATGATGATCGTGCACGTGCCGGCCGACGGCACCAAGGCGACCTTGATCTCGCTGCCGCGCGACTCGTACGTGAACATCCCGGGCTTCGGCATGGACAAGCTGAACGCCGCATATCCCGATGCCTACAACCGTGCCGCGGGTACTGCCGACCAGAAGCGCGCTGCCGGTGGGGCACTGCTCGTGCAGACGATCCAGAACCTGACCGGCCTCAAGCTGGACCACTTCGTGCAGGTCGACCTGCTCGGCTTCTATCGGATCAGCCTCGCCATCGGCCCGGTGCAGGTCAACATGTGCGCGGCGGTCAAGGAGCCGGACTCGGGCATCGACCTGAAGAAGGGGATCAACAATATCGAGGGCAAGCAGGCACTCGCGTTCGTCCGGCAGCGGTACAACTTCCCCAACGGCCTGGGCGACCTCGACCGGGTCGAGCGGCAGCGGTACTTCCTGACTGCGACCTTCCGCAAGCTCACCAGCGCGGGAACGTTGCTGAACCCGTCGAAGCTGCAACGCCTGCTCAGCGCCGTCCAGAAGTCGGTGTACATGGACTCCGGCCTCGACCCGCGCGTGCTCGCGGAGCAGATGATCAACCTCTCCGCCGACAACATCGTCGGGCAGACCATCCCGACCGACGGCTTCGGCACGTCCTCCGCCGGCACGAGCGTCGTCCTCGTGACGCCGAGCAAGGTTCAGCAGTTCGTTGACGGGCTGGTCGGCAACACCGACAAGGCGCTCGCGACAGCCAAGCCGGTCGCGCCGTCGGCGGTGACCGTCGACGTGCGCAACGCGGGCAGCGGCGTGAACGGCGTAGCGACGACCAGCGCCAACCTCCTGCGCTCGAAGGGTTTCGTCGTGGCGTCCGTCGGCGACGCGACCAGCAGCCCGACGACGGTCATCCAGTACGCGAACGGGATGCAGGCACAGGCCAAGACCCTGGCTGCCTACGTCCCCGGTGCGACGCTGCAGGAGGTGGCCTCCAGCGCCCACCTGACGCTGCTGCTCGGCGCCGACGGCAAGGCCGTCAAGCTCCCCACGACCCCGTCACCGTCCGCGACAGGGACGGCCGGTGCCACCACGCCCGCGACCACCGGGTCCGCGACACCGAAGCCCAAGCCGATCGACGCGGGTTGCATCAACTGATCGTGGCCACCACCCCCGAAGGATTTTTCGCCGAACTGCTCGCTACCCAGCCGTCTCGTCCCTTCGTCACCTACTACGACGAGGCCACCGGCGAGCGCACCGAATTGTCGGTCAAGTCGCTCGCGAACTGGATCGCCAAGACACACTTCCTGCTCGTGGACGAGCTCGGCCTCGGAGCGGGTGACACCGCGCTGATCTCGCTGCCGGCGCACTGGATCTCGGTCGCTCCCCTGCTCGGCGCCCTCACCGCCGGGTTGCGACTGACCGCCGACGGCCCGGCCGAGGTCGCGTTCGTCGGTGACCAGCGCCCGGACGTCGAGGCGGCGACGGCGCGCGCACCGGAGGTTTTCGCCGTGGCACCGGCGTCGGCGGCGCTCGGCTTTCGAGGCGCTGAACCGCAGGGCACCGTCGACTTCGTCGTCGCAGTGCGCGCCCAGGCCGACGCCTGGGGTTCGGTGCGCTTCGGTGCCACCGCGACCGACCCGTGCCTCGACGGTGCGACGCGCGCCGAGGTAGCCGCGCGTGCGGCCGATCGCGCCGGCGAGCTGGGGCTGCGGCGCGGTGCCCGGGTGCTGACGACCCGGCCGTGGACGAGCGCCACCGACTGGCTCGACACGCTGCTCGCCCCGCTGGCAGTCGGCGGCTCGGTCGTCTACATCGCCAACTGCACGGATCCGGCCGTGCTCGACAGGCGTGCCGAGCAGGAGCGGGTCACCGACCGGATCTGACCGGCGCCACCGGTTACGGACCGGATCTGACCGGAGGCACCGGCCGCAGCACGCCATCGGCGCCGACCTGCGAGAGCCACACCGCGTACTGCTGCTGGTCCGGCTGGCGGGGCGCCTTGTTGATCTGCGTGGGCCAACGCTGCACGATGACCACGTCGAACGCCCGGCCCGGCTGCCCGCCCGTCTCGTCCGGGTTCTGGCCGAGAACGAACAGGGTGCGGCCCGTCGCGCGAACGGCGCGGCTCATCTCGGCGATCTGGGCGGTGGACGCGGAGGTCAGCCCGATCGCCGGCACGTTGCAGAAGCTGCGGATGCTCTGGCCGTAGCCGAAGATTGTCGCCGCGTCGACCTCGACCACCGCGCCGCTGCGACCCACGGCCGTACAGATGGCCTCGAGCTGGGCACGCTGCGGAACCTCTTCCCGCACGCTGCGCATGGGCCACGACACCGCTGCCGGTATCGCGATCATCGCGATCACCCCTGCGATTGCGCCCCCGCGCATGAGGCGCCGAGCACGATGCTGCCGCCACAGCGCGCCGATCGCGACGCAGGCGGCGACCAGCAGCACCGGCAGGACGACCGGCACGTACCGCCGCATCGCCCACGGCTGGTCGGGCGCCACCTCGCTGGTCCAGAGGTACAGCGCGGACGTGGCCAGCCCGGCGGTCAGCAGGGCGACCAGCGCACGACGTCCCCGGAGCAGGAGATCGCGGACGAGCAGGACGTAACCCGCCGCCGCGAGCACGACCGTGGGCCAGCCGTAGTACATCGCGAGCCAGTGCACGGTCTGCTCGTTGTAGGTCCGCGTGCCGTCGACCGGGACGCCCCACCGGCGTTGCATGTTCTCGAGGTCGAGCTGGCGCGGCCCCCGCGTGATCTGCCAGGCCGGCCGGGTGGCCAGCGCCGCGAACGCGAGCACGATGAGGGCGGTGAGTGCCCGCGTCGTGCGGCGCCGGGCCCGCGCCGTGGCCAGCCACCTGCCGAGGCTGGTACGCCACACAGCCAGCACGAAGACCGGCGCGACCAGCACCGCTACGCCCAGGGCCGCGAGCAGATGCACGATGTTGCCGTGCTGGGCGTGGTAGTACTGCCGGGACACGTGGGTCAGGTCGATCCAGCCCAACACGACCGGTAGCGCCGCGCCCCCCGCGAGGGCCAGCGACCGCCGCACCGCGGCAGACCGCAGGCCGGGGGGCGCCAACGCCGCGACGGCCGCGCCGGCGGCGACCAGCCCGACGAGCGCGAGGTAGCCGTCGACGCGGGCGCACGTCACCAAGCCGCCGAGCAAGCCGGCCAGCAGCCAGTCCGCGAGCCGCCCGGACGTGTGAGCGCGGTGGACGAACGCCAGCGAACCGACCACGAAGAGCATGGCCAGCGATTCGGTGTAGCTGTCCCGGCCGACGTAGATGACCGGCATGCTCACGGCGAACGCGGTCATCGCCACCAGCGCGAGCCGCGGGCCGACGACCCGTCGGGCGAACCCGAAGAAGACGAACAGCGCGAGCGCGGTGAGGACCGTGTTGGTGGCGAGCAGTGCGCCGACCCCGAACACGGAACCGCTGACCCCGAGCAGCACCGGCAGGAGATGGTTGCCCTGGCCGTTGAGGATGCCGCCACGGTCGACGACGGCGTACGACCCGGTCCCCCATTCGCCCCCAGGCGGATTGCCGAAGATCTCGGGATGCGTGGCGATCTGCAGCGACGGGTGGTTGGTCAGCCACTGACCGCTGATCGTGTACGCCGCCGGATCGCGCGTCGCGTAGACGTCCTCGGCCGTGTAGTGCAGGTTCCAGACGAGCCAGACCAGGACCACGGCGGCCGCGACGAGGGTCCAGCGCACGTCCACCCTCGCCGCGAACTCGGTGCGCAGCCCGCACACCGCGACGGCCAGCGCCGAACCGACGACGCCGAGCGCTGCTGCCAGAGCTCCGCTGAAGTGACCGGCGAGCATGAGGGCCATCGGGCCGATGCAGAACCCGGCTACGGCGGCGGCCACCAGGTCCGGTGCGGCCGCGACGGCCCGGATCACCGCACCCGCTCGAGCACTCTCGCCACCGCCGCTCGCCGCAGCACCGTCACCCGGTTGCGCGCCGGGCGGGGACCCGTCGGCCTCTCGTGTTCCGGTAGCGGGGACGGGCATCGGACCTCCGTACGGGAACGACGTGACATCGTTATCGTCCCAGAGTCCCCCTGCCAACCGGCGTCAGGGACGCCCGAGGACGCCCGAGGAGGCCCGGTGGACAAGACGGTCGGTTCGGCAGCCGAGGCGGTGGCCGACATCCCGGACGGTGCGTCGATCGCCGTGGGGGGTTTCGGCCTGTGCGGCATACCGCACAACCTCATCGAATCGCTGCTGTCCCGGGGGACGACGGATCTGCGCACGGTGTCGAACAACTGCGGCGTCGACGGCGGCGGGCTTGGCCTGCTGCTGGCCGCGGGGCGGATCAGCCGCACCATCGGCTCGTACGTGGGTGAGAACAAGGAGTTCGCGCGGCAGTACCTGGGCGGCGAGCTCGAGCTGGAGCTGTGCCCGCAGGGCACCCTGGCCGAACGGCTGCGCGCGGGCGGTTCTGGCATCCCCGCGTTCTACACGCCGGCCGGCGTCGGCACCCTGGTTGCCGAGGGCGGGCTGCCGTGGCGCTACGCGCCCGACGGCTCGGTGGCGGTCGCCTCGCCGCCGAAAGAGGTGCGCGAGTTCGACGGTGCGACCTATGTCCTCGAGCTGGGCATCGTCACCGACTTCGCGTTGGTGCGCGCGGCCCGCGGCGACCGGCACGGCAACCTCTCCTTCGACGCCTCCGCGCGCAACTTCAACCCGCTGTGTGCGATGGCGGGGCGGATCACGATCGCCGAGGTCGAGCAGCTGGTCGAGCCGGGCGAACTCGACCCCGGGCACGTCGACACCCCTGGCGTGTTCGTCCAGCGGGTCGTCGAGGTGGGTGAGGCCGGCAAGCAGATCGAGAAACGCACGACGCGCTCCCGCGCCGGATCCGGATCCGGCGCGGCAGAGGAGGCCGGCTCGTGACACTCACCCGGCCCCAGCTCGCGGCTCGCGTCGCCGCGGAACTGTCCGACGGGCAGTACGTGAACCTGGGGATCGGCCTGCCGACGCTCGTGCCCAACTATGTCGCGCACGGAGTACATGTCGTGCTGCAGTCCGAGAACGGGATCCTCGGGGTCGGCCCCTACCCTTACGACGACGAGGTCGACCCCGACCTGATCAACGCGGGAAAGGAGACGGTCACCGTCCTGCCGGGTGCCTCCTACTTCGACTCCGCCACCAGCTTCGGGATGATCCGCGGCGGCCACATCGATGTCGCGGTGCTCGGTGCGATGCAGGTGGCGGTCAACGGTGACCTCGCGAACTGGACGATCCCCGGCAAGATGATCAAGGGCATGGGCGGCGCCATGGATCTCGTCCACGGTGCGAAGCGGGTGCTGGTGATGATGGAGCACACGGCCAAGGACGGCAGCGCCAAGATCGTCGACCAGTGCAGCCTCCCGCTGACCGGCAAGGGCTGCGTGCAGCGGATCATCACCGACCTCGCCGTCATCGACCTCACCAGCAGCGGGCTGATGCTACGCGAGCTGGCGCCAGGCGTTTCGGTGCATGACGTGCGGGCCGGCACCGAACCGCCGCTCGTCGAGGCGCACGACCTGCACGAGATGCAACTCCCCGACAGCGGGTGACCGCCCCCTCAGGTCCGGTACCCGGCCATCCCATTGCAACCAGGAGAAAACCGTGAGCGATCTGCTCGAACTGCCCGTCACGTCCCTGCAGGGTGAGCCGACCACGCTCGGCGCGTTGACCGGCGGCAAAGCCGCGCTGGTGGTCAACGTGGCCAGCCGTTGTGGCCTGACACCGCAGTACGCAAAGCTCGAAGCACTGCACGAACGGCTCTCCGCTCGCGGCTTCACGGTCATCGGGTTCCCGTGTAACCAGTTCGGCGGTCAGGAGCCCGGTACGGCGGACGAGATCCAGGCGTTCTGCTCGGCCAACTACGGCGTCACGTTCCCGATGTCGGCCAAGGTCGACGTCAACGGCGCCGACCGCGACCCGATCTATGCGGTGCTCACCGGCTTCGCCGACGCCCACGGCGAGAGCGGCGACATCCGGTGGAACTTCGAGAAGTTCCTGATCACGCCGGCGGGCCAGGTCTGCGCGCGGTTCGGCCCGCAGACCGAGCCGGACGCGCGAGAGGTCGTCGACGCGATCGACGCAGTCCTGGGCTGATCGCCGATCAGGTGCGGGGCCACGCGCTCAACAGGGGCTGCGGTGTCCACGCCGGCCAGGTCACGGCGCCGACCGGCACGCCGCCGACGAGCTGCGCGACGATCCGGGGACCCTCGATGCGGGAGTTGTCGTACACCGTCGCCGCGTCGGCGCGAGCCGTCGCGGTGGCGACCAAAGGCCAGAGTCGCCGGTACCTCTGGCGGATCTTCTCCTCCGGAACCGAGTGCCCGCCGGCGCTGACGCGGTGCTCGACGCGCGCCACGGCGAGCTGCTCGGGCAGGAGCAGGACGTGCAGGAGAACCGTGAAGCCCACGGAATGCGCGGACTCGACAAGCTCCAGCTTGGACGGGTGGGAGAAGACCGTCTCGGCGATGAACGGCCGCCGAGCGCGGATCAGCGCGGCACGGGTCTGCGCCGCGACCTGGGCGGCGTCGTAGGCGTGAGCTGCTGGGTCCTCGGGCCACCGCCGTGCGGCGATGTCGTCGGCGTTGACGAACGCCACCCCCGCCGGCAGGGCCTGGGACAGCGTGAGGCGGACGAAGGTCGACTTCCCGGAGCCGTTGGGTCCTACGACCAGATCCGCGCGCAACACGCCGGCCTGGCCCTGTCCGTGTCGTCGGCGCGCGCGGCAGGCGGGTCAGGCGGTGAGGGGGAGAAGGGCGTCGGTGCCGTCGGGGTGGTACTCGCGCAGGTGGCCTTGATCGTCGAGCGCGACCGTGGTGACACCCTCGGCGGCGAGCACGCGGCCGTAGTGGGTGGCGGCGAGGCGCTCCTCGAGCCCGGCGCTCACCTCGGCATTGAACGCCACGCCCTCCTCGGCGGTGAGCTCGCTGGTCGCCAGCTGCCCCGCAAGGGCGGCTTCGACTCGGTGGCGCGCGGCCGATTCGAAGCCGGACACGGCCCGTCCGACGCGCACCCAGTGGTCGAGCTGCTGCTTGGCCGAGCGGGACTGGCGAGCGCCCTCGGCGGCCGCCGCATCGACCAGCTCGGCCGCGAACCGGGTCACCTTGTCGTGGACCTCGGACATCGCACACTCCTTGTAGCAGGTTGATACGAGCGTAGCACCCTGCTACGCACGAGCGGCCGGTCCGGGAGGGGCTACTTCGTCAGGTTGCGGGCCATGACCATGCGGTTGATCTGGTTGGTGCCCTCGTAGATCTGCGTGATCTTCGCGTCGCGCATCATCCGCTCGACCGGGAAGTCACGGGTGTACCCCGCGCCGCCGAAGAGCTGGACGGCGTCGGTCGTCACCGACATCGCGGTGTCCGAGGCGAAGACCTTCGCGGCGGACGACGTGAACGTCAGGTTCGGCTCGCCGCGTTCGGCACGGGCGGCCGCCGCGTAGACGAGGTGCCGCGCCGCCTCGATGCGCATCGCCATGTCGGCGAGCATGAACTGGATGCCCTGGAAGTCCGCGATGCGCTTGCCGAACTGCCTGCGCTCCTGGACATAGGCCAGCGCCGCGTCGAACGCGCCCTGTGCGATGCCCAGTGCCTGCGCCCCGATGGTCAGCCTGGTGTGGTCGAGCGTGCGCAGCGCCGTCTTGAACCCGGTGCCGGGCTCACCGATGATCCGGTCGGCGGGGATGGTGCAGTCCTCGAAGTAGATCTCGCACGTCGGCGAGCCCTTGATGCCGAGCTTGCGTTCCTTGGCTCCGACCGAGAACCCGGGATCGTCCTTGTGCACGACGAAGGCCGAGATGCCGTTGGCACCGGCCTGGGGGTCGGTCACCGCCATGACGGTGTAGTAGGTCGAGACGCCCGCGTTGGTGATCCACGCCTTCGTCCCGTTGAGCACCCAGCGATCGGCGTCGCGCACGGCGCGCGTGCGCATCGATGCGGCGTCCGAGCCGGCCTCGCGCTCGGACAGCGCATAGCTGACCATCGCTGCGCCTGCCGCGACGGGCGCGAGTACCTGCTTCTTCAGCTCCTCCGAGCCCGCCAGGATTATCGGCATGGTGCCCAGCTTGTTCACCGCGGGGATCAGCGAGGACGAGGCGCACGCACGCGCGACCTCCTCGACGACGATGCACGCCGAGATCGCATCGGCGCCGACCCCGCCGTACTCGGCCGGGATGTGCACCGCGTGGAACTCGGAGCGGACCAGCTCGGCGTACACGTCGTACGGGAACTCGCCGGACTCGTCGATATCGGCGGCGCGCGGCGCGATGCGATGGTCGGCGAGCTCGCGCACCGCGGCGCGCAGCAGCCGGTGTTCCTCGGGGAGCTGGTACAGCTCGAAAGCGGAATCCTCTGTGCTCATACCCCCGATAGTAGGACGCCCTAGTAAAGTCCTTCAGCGTCACGCCCGACGCGGTCGTGGATCGACGGGTCGAGGGCGACACCCGCTACACCGATACAGTGATTCGGGCCGATTCCCGTTCTCCCTGGAGGCCCTGCCGCCATGTCGTCGCCGTCCCCGCTGTCGCTGCCCTTCGACGCCTCGGCCGCCTCGGCCGCGTACCGCAGTGCTCTCGAGGTCATCGCAGCGGTCGAGCCCGGGATCGCCGGCGCGATCCGAAGCGAGCTGGCCGACCAGCGGGCCTCCCTCAAGCTGATTGCCAGCGAGAACTACGCCTCCCCCGCCGTGCTGCTCACCATGGGCACCTGGCTCTCGGACAAGTACGCCGAGGGGACGATCGGCCACCGGTTCTACGCGGGGTGCCAGAACATCGACACCGTCGAGCAACTGGCCGCCGACCACGCCACGGAGCTGTTCGGCGCCCCGCACGCGTACGTCCAGCCGCATTCGGGCATCGACGCCAACCTCGTCGCCTTCTGGGCGATCCTGGCCCATCGCGTCGAGTCGCCGGCCCTGCAGAAGGCCGGCGCCAAGCATGTCAACGACCTCAGCGACGACGACTGGGAAACCCTGCGCAAGGCGCTCGGTGATCAGCGTGCTCTGGGCATGTCGCTCGACGCCGGCGGCCACCTCACCCACGGCTTCCGGCCCAACATCAGCGGCAAGATGTTCCACCAGTCCTCGTACGGCACCGACCCCGAGACCGGGCTGCTCGACTACGACGTCGTGCGCGCGAAGGCACGCGAGTTCCGGCCGCTCATCCTCATCGCCGGGTACTCCGCATACCCGCGCCGCATCAACTTCGCGACCATGCGCGAGATCGCCGACGAGGTCGGGGCCACCCTGATGGTCGACATGGCGCACTTCGCCGGCTTGGTCGCCGGCAAGGTGTTCACCGGCGACTACGACCCGGTCCCGCACGCGCACGTCACCACGACCACCACGCACAAGTCACTGCGTGGCCCACGCGGCGGCATGGTGCTCTGCCAGCCCGAGTACGCCGACGCGGTCGACCGCGGCTGCCCGATGGTGCTCGGCGGCCCGCTCGGGCAGGTCATGGCCGCCAAAGCCGTCGCCCTTGCCGAGGCGCGGCAGCCGTCGTTCCGGACGTACGCGCAGAACGTTGTCGACAACGCGGTCGCGCTCGCCGAGGGGCTCACGAAGCGCGGCGCCCGGCTCGTCACCGGCGGCACCGACAACCACCTCGTGCTCATCGATGTCAGCTCGTTCGGCCTCACCGGACGCCAGGCCGAGTCGGCCCTGCTCGACTCCGGCATCGTCACCAACCGCAACGCGATCCCGCGCGACCCGAACGGCGCCTGGTACACGTCCGGCGTGCGAATCGGCACCCCGGCGCTCACCTCGCGCGGGTTCGGTGCGGCCGAGTTCGACCGGGTCGCCGAGCTGATCGTGGACGTGCTCGGCGCTACCTCACCGACCACGGCCGCGTCCGGCGGCTCGTCCAAGGCGAAGTACGCGATCGCGGACGGCGTCGCCGGCAAGACCCATGGCGCCGCCGAGGAGCTGCTCTCGGCGAACCCGCTGTACCCCGGCCTCGAACTCTGAAGCAGGAGCGGCCGGTCAGGTGCGAAAGGGGCGCTCGGTCGCTCCCGCCCCATCGCGCCAGGCATAGACCGGCACCCCGCTGACGTAGACCTGGACCGCCCGGCTCATCACGTCGAGCGGATCGCCGTCCCAGATGACGACGTCGCCGTCGAGACCGGGACGCAGCGCACCGACCCGGTCGTCGATGCCCATCATGCGGGCCGGGTTGACGGTGAGGGACCGCAGCGCGTCATCCGGGGTCATGCCCTCCTTCACCGCAAGCGTCGCCTGATGCACGAGGAAGTTGATCGGTACCACCGGATGGTCGGTGGTCAGAGCCACCTCGACGCCGGCCGCGGCCAGCCGGCCCGGATTGGCGAGCGTCCGCTCCCGCAGCTCGACCTTCGAACGAGTCGTGAACAGCGGGCCGACGATGCACGGGATCCCGCGCTCGGCGAGGACGTCCGCGAGCAGGAAGCCCTCCGTGGCATGGTTGACCACCAGCCGGTAGCCGAACTCGTCCGCGAGCCGGATCGCCGTGGCGATGTCGTCGGCGCGGTGCGTGTGCTGGCACCAGGGCAGCTCACCGTCGAGCACCCGCACCAGCACCTCGCAGGTCGGGTCGCGGTCGAACGGCTCGTCCTTGCTCGCCGCTGTCGCGCGCTTGGCCCGGTAGTCCTGCGCCTTCATCATCGCGTCGCGGATGACCGCGGCGACGCCCTGCCTGGTCGAGGGCAGCTGCTTCTTCTCGCCGTACACGCGCTTCGGGTTCTCACCGAGCGCGCTCTTGACGCTCACTGGTGCCTTGATGACCATCTCGTCGACGATGCGGCCCCACGTCTTGATCGCGACCGTCTGCCCGCCGATCGGATTGCCGCTGCCGGGCTTCACGACGACGGCGGTCACGCCGCCGGACAGCGCGTCCCGGAACCCCTCGTCGAGGGGGTTGATGGCGTCCAGCGCGCGCATCCGGGCGCCGTTCGGATCGGTCATCTCGTTGGTGTCGTTGCCGGCCCAGCCCTGGCTCTCCTCGTCGATGCCGACGTGGGCGTGGGCGTCGACGAAGCCCGGCAGCACCCAGCACCCGGCCGCGTCGACTCGCGGCACGCCGGCCGGGATCTCGACGTCGGTACCGATCGCCGCGACGAGGCCGTCGACGACGAGGACGGTTCCCTGCTCGAGTACCGGTCCGTCGACGGGCACGACCCGGCCGCCGGTGATGGCGACACTTCCGGTGGCTTGCGTCATGAACTCCACCGTAGGCCCGTCCGAGTGGATCTTGAAAACTCAGGGCTACCGGCACGGCAACACGAAGCCGCCCGCGCGAGAGTCTCGCGCGGGCGGCGTTCGGTCGAACGGTGCGGCCCCTACCCGATGAGGATCGGTCCGGTCAGCGTTGCGCACTCGCCGGTGGCCACGCCACCGACCCAGTTCGGGTAACCGTACGAGTCACCGATCTGTGCCTTCGGCGTGTTGCCGGCGCACACCAGGTTGCCGCCGATCCAGTTCGACACCACCTCGGTGGAGTCCGGGTCGGCGCTACGGTTGCTGGTGATCGTGACGTTCTTGTAAACGGTGTTGCGAATGGCGCCGAACCAGCTCGTGCGCAGGCCGCTCACCGAGAGGCTGCCCCTGATCTCGTTGTCCTTGATCGAGAACGGGATCCAGGGGTCCAGCGAGAAGCCGGGGCCACCGCCGGTGGAGGTCAGGTTGCCCTTGATCACGTTGCCGTTGATCGCGGCGTCGAACACCGCGTTGAGGACGACGTCACCGTCGACGGTGTCGTTGGAGAACGAGTGCGTGAGCTCCGACGCCGGCTTGAGAAAATTCTCGCCGCCCTGGACGTCGCACGGGTGGGCCGGCGTGCAACCGAGACCCAGGAACGAGCCGGCGCCGGCGATGATGTTGCCCTTGACGTACAGCGTGGAGTACGACTCGGCGTCGAACGAGGCGTGCGGAGCCACCAAAACATTGCCGAGCACCGTCACGTACGCGCCGTTGGGGACGTAGCACACGCCGGTGATGGTCACCGACGAGTAGGTGCCGGAGTTGACCGCACCCCCGGTACACGTCAGCGGTGACGGTGCAACGGGCACCGCGCCTGCCGCGCTCACCCCCGCGAAGACCAAGCCGGCCCCCGCAGCGAGCGCGAGAATAGAACGTACTTTGCGCATAACAAAAACCCTCCCCGTCGGAAAAAAACGTACGGCCCCGCACATTACTCGGCGCGCGGCGAAAGGGAATGGAATTGCGCGCACAAATTCGATCATTGGTCATTTCAGCGCCGCGGCGGCCCGCGGTAGGTGCCGCGGCATTCGTCCGGATTCGGCGCCGCCGGCCGACGGTCCCGGCGCTGCGCACTACGGTTGAGCCATGGCTGACGGCACCTCCACGGCAACGACCGGCACGGCACAGATCGGCGTCACGGGACTCGCGGTAATGGGCCGCAACCTCGCCCGCAACCTCGCCCGGCACGGGCACACGGTCGCGCTGCACAACCGCTCCCCCGAACGCACCCGCAGCCTCGTGGAGCAGCATGGCGACGAGGGCCGGTTCGTCCCGACCGAGTCGATGCAGGGTTTCGTGACGAGCCTCGAACAACCGCGCGCCATCATCATCATGGTCAAGGCCGGCGAGCCGACCGACGCGGTGATCCAGGAGCTGGTGCCACTGCTGGACGAGGGCGACATCGTCATCGACTGCGGCAACGCGCACTATGCCGACACCCGCCGTCGCGAAGCAGAGCTGCGCGAGCACGGGCTGCACTTCGTCGGCTGCGGGGTCAGCGGCGGCGAGGAGGGGGCCCTCAACGGACCGAGCATCATGCCCGGCGGCAGCCGCGAGTCGTACGAGAAGCTCGGCCCGATCTTCGAGTCCATAGCGGCTCAGGTCGACGGCACGCCGTGCTGCGTGCACGTCGGCCCCGACGGCGCCGGGCACTTCGTCAAGATGGTGCACAACGGCATCGAGTACGCCGACATGCAGCTCATCGCCGAGGCGTACGACCTGCTGCGCGCGGCACTGGGCGCCACCCCAGCCGAGATCGGCGAGATCTTCCGCACCTGGAACGAAGGCGACCTCGACTCGTTCCTCATCAACATCACCGCCGAGGTGCTCAGCCACCTCGACGCCGAGACCGGCAACGCATTCGTCGACGTCGTCGTCGACGAGGCCGAGCAGAAGGGCACGGGCCGCTGGACGGTGCAGAGCGCGCTCGACCTCGGCATCCCGATCACCGGTATCGCCGAAGCCACCTTCGCGCGGGCGCTGTCGGCTCACCCCGAGCAGCGTGCCGCCGCCCGCGACGCGTTCGGCTCGCGCATCAACCCCTTCGACATCGACGACCGCGACGGCTTCGTCGAGGACGTCCGCCGCGCGCTCTATGCGTCGAAGGTGGTCGCGTACGCGCAGGGCTTCGACCACATCGAGGCCGGTAGTGCCGAGTACGACTGGAACATCGACCGCGGCGCGATGGCGACGATCTGGCGTGGTGGGTGCATCATCCGGGCCCGCTTCCTCGACCGCATTCGCGAGGCCTACGACGGCACTCCCGATCTGCCGAGCCTGCTGGTCGATCCGTACTTCGCCGACGCGGTGCGCAACGGCGAGCAGAGCTGGCGGCGCGTCGTGGCCCAGGCTGCGAGCGCCGGCATCCCGACGCCCGCGTTCTCGTCCTCGTTGGCCTACTACGACGGGCTGCGCCGCGATCGGCTGCCCGCTGCGCTGATCCAGGGACTGCGCGACAACTTCGGGGCGCACACCTACCGCCGCGTCGACCGCGAGGGCAGCTTCCACACCGAGTGGGCGGGCGACCGCCAAGAGCACCCGGCTTGAGCGGGAACTGCCCTCCGGTCACTCGCCGGTGGGCAGCTCCACGTGGCCGCCGAACTCCTTGCGCATGGCCGAGAGCAGCTTGTCGGCGTAGACGGCCTCACCGCGGCTGCTGAAGCGCGCGAACAGCGCGGCGGACAGGACGGGAACGGGCACGCCCTCGTCGATGGCGGCCTTGATCGTCCAACGCCCCTCGCCGGAGTCCGACACCCGGCCGGCGAGACCGTCCAGCGTCGCGTTGGCCGAGAGCGCATGCGCGGTGAGGTCGAGCAGCCAGGACGAGACGACCGAACCGCGCCGCCAGACTTCGGCGACCTCGGGAATGTTCAGGTCGTACTGGTAGTACTGCGGGTCCTGGATCGGGGCGACCTCTGCGGAATGTTCCTGCTCGACCCGGCCGGCGTTCGCGTGCTGCAGGACGTTGAGCCCCTCGGCGTACGCGGCCATCAGGCCGTACTCGATGCCGTTGTGCACCATCTTCACGAAGTGCCCGGCGCCGTTCGGGCCGCAGTGCAGGTAGCCCTGCTCGGCCTGCGACGGTTCGCCGCCGCGCCCGGCGGTGCGCGGCGCCGCCTCGACGCCGGGTGCGATGCTCTTGAAGATCGGGTCGAGGTGCTCGACGATCTCGGTTTCGCCGCCGATCATCAGGCAGTAGCCCCGGTCGAGCCCGAAGACGCCGCCGCTGGTACCCACGTCGACGTAGTGGATGCCCATGGGGCGCAGCGCCTCGGCGCGGTCGATGTCCTCGCGGTAGTTGGAGTTGCCGCCGTCGATGATGATGTCGCCGGGCTCCATGAGCTGGGCGAGCTCGTCGACCACCTGCCCGGTGATGCTCGCCGGGATCATCACCCACGCGACGCGCGGCGTCTCGAGCGCGGCGACGAAGTCCTCGAGCGTGGTCGCGCCGACCGCACCTTCGTTCTCGAGTTGCACGACGACGTCGGCACTGCGGTCATAGGCCACGGCCGTGTGCCCCGCCCTCATGACACGCCGCGTGATATTCGCACCCATCCGGCCGAGGCCGATCATGCCGAGCTGCATCAGGACTCCTTGGGGATTGCGCCGCGGGCCGCGCGGTAACGGCGGATGAGGGCATTGGTCGAGCTGTCGTGATTCAACTCCGGCTCCTCGGCCGCCGACAGCTCGCCTGCGACCTTCTTCGCCAGTACCTTGCCCAGCTCGACGCCCCACTGGTCGAAGGAGTTGACGCTCCAGATCGTCCCTTGCACGAAGACGCTGTGTTCGTAGAGCGCCACCAGTGTGCCGAGGGCGAACGGAGAGAGCCGATCGAGCAGCAGTGTGTTCGACGGGCGGTTGCCTTCGAACACCCGGTGCGGCACCAACCAGTCCGGGGTGCCGTCAGCACCGACCTCGGCGGCGGTCCTGCCGAACGCGAGCGCCTCGGTCTGCGCGAAGACGTTCGCCGTCAGCAGATCGTGGTGGTTCCCGATCGGGTTCAGCGAGTGCAGGAACCCGATGAAGTCACAGGGGACGAGCACGGTGCCCTGGTGGATCAGCTGGTAGAAGCTGTGCTGCCCGTTCGTCCCGGGCTCGCCCCAGAAGACCGGGCCGGTCTGGTAGTCGACCGGACGGCCGTCGAGGGTCACGTGCTTTCCGTTGGATTCCATCGTCAGTTGCTGCAGGTATGCCGGGAACCGCTTGAGGTACTGGTCGTACGGCAGCACCGCCTGCGTCTGCGCCCCGAAGAAGTCGACGTACCAGACCGTCAGCAGGCCCATCAGTACCGGCAGGTTCTGGGTGAGTGGCGCGGTGCGGAAATGCTCGTCCATCGCGTGGAAGCCGGCGAGCATCTGGTCGAACGCGCGGGGGCCGATCGCGATCATGGTCGACAGGCCGATGGCGGAGTCCATCGAGTAGCGTCCGCCGACCCAGTCCCAGAAGCCGAACATGTTCATGACGTCGATGCCGAAGGCCTCGACGGCCGCGGCGTTGGTCGACACCGCCACGAAGTGCTTCGCGATCGCGTTGCGATCACCGAGCGCGTCGAGCAGCCAGTTGCGCGCCGTCGTCGCGTTGGTCATGGTCTCGAGCGTGGTGAACGTCTTGGACGAGACGATGAACAGGGTCTCGGCGGGGTCGAGGCCGCGGGTCGCCTCGGCGAAATCGGTGCCGTCGACGTTGGAGACGAACCGGAGGGTGAGCTCGCGGTCGCTGTAGTACCGCAGGGCCTCGTACGCCATCACCGGGCCGAGGTCCGACCCGCCGATGCCGATGTTGACGACGTTGCGGATCGGCCGGCCGGTGTGACCCAGCCACCTGCGGTCGCGCACCTTCGACGCGAACTCCCCCATCCGGGTGAGTACCTCGCGGACGGCGGGAACCACGTCGATGCCGTCGGTCGTGATGTGGCTGCCCTTCGGCGCCCGGAGTGCCACGTGCAGCACGGCGCGGTCCTCGGTGGGGTTGATCCGCTCGCCCCCGAACATCGCGGCGATGCGCTGCGACAGTTCCGACTCCTCGGCGAGTTGGACCAGCAGCCCGATGGTCTCGTCGGTGACCCGGTTCTTCGAGTAGTCGAGCAGGATCCCCACCGCCTCGGCGGTCAGCCGCTCGCCACGACCGGGGTCCTGTGCGAAGAGCGTCCGCAGATGGGTGGTCCGGACCGATTCGAGATGCGCACGCAGGGCCGCCCAGGCGGGGCGTTCGATGAGGGGGACGGGGTGGGCGGCCATCGTGTTCGCCATAGAACCATGCGTACCAGACCGGTCTTCGCGTGTGCACGGCGCTCGGCGGGTCGCGGTCCGGCTAACCTCGCACCGTGACTACGGATCGTCCCCGCCTCTCCGTCATCGGTACCGGTTACCTCGGTGCGACGCATGCGGTCTGCATGGTCGAGCTCGGTTTCGAGGTGATCGGCCTCGATGTCGACGAGTCGAAGATCGCGCGGCTGCGCGCCGGCGAGGTGCCGTTCTTCGAGCCCGGGCTGCCGGAGCTGTTGCGCAAGCACGTCGACGGCGGGCGGCTGCGCTTCACGACGTCCTACGAGGAGGTCGCCGAGTTCGCCGATGTGCATTTCGTGTGCGTCGGGACGCCGCAGCGCAAGGGTGAGCTCGCCGCCGACCTGTCCTACGTCCAGGCCGCGTTCCGGTCGCTGGCCCCCCACCTGAACCGGCGCGTCCTCGTCGTGGGCAAGTCGACGGTGCCCGCGGGCACGGCCGCCCGCATGCAGCAGATCCTGCGCGAACTGGCCCCCGACCCGGGCGTCGAGCTGGCCTGGAACCCCGAGTTCCTGCGCGAGGGTTTCGCCGTCGAGGACACGCTGCGTCCCGACCGTCTCGTCTTCGGCGTGCACACCGAGTGGTCCGAGCAGCAGTTGCGTCGCGCGTTCGCACCGGTGATCGAAGCCGGTACACCCGTCGTCGTCACTGACTTCGCGACCGCCGAGCTGGTGAAGGTGGCGGCCAACTCGTTCCTCGCCACCAAGATCTCGTTCATCAACGCGATGGCCGAGGTGTGCGAGGTGACCGGTGCCGACGTCACGAAGCTTGCCGAGGCGATCGGACACGACGCGCGCATCGGCCGTCGCTTCCTGAACGCCGGCCTCGGCTTCGGCGGCGGCTGCCTGCCCAAGGACATCCGCGCCTTCATCGCCCGTGCCGGCGAGCTCGGCGTCGACCAGGCGGTCGCCTTTCTCAACGAGGTCGATGCGATCAACATGCGCCGCCGGGCACGCACGGTCGACCTCGGGCTGGATCTCGTGGACGGCTCCTACCGCGGCACGCACGTCGCCGTGCTCGGCGCGGCGTTCAAGCCCAACTCGGACGACATCCGCGACTCGCCGGCGCTCGACGTCGCGGCGTCCATCGGCCGGCGCGGCGGCACGGTTGTGATCTACGACCCCGAGGCGATGGACAACGCGCGGCGTGCACACCCGGAACTGACGTACGTCGCGTCGTTGCAGGACGCGGTGACCGGTGCGGACGTCATCATGCTGCTGACCGAGTGGGACGAGTTCCGATCGATGTCGCCCGAGACGATCGGCGATCTCGTGGAACAACGCAACATCGTGGACGGCCGCAACGTGCTCGTCCCCGAGCAGTGGCGCGAGGCCGGCTGGCACTACCGCGCGCTCGGCCGCCCCTGACCGCTTCTGACCGCCCCTACCGGCCCTGCAAGCCCGGCTCAGAGCCGGGCTTGCAGGGCGGCGTTCTTGGCGCGGGCCCCCTCGGCCAACTCGGACTGGAACGCGGCCATCCGGGCCGCGAGCGCGGCATCGGACGACGCGAGGATGCGCACCGCCAGCAGCCCGGCGTTGCGGGCACCGCCGACGGACACGGTGGCCACCGGCACGCCCGCCGGCATCTGCACGATCGAGAGCAGCGAGTCCAGACCGTCCAGGTGCTTGAGCGGCACGGGCACGCCGATGACCGGCAGCGTGGTCATCGAGGCGACCATGCCGGGAAGGTGCGCCGCGCCGCCCGCCCCCGCGATCACGACGCGCAGTCCACGGCCGGCCGCCTGCTGCGCGTACTCGGCCATGTCCGTGGGCGTGCGGTGGGCCGACACGACACGCACCTCGTGCGCGACGGCGAACTCGGCGAGCGCCTCGGCGGCCGCGCTCATCACCGGCCAGTCCGAGTCGCTGCCCATGATGACGCCGACGAGCGGCTGGTCAGCCATCCGTGCTCCTGTTCGTCGCGTCGCCATTCGCGAGGTAGTCGGCGGCGGCGCGGGCTCGCTCGCGCACCTCGGTCAGCTCGCCACCGAGCGCGGTCACGTGCCCGACCTTGCGCCCCGGCCGGAACGCCTTGCCGTACAGGTGGATCTTGACGTCGGGCCAGCGCGCCATGCAGTGGTGCACGCGCTCGTCGATCGTCGCAGGCACGACGTCGTCGGGGCCGGCGAGCAGGTTCGCCATCACGACCACCGGTGCGGTGAGCGTCGTGGCACCGAGCGGGTAGTCGAGCACCGCTCGCAGGTGTTGCTCGAACTGTGAGGTGCGCGCGCCCTCGATCGTCCAGTGCGCGGAGTTGTGCGGTCGCATCGCGAGCTCGTTGACGAGCAGCCGGCCGCTCCAGTCCCCGGACGGTCGCGCGTCGGCCGCGGCGACCTCGAACAGCTCGACCGCGAGGACGCCGGTCACGCTCAGCTCCTTCGCCAGGCGAAGCGCCAGTTGCTCGGCCTCTTCGGCCAGCTCGTCGGGCAGTCCGGGAGCCGGCGCGACGACCTCGACACAGATGCCGTCCGACTGAACGGTCTCGACGACGGGCCAGACCGCCCCCTGGCCGAACGGGGACCGCGCGACGTCGGCCGCGAGCTCGCGCACGATCGGCACCCGCTCCTCGGCCAGCAGCGGCGTGCCCGAGCCGAGC
>JAVHVN010000127.1:0-21484 GCA_032160545.1 Pseudonocardiales bacterium | reverse complement strand
GCCTGGAGGAACCGAAGAACCGGACCGCCCTCTCGCCACGCCCGGCGCCTGGTGTCGCGTCGGCCGCGCGGTACATCGGCCACGCGCAGGGGCGGCTCGTAGGGTGATCTCTCATACTTCGAGGATGCGTCGCCCTTCCGCCGTGTCGTTCCGCGGCCACCGCGTGCCGCTCGGCCACGCGGCATGACGGCCCGACGAGCGCACCGGTTCAGGGCGTCACGAGCGCTCATCGGTGTCGGCAAGCTCGTGGCGGTCGTCCTGATCGTCGAGTTCCTCCTGCTGCCGCAACTGGCCGGCTCGAACAAGAGCTGGCAGCTGCTGGCGGACGTCGACAACGTATGGCTGATCCCGGCCCTCGTACTGGAGGCGGCGTCGCTGCTCGTGTACGCCTTGCTGACCTGGCTGCTGATCCCGGCCGAGTACCGCCCGCGGTACGGGCGCACGCTGCGCATCGATCTCTCGACGCTCGCGGCGAGCCACGTCCTGCCGGCCGGCTCGGCGGTCGGGCTTGGGCTTGGGTACCGGCTGCTCACACAGGCCGGCGTGCCCGGGCGTGCCGCGGCAACGGCCAAGGCGACGCAGGCAGTCGGCTCCGCAGCCGTGCTGAACGGGGTGCTGGTCGCCGCACTGATCGGCTCCATCGCCTCGTCCGGGTTCACGTCGGTGTACGGCCTCGCCGTGGGTGCCGGGCTGGCGCTGATCGTGATCGCCGGGGCCGCCGCGATCCTGCTCGTGCGCAACGACGAGGGCATCGCCGCGTGGATCGCGCGGCTGCTCGGCCACATTCCCCGGGTTTCGGAGCAGACGGTTCACACCGCCGTCCTCGGGGCCGCGAGCTACCTCGACGAGCTCGGTGGCGACCGGGGGCTCATGGCCAAGGCCGCGACGGTCGCACTGCTGAACTGGCTGCTCGACGCCGCCGCGCTGTGGATGTGCGTGCGGGCCTTCGGGCCTTCGGTCAGCGTGACGGGCCTGATGGTGTCCTACGGCGTCGCGAACGTTCTCGCCGCGATCCCACTGCTGCCGGGCGGCCTGGGCGTGGTCGAGGCGTTCCTCATCCCGTCGCTCGTGGGGTTCGGGGTGCCCCGGGCCGAGGCGATTCTCGGGGTGCTGGCCTGGCGGGTGGTCAACTTCGTCCTGCCCATCCCGGTCGGACTCGGCGCGTACCTGTCCCTGCCCGGGCGGCGCGACGGCCCGGCGGCGGATCCGCCCGCTGAGTAGGACAACCAACTACTACGAATTGTGTAGTAGTACTGGAGCGACGGACCGGCGTCGGAGGCATGCGGATGATCGAGGCACGGGGACTCACCAAGCGCTACGGCGCGACGGTGGCAGTCGACGACGTGACCTTCACGGTGCCGCCGGGGGTCGTGACCGGATTCCTCGGCCCGAACGGGGCGGGCAAGTCGACGACCATGCGAATGATCATCGGCCTCGACGCGCCGAGCGCCGGCTCGATCATGGTGAACGGCAAGCGTTACGCCGAGCACCGCCGGCCGCTGCACGAGGTGGGTGCCCTGCTCGAGGCGCGCGCGGTGCACACCGGCCGGAGTGCGCGCAACCACCTGCTGGCCATGGCGGCCACCGCAGGCATCGGCAGGCGGCGGGTGGACCAGGTCATCGACATGGTGGGGCTCGGTGCCGTTGCCGACCGGCGCGCCGGTGCCTTCTCACTCGGCATGGGGCAACGCCTCGGCATCGCGTCGGCGCTGCTGGCCGACCCCAAGACGCTCATTCTCGACGAGCCGGTGAACGGCCTCGATCCGGACGGGATCCGCTGGATCCGCAGCCTGCTGCGCGGCCTCGCGGACGAGGGCCGGACGGTGTTGCTGTCCTCGCACTTGATGAGCGAGATGGCCTTGACCGCCGAGCACGTGATCGTCGTCGGCAAGGGGCGGCTGCTGCGCGACCAGCCCATGTCGGAGTTCATCGCGCAGGCGTCCGCCGACGTGGTGCGGGTGCGCTCGCCCGAGCTCGGCCGGCTCGCCGGGCTGCTGCGGGCATCGCACGCGATCATCCGCCACGCGGACTCGGACCGCCTCGAGATCGAGGGCATGACGAGCGAGCAGATCGGGACGGCGGCAGCGGCCGCCAACATCACGCTGTTCGAGCTGACCACCGTGACCGCGTCCCTCGAGGAGGCCTACATGGCGCTGACCGAGGGCGAGCGGGACTTCCGGGCCGGGGACTTCGGCACGGCGATCGACGGTGCCGCCGCATGACCGCCGTCGCGACCGAGGCCGCACCACGACCGCACGACCTCGACGGTTCGCCGGCCGCAGGCGGACCGGTGACGTTGCCCCGGGTGATCCGTTCCGAGTGGATCAAGTTCCGCAGCCTGCGCTCGACGGTGTCGGTGCTCGGCGCGGCGATGGTTGGCATGGTCGTCATCGGCCTGCTCGTCGCGTACCACACCCGGCAGCTCAACGCGAGCATCCAGCCCGACGACGCCGTCCCGTCGGCGACGCTGCAGGGCTACTTCCTCGGCCAGCTGCTCATCGGTGCGCTCGGCGTGCTGTTCGTCAGCGGTGAGTACAGCACCGGAATGTTCCGCTCGACGTTCGCGGCGGTGCCCACCCGGCTTCCGGTGCTGTGGGCCAAGCTTGCGGTGTTCGTCTGCGTCACGGCAGTGGCGATGGTGGCGATGAGCGTCGTCGCGTTCGTCAGCGCTCAGGCGCTCATCTCGGGCTACCGGCCCGGGTACTCCCTCGGTGATCCCGGGGTGCTGCGGGTAGTGATCGGGACCGGTATCTACCTCACGATCGCAGGCGTCATCGGTGCGTGCATCGCGTGGGTCGTGCGCAGTACGCCCGGCTCGCTGGTCACCTACATCGCCATCATGCTCGTCGTCCCCGGACTCCTCGGCTCGGTGTTCGGCCGGTGGGGCAAGGACGTCGCTCAGTTCCTGCCGAGCGAGGCGGGCGGAAGCTTCGTGGGCAGCATCCGTCAGCCGGTCACGCTCACGCCCTGGATCGGCTTGCTCGTGATGGCGCTGTGGGCCGTGGTCGGCCTCGCCGTCGCCGCGGTGCGACTCACTCGTCGCGACGCCTGACCGGACACTGCCGCGGGCGCGTGTTCCACGCCTAGACTCGGCGGCCATGATCGAGGTGGACGAGTACGGCCGTCCCGAGCCGCCGCTCGCGGCCGACGAGAGCGCCACGCTGCTGGGCTTCCTGGACTTCCAGCGCGCGACGCTGGCGTGGCGGTGCTCCGGGTTGGACGCCGCGGGCCTCGGGGTGACGCTGGGCGCCTCGTCGATGACCCTGGGCGGGATGCTCAAGCACCTTGCCTACGTCGAGGACCACTGGTTCTCGCGGCAACTGCACGGCATGGACGCACGGCCGCCGTGGAATGCCGTGGACTGGAAGGCAGACCAGGACTGGGACTGGCACTCGGCCGCTCACGACGCTCCGGAGCAGCTCGACGCGCTCTGGACCGAGAGCGTCGAGCGCTCGCGCGCCCTGGTCGCCGAGGCAGTGGCCGAAGGCGGGCTGGACCGCCCCGCCCGGCGCGCGTGGCCCGACGGCCGCTCGCCCAGCCTGCGCTGGATCCTGGTGCACATGATCGAGGAGTACGCACGGCACAACGGCCATGCCGACCTCATCAGGGAATCGATCGACGGAGTCACCGGCGAGTAGCCGGCCACACATATCGATCGAACAAGGGAGGTGACCGTGCCGGGGAAACCGCGCCTGGTCGTCGGGGTATCGGGTTCGAGCGCGCCACAACTCGCCGTCGCATTGCTCGAGCGGCTGCACGCCCTGGACAGCGTCGAGACCCACCTCGTGTTGAGCGACGGCGCCCGGACCACCTTGCGGCTCGAGGCGGATGTCGATCCGGACTACCTCGTCTCGCTGGCCGCCGTGAGCTACGACGTGCACGATCTGGGCGCCGCCGTGTCGTCGGGATCGTTCCTGACGATGGGGATGGCGATCGTCCCGTGCTCGATGCGCACCCTCGCCGCGATCGCGACGGGCAACACCACTGAGCTGTTGTCGCGCGCGGCCGACGTCACGCTCAAGGAACGCCGCCGCCTCGTGCTCGTCACGCGCGAGAGCCCGCTGAACCTCATCCACATCCGGAACATGGAGACGGTGACGCTCGCCGGTGCGACGGTGCTGCCGCCGGTGCTGGGCTTCTACCACCGGCCGTCCTCAATCCAGGATCTGCTCGACCAGATCGTCGGCAAGGTGCTCGACCAGTTCGGGATCGAGCACGAGCTGTTCCGGCGCTGGACCGGCGAATAGCGCTCAGCGAGCGAGCGCCGCACCGACCGCGGCCGCCGCCGCCAGGACGGCCGGCGCCACCCGCCGCTCGTCCATCGGGTGCAGCGCCACGACCCCGACCGACGCGTCCACCGGGCTGGTCCGGTACGGAACCGGTGCCGCGAGGCCCCACGCTCCCGGCTGGATCTCGCCGACCGTCACGGCATAGCCGCGACGGCGGCCGGTGGTGACGTCCGGGCGTTCGTGTGGCCTGGCGTCTCGGCCGAGCAGGATCGCGAGCCCGGCGGCTCCGACGTCGGCCCGATGGCGGGTGCCCACCCGGTAGGCGACGTGCAGGTGCGCGGTGCGTGGTTCGTGGGTGGCGACGCTGACCACGTGATCGCCGTCCAGCACGCTCAGATGCGCCGTGGCGCCGAGGTCCTCGGCGAGCGCCATGAGCGGGCCGGCGCTGGCCCCCTGCAGGTCCGTGTGCACGGCCGCGGCGAGGTCGAGGGCTCCCAGTCCCACGGCGAACCGCCCGCCCGGAAGCCGGCGCAGCAATCGACGGTCCGCAAGGGTCACCACGAGCCGGTGCACGACGGTGCGGTGCAGGCCGGTGTCGCGAGCCAGCTCGCTCACCGTGCGGCCAACCGCTCCGGCCGCAACGGCGGCGGCGAGCACGTCGAGGCCGTTGGCGAGCGTCTTCGCCGGCGCGACGGGCACCGACGGCAGTTCGCGGCCGGCGGGCTCGGGCATCTTGATGCTCCTCGGCGCCTCTTGGTAGCGTGCGGTAAGAGAACGAGGCGTGCGAATATAGCACGCTCGACGAAGGGAAGCGGCATGACGCTGACCGACCGCGCCGAGCCGGGCCCGGCTGCAGGGACCGGCGCCCTTCGGTACCAGTCCGGGTTCGGTAACGGGTTCGAGACGGAGGCGGTCCCCGGGACGCTGCCCATCGGGCAGAACTCGCCGCAGCGGGTCGCGCACGGCCTGTACGCCGAGCAGCTGTCCGGCTCGCCGTTCACGGCGCCACGCCAGCACAACGAGCGTTCCTGGCTCTACCGCATCCGCCCGTCCGTCAAACACCTCGGGCGCTTCCGCAAGGTCGACGCGGGGCTTTGGCGCACCGCGCCCGACGCCGACGCCGCGGAGCTGCCCTACGGCCCGCTGCGG
This sequence comes from Pseudonocardiales bacterium, assembly GCA_032160545.1. Taxonomy (GTDB): domain Bacteria; phylum Actinomycetota; class Actinomycetes; order Mycobacteriales; family Jatrophihabitantaceae; genus DATGFB01. The sequence goes on along the minus strand of JAVHVN010000127.1, from coordinate 16,106 downwards.
TGGTCGCCGCTGCCGCTGCCGGCCGAACCGCGAACCTTCCTCGACAGCATCTGCACCGTCACCACGGCCGGTGACGCGATCGCCCGCTCCGGCATGGCTGCACACGTCTACCTCGCCACCGCGTCGATGGTGGATGACTTCCTCGTCGATGCCGACGGTGAGCTGCTGTTCGTGCCGCAGCACGGGGGACTGCTGCTGCACACCGAGTTCGGGATCATCGACGTGTCGCCGGGGGAGATCGCGGTCGTCCCGCGTGGCGTGAAGTTCCGCGTCGAGCTGCTCGACTCAGTGGCGCGCGGGTACCTCTGTGAGAACTACGGGGCCGGCTTCACTCTGCCCGAGCGCGGTCCGATCGGGGCGAACTGCCTGGCCAACCCCCGTGACTTCCTGACGCCGGTCGCGGCCTACGAGGACCGCGACGGCGTCGAGTCCCACCTGCACGTGAAATGGGGCGGCACCCTCTGGCAGGCCGAGCTGCGCCACTCGCCACTCGACGTCGTGGCCTGGCACGGCAACTACGCGCCCTACAAGTACGACCTGCGCCGGTTCTCGCCGGTCGGCCCGCTGCTGTTCGACCATGCCGACCCGTCGATCTTCACCACGCTGACCTCCGCGTCCGAGACGCCGGGCACCGCCAACGTCGACTTCGTGATCTTTCCCGACCGGTGGCTCGTCGCCGAGGACACGTTCCGGCCGCCGTGGTACCACCTCAACATCATGTCCGAGTTCATGGGGTTGATCTACGGCGTGTACGACGCCAAGCCCGAGGGCTTCGTCCCGGGCGGCATGAGCCTGCACAACAGCATGACCCCGCACGGCCCCGACCACGATGCGTTCGAGCAGGCCAGTACCGCCGAGCTCGCACCGGTGCGCCTGACCGACACCCTGGCGTTCATGTTCGAGTCCAGCCAGCCGCAACGGGTGACGGCGTTCGCCGCCGCTGCCGAGCAACTCCAACGCGACTACGCCGACTGCTGGGACGGGCTGCAACGGCGGTTCCGGGCCCCCGCGCAATGACGGCTGAGGCTCTGGACGTCACCCACGACCCATCGGTGCGCAGCTTCGTCGCCAGCGCGGACGGGCACCCGGACTTCCCGCTGCAGAACCTGCCCCTCGGTGTCTTCCGGCCACCGACGAGCGGCGTCGCGCGCGGCGGTGTCCGTATCGGCGACGAGATCCTCGACCTTGCCGGCCTCGCCGTTTCGGGCCTGCTGTCGGCCACCGCTCTGGAGGCCGCCCATGCCGGCAGTGCCCCGGCGCTGAACGACCTGTTCGCGTTGGGTGCGGCACATCGCGGCGCGTTGCGCGGCGAGGTGCACCGGCTGCTGCGCGCGGACGCGCCGGAGCGCGACACCGTCGCGGCGCTGTTGCACCCGGTCGCCGGTTCGCAGCTGATGCTGCCGGCCCGAGTCGGCGACTACACCGATTTCTATGCCGGCATCCATCACGCGCGCGCGGTCGGCGCGCTGTTCCGGCCGCACGAGCCGTTGCCGCCCAACTACCGGTGGCTGCCGATCGGCTATCACGGTCGCGCCTCGAGCGTCGGGGTGAGCCCTGCGTTCGTCCACCGGCCGAGGGGCCAGCTCCGGCAGCCCGACGGGACTCCGGCCTACGCGCCGTCACAGCGGCTGGATTACGAGCTCGAACTCGGTGTGTGGATCGGCGCCAGCCCGGTGCCCGGCCAGGTCGTGCCCGTCGCGCGCGCCGCCGAACACATCAGCGGCTTCTGCCTGCTCAACGACTGGTCGGCACGCGACGTGCAGAGCTGGGAGTCGCAGCCACTCGGTCCGTTCCTCGCGAAGAGCTTCGCCACGACCGTCTCGCCGTGGGTCGTCACGCCCGAAGCGTTGCGCCCGTACCGGACGCCGCTCGAGCGCAGCCCCGACGACCCTGAACCGCTCGATCACCTCCGCGACCCGGCTGACCTGGCGGCGGGCGGGCTCGACGTCGAACTCGAGGTCGCGGTGAGTTCGGCGGCGATGCGCGCCGCGGGACACGAGCCCCTCGTCCTGTCGACGAGCTCGACGCGCCACCTGTTCTGGACGGTCGCGCAGCTCGTCGCGCACCACGCCAGCAACGGGCTGCAGCTATGGCCGGGCGACCTGTTCGGCTCGGGGACGATCTCAGGCCCGGCTCCCGGCAGTGAGGGCAGCCTGCTCGAGCGGACGCGCGGCGGTACCGCGGCGGTGACGCTGCCCACCGGTGAGGCGCGGACGTTCCTCGAGGACGGTGACGAGGTAGTGCTCCGCGCGCGGGCCGCCCGCCCCGGCGTCGCGCCGGTCGGGTTCGGTGAGTGCCGTGGCGTGGTCACCGGGCCGCTGGCGTCGGGTGCGGGCGGAGCCTGAGCGTGCGTGTGCTGGCGTGCCCCGACAAGTTCCGCGGCTCCCTCTCGGCCGGCGAGGTCGCTGCGGCGATCGCGGCCGCGGCGGCACAGGTGGGTGCGAGCTGCGTGCGACTGCCGCTCGCCGACGGCGGGGAGGGCACGCTCGACGCTTTCGGCGGGGCCAATCGGACCAGCCGGGTGACCGGACCGCTCGGAGCGCCGGTCGAGGCGGCGTGGCGCCTGCAGCCCGACGGGCTGGCGGTCGTGGAGGCCGCGCAGGCCTGTGGCCTCGACGTCGCCGGCGGACCCGAGCGCAATGATGCGCTGAGGGCCACGACCCGCGGCGTCGGCGAGCTCCTCGCGGCCGCTGCCGAGGCGGGTGCCGAGCGGGTGTTGCTCGGTGTCGGCGGATCGGCCACCACAGACGGCGGTGCCGGCGCGATCGAGGCGCTCGCGACGGCCGGCGTGCGCATCGGCGCCGACCTCGAGGTGACGGTGTGCTACGACGTCCGTACGCCGTTCACCGCTGCCGCGGCCCGGTTCGCCCCGCAGAAGGGCGCGACACAGGCTCAGGTTCGGGACCTTGCCTACCGGCTACGGCGTATGCGCGACCGGATCGAGGCTGAGACGGGCATCGACCTGGACCGCCTCCCAGGCAGCGGTGCCGCCGGCGGCCTGGCCGGTGGCCTCGCCGCGGTCGGCGCACGTCTGGTCTCCGGGTTCGATGCGATCGCGGATACCACCGGGCTCGACGGGGCGATCGCCGAGGCTGACGTCATCGTCACCGGTGAGGGCCGGATTGACGCGACGTCGGCCGAAGGCAAGGTCGTCGGCGGTGTGATCGCCCGTGCGAGCGCCGTCGGCATCCCGGCCCTGGCCGTCTGTGGCAGTGCCGCCGTCGCGATCGGCGTGCGAATCGTCGACCTCACCGCCCGCTTCGGCGCCGAGCGCGCCTGGCAGGAGCCTGCCGAATGCATCCGCGTCGGCGTGGTCGAGCAGCTGCGCCGGTGGCCCTGGGCGGTGACCTGACCGAGGGGACCGCGCCGTGGCGCGAGAGCGGCGGCGGCCGGGGCTGAACGGGCGAGTGCCGCGCGGCCTCAGCGCAGCACGGCCGACTGCTCGCCCGCCAACGAGAGCCGGAACCACACCGTCTTTCCCGGGTGGATCAACGCGGGGATCACGCCCCACTCGTCCGCCAGTGACTGCACGAGCTGCAGCCCTCGCCCGTGCGCCTCGTGGCGCTCCGGGGACCGGGCGGCGGCTTTACCGGTGCCGTGGTCGCTGACCTCGACCCGCACGCTCGCCTCGTCGAGGTGCACCCGGACCTGGAAGTCCGTCCCGGCGTGCACGATGCAGTTCGTCACGAGCTCGGAGACCATCAACGTGACCGCGTCACTGGCCTCGCGGGGCAACCGTGGGATCGAATCGGCCACGAGCTGGCGGGCCGTCCTCGCCGCCTCGGGCCGTGGCGGGAAGGACCACTCGATCATCATGGCGACATCCGCAGGATCGAATCGAGGCCGGACATCGTCACGATCCGGCGCACGATCGCGGGCGGATCGCGGAGCACGACCGTCCCGATGGAGTGGGCGGCGGCGAGCAGCTCGGCCAGCCCGGAGCTGTCGATGAACGACAGCTCGCCGACATCGAGGAGGAGACGTTCCGGTGCGCTGCGCAGCGCACCGTCGATCGCCGAACGCAGGACCGGGACGGTCGATATGTCGGCCTCGCCGACGAGCCGCAACCGCACCGAGCCGGTGTCCGTCTCGACGGTCTCGACGGTCTCGACCCGCAGCATGGCAGGCAGCAGCTCGTCGTCGCTCAACTCAACCACTTGACCCCCAGGATGGCGGTGTCGTCGTCCTGCCCGCCCTCGGTGACCTCCGCGACGACCGCGGTCAACAGGTCGTCGAGCGATCGTTGGGCACTCACGGCCGAGGCACACAGGCGGCCCAGGCCGACGTCGAGGCTCTCACCGCGGCGCTCGACGAGTCCGTCGGTGTAGGCGAGCAAGATGCCGCCCGGGGACACCGTCGCGGTCACCGACCGGTACGGCACCGGCGAGCGGACGCCGATCGGCGGTCCGACTGGAGCGTCGACGAACCGGCCGCCCTCGGCTCCGAGCACGAGTGGAGGCGGGTGACCGGCGATGGCGACCTCGACCTCATGTTTCGGAACGTCTGCCACGCCGCAGAGCATGGTGGCGAAATGGCGGTGCTTCTCGACACTGAGCAGGCGGGCCAGTGAGTTGAGCACGGCTGTCGGGCCGTGCCCCTCGCTGACGAAGCCGCGAGTGGCGAATCGCAGTGAGGCCATGATCGAGCCGGCCTCCAGCCCGCGACCGGACACGTCACCGACGGCGAAGAAGAATCGATCGGCATCGAGCGGGATCACGTCGTACCAGTCGCCGCCGATGTCGACGCCGTCGGAACCGGGGATGTAACGGACGGCGGTAGCCACGCCGGCCACCTCGGGCAGTTCGCGGGGGAGCAGCGCACGCTGCAACGTTACGGCGATGCTGCGCTGCTCGCCGAGCAGATGCTCGACCTCGCCGGTCAGGCGTTCGGCTGCGAGGCGCCGCCGGACGAGTCGTTCGGCGACGAGGCTGAGCGCGATCGCCAGCGCGGCACCGGCCAGCGCGAGGATCCACCACAGCGAGCCCGACAGCGCGCCACCGAGTTGGGTGTCCGGTGTGGCGACGAGCGTGATCGTGCCGCCACCGAATGGGATTACCTCTTTCGCGATCTTCCCGGTTAGCGGAAGGCGCGCGGCGTTCGTCTCCAGCAGGTCACCCGCGGCCGTGCTGTCGCCGGCGTAGAGGGCGAAGCGCAGATCCGACAGCGGGGACGAGCGATCGACCTGGATTCTGCGGTTCGGCGGCAGGGCGCTCTCGGCGTACACGACGTAGCGAACCGGGTCGTTCGTCCCGGCGAACCCGTAGCCCAGGCGCATCGTGCCCGCACCGTCGATCGGGGTCGTCAGCAACATGACCGACGACGTGGCCGCCGAGGCAACGAACGTCTCCGCGCGTCCCGCCTGCTGGGTCAGCAGTGGAGTCGCGCCGGCATGGGTGATCAGTCGTGCGCTGCTGCCGGACCGCTCCCACAGCGAGACCGACACGAACGGACCTTTGGTGCCGACGTACGTGGAGACGTAGGAGCGGAATCGCGCGGCGTCGCCGTTGCTCGTCGCGGCGATCGCGGCCGCCGAGGCCAGTGGCGTCTGCACGACCGGCACGGCGACCTCGAGGATCGAGCGGGCGGTCTTGGTCTGCAGTTTCAGCAGGCGGCTCTCGTTGTGATCGTTCAGCACGTAGGTCGACCACGACAGCAGCGCGGTGACGACCGTGCCGGCCAGCAGCACGAGCACGCTGATACGGCTGACCATCGCCCTCGGCCGCCGGGCACCGGTAGCGGCTGACGATGTGGCCCGGCGGGCGTCGGCCGTCGCAGGATTCGCGGCCTGCACATCGACCACTGGTCCCTCTCCCACGACGCGATGCGGCCCGGATCCGTACAGCCCTTGCGGTGCTGCCGAGACTGTAGACGACCGGGTGCGCGGTGGCGATGCGGTCCAGGCCGGTCGGCCCGATCAAGCGGAGGACTTTCGACTCTGTTCCGGCGGATCGACCCTTTCTAGGGTTGGGCGAATGCCGTCCAACGAGTTCGAGCTCGCCGAGTTGCCTGACGGCATCAGCGTGGTCAGTGTGGTGACGCCCGCTACCGCCGCCGACGGTGACCCGAACCATGTGTTCGAGGTCCGGCGCGGAACCCAGTTGATTGCACAGTTCGACTCGTTGCGCGCGGTGGCCGAGATGCTGCGCGGGCTCGATCCGACGCAGCCTGATCAGTAGCTCGGGTCGGGTGCGGAGCGCCGGCGAGGACCCGCCACCAGACCGCCGACGGCGAGGACGACGAGCGCACCTCCCGCGAGCTGCCCCGCTGTGAGCGTCTCGCTGAGGATCACCGCACCGAGCAGCACGGCGACGACCGGGTTGACGAACGCGTAGCTCGCAACGGTCGTCGGTGTCAGTCGTCCCAGCGCGAACACGTAGCACGTCATCGCCAGCAATGAGCCCGGGCCGATCAGGTACGCGAGCGCCCACCAGGACTGGTTGCTCACCGACCCGATCGCGAAGAACAGCTCGCCGCGGCAGAGCGCGATCACGGCCAGCACGACGCCGCCGCACAGCATCTCCATGCCGCCCACGAGCAGTGGCCGCGCCGGAATCGGCAGCCGGCTCTGCAGGGCAGAGCCGACCCCCCAGCTCAGCGACGCCAGGAGTGCGGCGGCGGTAGCGGCAACCGGGATCGCCCCGGTGCCGGCATCGCTCAGGACGGCGACCCCGACCAGCCCGACCACGAGCGCGAGCCACCGGGTCGCGCCCGGAAGCCGGCGAGCGAGCAGCCCGTCGGCGAGGACGATCCACAGCGGCACGGTGCCGACGAGCAATGCGGCGACCCCGGACGGCAGTCTCAGCTCCGACCAGGAAACGACGCCATTGCCGAGCGCAGGAAGCAGTGCCCCAAGTAGCACCATGGCGCCCCACTGGCGCAGGCCCGGACGGTCGGCCACGCGCTGTTCGGGTGTTCCTGAACGCCAGCCGACGGGGACCATGATCGCGCCCGCGATCAGGTACCGGATCGCCGCGAGCGTGAACGGCGGGAAGGTGCGTACGCCGACCCGAATGGCGAGGTACGTCGAGCCCCAGACCACCCAGACGACGAGCAGCGCGGCCCACCCGACGCGATCGACGCGGTGCTGCCCGAGGGGCGAAGCAGTGAGGGTCGGGGTGGACATTGCCGCTCACCGTACTGGGGGGCACAGACATCCCGCCGCTCGTCCAGGGCCAACTGCCGGTCATTTCCAGACAGGGCGCTCAGAGGAGGGGGCGGGCCGCCGCGGCGCTGCCGAGCGGCGCCAGGCCGAAGTTCTCTTCGATGGTGCGGAGCAGGCCGTAGTGGTCGGCGCGCTGAGCGTCCTGCCGCGCCGGCACGCAGCCCGTGACCGTCACGGCGAGAGGCGCTGCCACCGCGAGGTCGAGCCTGGACACCCGTCGAGCTCTAGTCGGTCGCGGGCGGCACGTCGTTCGGGTCGTAGTCTTCGAGGCCCGCTTCGACCCGCTCGTGCTCGGTACGGCGCTCGAGATCCTCGTCATCGAGGCGCGGTGGCTGCTTGCCGTGGAAGTGCCGGTCGCGTGGGGCCTGCTCCGTGGGCTCGATAACGTTGTCGAATGTCGGTTCGCCGTTCGGATCAGTCATACAGACCGTCTACCCGCTCGATGCGACGGTCTCTCGGGGGTGGCGTTGCATCTGGCAGGTTTAGCCCGGGCGGGAGGCGGGCAGGCCGTCAGGGATGACCGACGTCGACGCCCAACAACCCGCGCTGGCGCCCGCGACGGCTGGCGAACCGCTCGCGGGCCGTTACCTCCTCGGCGACGTGCTCGGGCACGGCGGAATGGGCTCGGTGTACCGCGCACGGGACGTGGTGCTCGATCGGGACGTTGCGGTCAAGCTGTTCCGCCCGAACGCCGCCGCCGAGGACGCCGCGTCCTACGAGCACGAAGCCCGGCTGCTAGCGGGGCTCAGCCATCCCGGGCTGGTCACCGTCTTCGATGCCGGTATCGCGGACGCTGACCAGCCGTTCCTGGTCATGGAGTTGATCTGCGGCGCCACCCTGGGCCAGGTGTTGGGCGACGGCCCGATGGCCCCCGCCGCGACGGCCGCGCTGGGGGCGCAGCTCGCGACCGCGCTCGCGTACGTCCACCGCCGGGGCATCGTGCATCGCGACGTGAAGCCGGCGAACATTCTGCTGGTCGTTGACGACGACGAGCCCGGGCCCGGGCCGCAGGCCAAGCTGACCGACTTCGGCATCGCTCGCCTCGTCGACGGCGCCCGGCTGACGGCCGACGGCTTCACTCGCGGCACCGCGTCGTATCTCAGTCCCGAGCAGGTTCGCGGCGAGCCCACCGCCGCACCGAGCGATGTCTACTCCCTCGGGCTCGTCCTGCTCGAATGCCTCACCGGCACGGTGGTGTACCCGGGCGAGGGTGTGGCCACTGCGACCGCGCGGCTGCACCGCGAGCCCGAGGTGCCCGAGTCGCTCGATGCGCAGTGGCATCGGCTGCTGCGCCCGATGTTCAGCCGGGACCCGGCGCGCCGCCCGGGCGCTGCCGAGGTCGCCGTCGCGTTGACGGGCCTCGCGGCCGTCCCGAACCCGACCGCGGCGCTCACCGAAGCTGTTGCTGCGGAGGCCGCGCCCCCGCCCGACTCGGGGCCGCAGCGGACCCAGGTGCTCGAGATCCCGCCCGCCGAGGTTCGTGCGGCGCCGCGCCCGTACCGGCCGCGCGGCGGTTCCCGTCGCGCTGTCATCCTGGTCGCAGCGGTGTGGGTTGTGCTGATCGCCGTGGTCATCGCCGTGGTGGTCGGCACCTCCGGGTCCACGTCGAGTCCGGCGCCACGCCCGGCCTACCCGTCGGTGACCGGCAAGCTGGGCACCGATCTTCAGCACTTGCAACAGGCGGTGCAACCGTGAGGGCGCTCGCTGCCGCGGCATGCGGTGCGCTGCTGGCCGGACTCGCGGGCTGCGGAGGGGTCGATCTCTCCTCCGCACGGGGCGTGCGGCCGGGCACGGCCGGGGAGCTTCAGAAGGACGTGCTCGCAGTGACGCAGGCCGCGGCGGTCAAGAACTGGCCCGCTACCCGGACGGCTATCGCCTCCTTGCGAGCGACGCTCGCGGCGTCGCGCAGCGCCGGGACGATCAGCACGCAGCGTGCGGACGAGATCGACGCTGCGGTGCGCGCCGTGCTAGCGGACCTTCCCGCCGTCTCCACTCCGACACCGTCACCGTCGACGACCGCGGCACCGGTGGCCCGGACCACCACCCGGGCACCTGCCCGGGCTCCGGTCCCGACGCCGGTCACGGGTAAGGGCGACAAGGGGCCCGGCAAGGGCAAGCACGACCACTGATACCTGTGGACCTCAGGGCGTCGGCGGCGTCGGGGTGTTCGTCACGGTGATGACAGTCGTCACCGGTGGCGGTTGGATGGTGGGGCGAAGCGCGTGCGGGACCCGCTGGGCGATGAGCACCAGCGCGATGAGCACGACGACGGTCAGAAAGACCGCGATACCGGTGCCGGGGGGCAGCCGGATCGCCCTCTCATCGTTCACCACCTTCTGAACTCTAGGGCCAGGCCGGGCGACTCCCCGTGATGCACGACGGGCGTTGCGTGGCGGCTTCGTTGCCCGGCGCATCGGCGTGAGCATCATGGCGCTGCTGATCGGCACGCTGGGCGCTGCGTTCCCTCGTCTCGCGCGGGACGATCGGGGGGCACCCGCTCGCCGCTCGTGAGGGTGCTGCTCGGGATGCTGAGCGCGGCCGTCGCAGTCGACCGGGTGGCGGTTGTACCGCCCGCGATGAGGCCCGGCGCGCCGAACCGCGCCGTGTAGGCTTGCCTGGCTCCGCGGATGATCGCGGACGCGGGCGATTAGCTCAGCGGGAGAGCACTGCCTTCACACGGCAGGGGTCACTGGTTCGATCCCAGTATCGCCCACCCTTCGTACGCCCGAAACTTATAGACTTCTGCTTCGTTTTCTGTACCTCGGCGTGGGTCCGTGCGATGCACATTGCGATCTCGGTCGGCTTCGGGCAGTCGGTTCAGCACCCTTATCGGAGTGGTCAGCGAGGTCTCGGAATCCAACCCGCCGCAAGAGCGACGTACTGGTCACGGCGGCATCGTTGACCGCATCGATGGTCACGTGCATTCTCGACCGGTGGGCACTACGACGGCCAGCCACTCAGCTGACGACGCGTCCATTTGCCCCTCGAGCTTCCAAGGACCGGATGCCACCAGCAAGGCTCCGAGCCACCAGAGCGCCACGAAGTGGCCCGTGAGCGCGCCGAGCACCTGATCGACGACGAAAGCCCCACCCAGGCCGGACAGGATCGAGTAAGGGACCACAGCGGCGAGGCGAAACACCGCCCGTCGCGGTGTCGGGGGGCGGGCCCCGCTGGCCACGCCGAGGAGGGCCGCGACGAGGTAGCCACCCACGATCCACCCGACGACGAGGTAGAAGCCGGTCAATCCACGGGCGTCACCGCGTTGGACGGGAACCAGGTCGGACACCCTGACCGTGCGCTTTTGGGTGGCGTCGACTTCGGTGAGCACCGAAGTGACAGCCGTGGCGACCGATGATCCGCCCCCAGTAGCGATCAGGTGGTGCCCAGCGGGTTGATGATGAACGCGGCAGACGCCTTGTCCTCGCGGATCATCCGCTCCGCCGTCGCTGCGTCGCTGATAGCCGTAGCGGACGGATTGTCAGCGACGCACACTGAAGGTGTGCGATCGAGTCATCGCGCAGCTGCATCGGTCGGCTGGACGCGCAGGGGCCGACCGTGACCGGGTTCCTGGCGCCAGAAGTCGTATCAGACCGAGCCGCCAGAGAGTCCGCCGAGAGGTGATCCGAGCTCGAGAGAGGAATCGCTGCCATGGCGCGGACTTGTGCGGATTACCTCGTCGCGACGCTGAAAGTGTCAGGAGTGCGTCGCGTGTACGGCCTTCCGGGCGACTCGTTGAATGGCTTTACCGACGCGCTGCGCCGAGACGGCGAGGTGTCCTGGCAGCACGTCCGCCACGAGGAAGCCGCGGCGTTCGCGGCCGCTGGCGAGGCGGCGATCACCGGTGAGATTGCGGTGGCGGCGGCCAGTTGTGGTCCCGGCAACCTTCACCTCATCAACGGTCTGTGGGACGCATGCCGGAGCCGGGTACCGGTGCTGGCGATCGCGGCGCACATCCCGAGGGACGAGATCGGCAGCGGGTACTTCCAGGAGACTCATCCGCAGGACTTCTATCGAGAACTTGCCGTCTATTGCGAACTCGTCAGCATCCCGGAGCAGCTGCCGCGGGTCCTCGAGATCGCGATGCGGACCGCGATCGCCAAGCGCGGCGTGTCGGTCATCGTCATTCCCGGTGAGGTATTCCTGGCCGACGAGCCCGCGAACGTCAGCGTTCGTCCGATCGGCATGACGACCCCGGTCGTCCGTCCGAACGACGAGGCGCTGACTGCCGCAGCCACGATATTGAACAGGGCAATGGCGGTCACGATCCTGGCCGGCGCAGGGGTGGCCGGGGCGCATCAGGAGGTGATCGAACTCGCCGCCTCGTTGAAGGCACCCATCGTCCACGCTCTGCGGGGTAAGGAGTTCGTGGAGTACGACAACCCCTATGACGTCGGCATGACGGGGCTCATCGGCTGGAGCTCGGGCTACCGGGCGATGGAGCACTGCGATGCGCTGCTGATGTTGGGCACCGATTTTCCGTACCGCCCGTTCTACCCGCCCGAGGGCACCCCGGTCATCCAAGTCGACGTTCGCGGTGAACAGATCGGTCGTCGAGTGCCGGTAGAGGTCCCGCTCGTCGGGACCGTCCGCGACACCGCGCGGGCGCTGCTCCCGCTGCTGAAGCCGAAGTCCGATTCCAAGCACCTTGATTCGATGCTGGCTCACTACCAGCGGGCTCGGAGGCGCCTCGAGGGCGGCTCGGCGAGCGCGGACGACCGTAACGGCATCCACCCGCAATTCCTGGCGGCCGCGGTCGACCGTCTCGCGGCCGACGATGCCGTCTTCCTGGCTGATGTGGGAACCCCAACGGTCTGGGCCGCCCGCTACCTGCGCATGAACGGTCGCAGGAGGCTGGTGGGTTCGTTTACCCACGCGACCATGGCTAACGCGCTGCCGCAGGCGATCGGCGTGCAAGCCAGTCAGCCCGGCAGGCAGGTGGTCTCCCTCTCAGGAGATGGCGGCCTCGCGATGCTGCTGGGCGAACTCATCACGCTTCGCCAACAGCGGCTGCCGGTGAAGGTCGTGGTGTTCAGCAACGGGGCGCTGGCCTTCGTGGAGCTCGAGATGAAGGCGGCCGGAATCGTGAACTGGGGAACCGACCTCGATAACCCTGACTTTGCGGCGGTCGCGACCGCAGTCGGGCTCTTCGGCATTCGCGTCGAGCGTGCCGCCGATCTCGCCGGCGCGCTCACCGCCGCGTTCTCGCACGACGGGCCCGCGGTCGTCGACGTGCACACTGCCCGGCAGGAGCTGTCCCTGCCGCCGAAGATCACCATCGAGCAGGTCAAGGGCTTCACCCTCTACGCGACCCGCACCATACTTTCCGGAGGCGGCGAGGAGATCCTCGAACTCGCACGAACCAACCTGCGGGACCTACGCAGCGAGTAACCGCGTGGACAGCGCATAGGCACGCGCTCATCCGGCGTAGCTCGAAACCGACGGATACCGGGCGGGACGTCCTGTGGTCAGTGGATGCCGGCGAGGTGGCGGCCTGGTAGGCGCGCGTCCTGGGATTGGAGTTCGTTGCGCACCTCCTGCGCGCCTGCCGGAGTGGCGGGGTGGGCGGCCGTGCGGGCGGCAGCGACGCCTGCAGCCTGGCCGGTGCCGAACGAGGTGCCCATCACGCGCAGGGAGGCCGCCGCACCGCGGTCGCCGTCGAGCAGGCGGCCCGCGGCGAACAGGTTCGCGGTGTGGGCGCTGGCCAGGGCGTCCAGCGGGATGTCGTAGGTGCCGCCGTCGGCGATGTACTGCCAGATCGAGGGCACGCCCGCGCCGGGGTGGTACTCGACGGGCCACGCGCCTACGGCGACCGCGTCCGGGTCGCGCCGCCCTTCGAGGACGTCGCTTCGGTCAAGCTTGCGGCGGGTGACGACGTGCCGGGACTCGCGCGTCCCGAGTTCGGGTCCGGTGCTCGCGATGTAGGCGTGCGCCCAGCCGGGCAGTGTGCGCAGCACGTCGAGATAGACGCGGGCCTGGCGGCGTGCGTGCATCTCGGCGCGGGTCAGGCTGCGGGTGTCGCGCACGTCGTAGTCCTCGTCGGCGAGGTAGACGACGACATCGTCGGACGGCGGGATGCGGGTGACCAGCCCGGTCGCGGAGGTCAACGGCCCGATGCCCTCGGCCAGTGCCTTCGTCACCGCGACGCGAACCGAGTCGTGCGTGATGTCCGCGTCGGGGGCGACACCGCCGAAGCGCACGCCGAGGTGCCGGTCATAGCCCGGCCGTCGTCGCCGTACCGGGTAGCCGCTCCGGCGAACGCGGTCAGGGCTGCGTCGCCGGAGGTGTCGACGAAGGTGTGCGCGGTCAGCTCGCGCAGGCCGCCCGCGTCGGCGATCGTGACGCGAGTGATCCGACCGGCGTCGGCGTCCCGGTGAGCGGCGACGACGGTGCTGTGCAGGAGGATCTCGACGCCGGCGTCCTCGCAGACCGTGTCCAGGGTGCGTTTGACTGCCTCGGGATCCACAGTGACGTACACGGCGTTGGCCCTGACCGGCTCCGAGACCGCGCCCTCGGCGCGCAGCCCCACCAGGACGCGCTCGGCGACGCCGAATACGACCTGTTCGGGCTGGTCGGTGCAACTGTAGAGACCGCAATAGGTGGTGACGTTGCGCAGCGTGGCAGCGCCACCCAGGCACGGCCCGCGTTCCAGCAGCGCGGTGCGGGCCCCGGCAAGGCTCGCACCGACGGCGGCGCCGACCCCAGCGGCACCGCCACCGACCACGATGACGTCGTAGAACTCGCTCATAATGCCTCCTCGGTCCTGATCCGTCCTACGCATCGACTCTAGGTTTGTTCTGCTCTGCGGTCGCTACAATTCTTCTGTGAAGAACAAGCCGCAGTACGGCATCGACTCAGTTGACCATGCGCTGCACCTGGCCGCGGTCCTGCAGCAGGAGGGGCCGCTGCGGGTCAGCGAGGCGGCCGAGCGTCTGGGCGTCGCCCGCTCCACCGCGCACCGGCTCCTCGCGATGCTGGTCTACCGCGACTTCGCCGAGCAGGACGCCGACCGCCGCTATGTGGCCGGGCCCGTCCTGCGCCTACCGGCCCGCCCCGAACCGGTGGCCGCGCTGCGTCAGGCAGCACTGCCACACCTGCGGACGCTGATGGAAACGTCCGGCGAGACGGCAAACCTGGTCGTCGTCGTCGATGTCCAGGCCCGCTTCGTCGCCACCGTCGAGTGCCCGCACATCCTGCGGGTCGGCGACCGGGAAGGACGCACACTGCCGGCCCATCTCTCCTCCGCCGGACGAGCGGTGCTCGCTGCCCGCTCGGACGCGGAGATCATGGCCCTCTACGCGAGCCCTGACTCGCCCGTCGCCGACGTGCCCTCCCTGCTGCGCGAGTTGCACCGCGTGCGGCGCAGTGGCTTCGCCCTCAACAACCAGCGCACCGAGGCCGGGCTGACAGCCATTGGCTGCGCCGTTCGCAGCGCCGCCGCAACCGTCACCGCCGGGCTCTCCATCGCCATGCCGACCGCGCGCTACCACCGCGACCGACTCCTCGGCTGGTCCGACAACCTCGCCAGCGCCGCCGCCCGCATCCAACACGACCTCGCACTCCGGTCCGCCGAGCTAGGCCCCGTGCAGCCGCGGCAGTGACCGAAGCGTTCGAGGGACCGACCAGCGAACGCGTCCGCTGCGTTCCGGGATCGGCCACCGCGCGGCAATTCGTGCAACGTCCCGCTCCCGTAGCTGCCCGTGATCTGGGTGGCTGTGCGCTGCCGCACGAGATCGAAGCCAGCGCTCAACGTGGTCGCGCGATGAAACGGCGTCCACGACATGCATCTTCGCCAGCAGCCGCGGCTCGCAGTCGTCGGCTGGCGGCGATGAGATCGTCGGCCAGCGGGGCGGCCGCAGTTCGCGAAAGCCGCGTCGTCGACGGCACGGAGTGCCGGGTGCATTGCTGCTCCGACGCCGGCCCGCTCGGTGAGGACCTGGCTGACCCGCCAGGGGGCTGAGCGGCGCTAAGTGCCAGGATCGCGTGCATCGCCTCCGCGTTGGTGTTGCGCCTCTCGCCGCCAGAGGTGAGGAGGAACCCCGTAAGTGGAACGGAACCGTCGACTGAAGTGGGCGGCGTCTTTGAAGCCGAGCGAATAGGCAATTGCCGAGATCGATCTGCGTTGCTGGCGCTCGCTGGCCAGCGCTCCGGCGGCCCGCGCGAGACGTTCGACGATGATCCATTCGGCGAGGCCACGCTCGTTGTGCGACCAAAGCCGGTGAAGATGACGCAGTGAGATGTGATGTGCCGCGGCGATTTTCTGGGGAGTCAGGGACGGGTCGCTGAGATGCAGCAGGATGTACTCCACGATGCGGGCGTCAAGCGCCTCGAGTCGGTCTTGGAGTAGGGCTGGGTCGAGGGTGTTGTTCTCGAACGCGTTGAGGTAGCGGTCGAGCGCGGTGCCGGTGCGGGTGATTTCCTTCTCTACCGCCGTCAGCTCGGAGTTGCCCGCCGGCCGAAACGTCGAGTTCGCACAGCACGTCGCCGTGTTCGGTGACAGCGTCGCACCGTTTATGGCGCCGCCTGATACCGACCCTGCAGCGCTACGCGCAGCGGACTCCCTCGCCATCCTTGCGGGCGACCCGGTAGCGGCCGCCCTAGAAGAGGTCTTGACTAGTGATTGATTACTCACTACTTTACGGGTATGGCCTCCCGGATGTCCGCCGTCGAACGTCGCGAATCGGTGCTCGGGGCGGCCATCGTCGAGTTCTCCAAGGGCGGCCTGGCCGGTACGTCGACCGAGGACATCGCTCGACGCGCCGACATCAGCCAGCCCTATCTGTTCCGGCTGTTCGGCACCAAGAAAGAACTGTTTCTCGGGGCCATCGAGCGCACGTTCGACCGGGCCCAGACCATTCTGGTCGAGGCCGCGGGCGACCGCACCGGCGAAGAAGCGAAGATGGCCATGGCCGAGGCCTACCGGATGTTCCTCAACGATCGCACGCTG
>JAVHVN010000079.1:0-22669 GCA_032160545.1 Pseudonocardiales bacterium | reverse complement strand
GGCTGATCAATCGCGACGACTTCACCGGCGGTGAGGAGCCGGTGCCCGCTCCGCAGTTGCAGCAGGGCGACCGGGTCGTCTGCGAGGCGGGCGACGTCATCCCGGGTGACGGTGACGTCATCGAGGGGATCGCGAGCGTCGACGAGAGCGCGATCACCGGTGAGAGCGCGCCGGTGATCCGTGAGAGCGGCGGTGACCGAAGCTCGGTCACCGGCGGAACGAAGGTGCTGTCGGACCGCATCGTCGTCGAGATCACCCAGCGCCCGGGGGAGAGCTTCATCGACCGGATGATCGCGCTCGTCGAGGGCGCGAGCCGGCAGAAGACCCCGAACGAGATCGCCCTCAACATCCTGCTCGCGTCGCTGACGATCATCTTCCTGCTCGCGACCGTGACGCTGCAGCCGCTGGCGATCTTCTCGAAGGTCAACCAGCCCGGCATCCCCAATACCGCGGCGCTTGACAACAACGGCATCACCGGCATCGTCCTCGTGTCGCTGCTCGTCTGCCTCATCCCGACCACGATCGGCGCGTTGCTGTCGGCCATCGGCATCGCCGGGATGGACCGGCTCGTGCAGCGCAACGTCCTCGCGATGAGCGGGCGCGCGGTAGAAGCCGCGGGCGACGTCAACACGCTGCTGCTCGACAAGACCGGCACGATCACGCTCGGCAACCGGCAGGCCAGCGACCTCATCCCCGTCGACGACGTACCGATCGAGGAGCTCGCGGATGCCGCCCAGCTCTCCTCGCTGGCGGACGAGACCCCGGAAGGCCGTTCCGTCGTGGTGCTGGCCAAGTCCCGTTACGGACTGCGCGAACGCGCTGCCGGCGAACTCGGCCACGCGAGCTGGGTGGCGTTCACCGCGCAGACCCGGATGAGTGGCGTCGACCTCACGGCTGTCGACTCCTTGCCCGCTCGGGAGGTCCGCAAAGGCGCTGCCGCCGCGGTGACCGCGTGGGTTCGCGACGGTGGTGGCACCGTGCTGCCCGGTACCGGTGAGGTGGTGGACGGCATAAGCGCGTCCGGAGGCACGCCACTCGTCGTTGCCGAGCGGGTCGACGGAGCCGCACCTCGTGTCCTCGGGGTCATCCATCTCAAGGACATCGTGAAGCAGGGGATGGCCGAACGCTTCGACGAGCTGCGCCGGATGGGCATTCGCACGGTGATGATCACCGGCGACAACCCGTTGACCGCAAAGGCGATTGCCGACGAGGCAGGCGTAGACGACTTCCTCGCCGAAGCCACGCCCGAGGACAAGATGGCGCTCATCAAGCGTGAGCAGGAAGGCGGCAAGCTCGTCGCGATGACCGGCGACGGGACGAACGACGCGCCCGCTCTTGCTCAGGCCGACGTCGGCGTCGCGATGAACACCGGGACGTCCGCCGCCAAGGAAGCCGGCAACATGGTCGACCTCGACTCGGACCCGACGAAGCTCATCGAGATCGTCGAGATCGGCAAGCAACTGCTCATCACGCGTGGCGCCCTCACGACATTCTCGATCGCCAATGACGTCGCCAAGTACTTCGCGATCATCCCGGCGATGTTCGCGGCGGTGTACCCGGGACTCGACAAGTTGAACATCATGCGGCTGCACTCGCCGGAGTCGGCGATCCTGTCGGCCGTCATCTTCAACGCGATCATCATCGTCGTCCTGATCCCGCTCGCACTGCGCGGTGTCCGCTACCGGCCGTCAGGCGCGAGCCAGATGCTGCGGCGCAACCTCTACGTCTACGGCCTCGGAGGCATAGTGCTGCCGTTCGTGGGCATCAAGGCGATCGACTTGGTCGTTCAATTCATCCCCGGAGTCCGGTGACCTGGAATGCGCACAATCATCAATTCCCTCCGGCAATTCTCCGCGTCGCTGCGGATGTTGCTGATCTTCACGGTGATCCTTGGCGTCGCGTACCCGCTGCTCATCACCCTGGTCGCGCAGGTGCCCGGGCTGAAGAGTCGCGCGGACGGTTCGCTCACCAAGGCCGACGGGCAGGTCGTCGGGTCGAAGCTGATCGGGCAATCCTTCACCGACAGCAACGGCAACCCGCTGCCCCAGTACTTCCAGTCGCGTCCCTCTGCGGCAGGCGCCGGCTACGACCCGACCGCATCGAGCGCGAGCAACCTCGGGCCCGAGTCGATCGTCGACACGTTGCCCAACCCCTCGGTCAAGGGCGACACCGGCAAGCAGAGCCTGCTCACCCAGGTCTGCTCGCGCAGCGTGGCGATCGGAAAGCTCTACGGAGTGGACGGGGCACGCCCGTTCTGCACGCCGGACGGGGTCGGTGCCGTGCTCGCCGTCTTCTGGTCCGGACCGGGCTATCACGGCACCGTCACCCGCGTCGTGAGCATCAACCAGACCGCGCCGGCCACGCCCTTCATCAGCAGCTACAAGGGTGTTCCGGTCGAGCTCGCGAAATTCGGCGGCGACTACTCGAAGGGCCAGATCGTGCCGATCCGCGGGCACGCGCCTGCGAACCCGGCGGTACCCGCCGACGCCGTGACCGCGTCCGGTTCCGGGCTCGACCCGGAGATCAGCCCGGCTTACGCGAGGTTGCAGGACGCTACCGTCGCGAAGGCGAGGGGGGTCTCGGTCGGCCAGGTGGCGGCGGTCGTCGCCACCTACCAGAAGGGCCGCGACCTCGGCTTCCTCGGCGAGGCGCGGGTCAACGTCCTGCAAGTGAACGTCGCGCTGGACAAGGCCTACCCCGTTCACAGGTAACGGTCCGCACCGCGTCAGGGGAGGAGCGCGGCACGGATGTGGTCGAGGTCGAGGTGCCCTGGACGCCGGCGTCAGCCGGGTTTGGGTGGCAGCGACCGTGCGTATGCCACGCCATACGCGACCCAGCGGCGTAGCTCGTCCTCGCCGGCGACCGCTGCGGCGTCGAGGCGCAGCCAGCCGTCCATCTCGCGGCCGCGCATCTCGAAGCGGCGGACGTTCGGCTCGTCGAGCAGTGCCTGCGTCTGACCGGGGTCGACCCGCAGCAGCAGACCGCCTCGCCCGCTCGCGCTGACCGCCATGTGACCGTCGATCAGGAACGCCAGACCGCCGAACATCCGCTTCTCGCTCAGGCCCGACTCGCACGCCACCTGCTCGCGCACCCGGTCGGCAAGCTCTTCGTCGTACGCCATGGCGGAAGTATCGCGCCGCCCACCGACGACGCGCGCCGTTGTCGATGCTGCGACTGAGTGCTACTCCCGCGCGCGATGCAGCAGGGCTGTGACCACGCCGTCCGGGGTGGGGCGGAAGTCCTCGTAGAACTGACCGACTCCGGCGAAGTCGTCCGGCGTGCGAAGGCAGACCACTGTGTCGGCGACGTCGGTGAAGCGAGCCGCCGCGCCGGCCGGGGCGACGGGAACCGCAAGCACCACGCGCGTCGCGCCGAGGCCGCGCACCACCTGGCACGCCGCCCGCGCCGTCGAGCCGGTCGCCACGCCGTCGTCCACAACGATCACCGTGCGGTCTCGCAAGGGCACCGACGGCCGGTCGCCCCGAAGCCGGGCCTGGTGCTCGAGGCGCGGCCGCTCCGCGCGCTCGGCTGCAGCCAGCTGCCCCTCGGGATCGCGCAGCCGCGCGACGATCCGGTCGTTGAGCACACGCACGCCCGACTCGCCGATGGCTCCCATCGCCAATTCCGGCTGCCCGGGCAGACCCAGCTTCCGCACCGGAATCAGGTCGAGCGGCGCCTGCAGTGCCTCGGCGACCTCGAACGCAACCGGTACACCGCCCCGCGGCAACCCCACCACGACGGTGTCCTCGCCGAACCCGGCACGAAGGAGCTGGACCGCCAACCGGCGCCCGGCGTCGGCACGATCGCGGAACGGCTCGTCCGGAGTCACCGACCTTCGCACCTCCCGATTCGCCACCCGCCGCCGCGCCGGCGTGCCGGCGCACTGTCCAGCTATACGCCGGTCGGCTGCCGGACCGGGACCAGCTGCGCCGTGACCTGGCTCAGGCGGGCACCTGAACGGCGTCCTCGTCCCCTTCGAGCTCGGCGCTCAGTCCAGCCGTGGGGTCCGGCTCGAGGTGCGCTTCGAAGACGGTCGCCGCAACCACCACGCCGAGTGCGACGAGGCCGGCTGCGATCCAGAACCCGAGGTGGTAGCCGCCGGTGAGAGCTGCCGCCTCCGCCTTGCCACGAGCGAGTAGCGAGGTGGTCCGTCCGGATGTCACGCTCGCGAGCACGGCGAGGCCGAGCGCCCCGCCGACCTGACCGGTCGTGTTCACCAGCCCCGAGGCGAGTCCGGCGTCGGCCGGCCCGACGCCGGCCATCGCCAGACCCATCAGCGGCGGGAACGCGAACCCGGCGCCGATGCCCATGAGGACGAACGACGGGAACAGGTGCAGCCAGTAGCCGCCCGCGACCGGGACGAACGCGAGCAGCGCGAGCGACAGCCCGATCAAGGCGAGGCCGGTCACCACGAGGGTGCGGCCACCGAAGCGGGCGACGAGCCGGTCGGAGTAACGCACCGACAGCAGCCCCATCAGCACCGACACGGGCAGGAAGGCGAAGCCGATCTTGAGCGGGCTGTAGTGCAGCACGCGCTGGACGTACAGGGCACCGAGGTAGAAGGTTCCGTACATGCCGGCCGCGCCGACGACCTGGATGACGTTGGCTCCGCTGAGGCTTCGCGAGCCGAAGATGCGCAACGGCATCAGCGGGTTCGCCGCGAGATGCTCTCGCAGGAGGAACGCCACGAGCAGGGCTGCGCTTGCCGCGCCGTAACCCAGTGTCGCTCCGGAGATCCAGCCGTCCTCGGCGGCCGGCTTCACGATGGTGTACACACCGAGCATCAGCGCCCCGGTCACCAGCACCGCTCCACCGACGTCGACACCGCCGGTGAGGCCGAGGCCGTCGTCCTGGGGGACGTGCCGGCGCGCCAGAATCGCGGTCGCGATGCCGATCGGGATGTTAATGAAGAAGATCCAGTGCCAGTTGAGCGCCTCGGTGAGGACGCCGCCGGCGAGCAGGCCGACGGCGCCGCCTGCCGAGGCGACGAATGCGAAGACGCCGATCGCCTTCGCCTGCTCGCGCGGCTCGGCGAACATCGTCACGATCATGCCCAGGATGACGGCGGACGTGAGCGCACCACCGGCGCCCTGGACGAATCTGGCGACCACCAGGGTGGGCCCGTTCCGGGCCAGGCCGCACGCAGCGGAGGCGACGGTGAACACCGCCAGGCCGAGGGAGAACATGCGCCGCCGGCCGAGCAGGTCACCCAGTCGGCCGGCGAGCAGCAGCAAACCGCCGAACGCGATGAGGTAGGCGTTCACGACCCACGCGAGGCTGGCATCGGAGAAGTGCAGGTCGTCCTGGATGTAGGGGAGCGCGACGTTCACGACGGTGACGTCCAGGACGATCATCAACATCCCGCTGCACAGGACGTAGAGCGCGATCCACTTGGAACGCTCGGCGGTCATGGTCATATCGCTTTCTCGAGATACGTTCCGAGCGCGTTCAGCAACTCATTCGTGCCCTCTTCACGCTGTGCGCTGGTGTCGAGGCCGTCCAAGTAGGCACCCTGCTCGGTGATCACGAACCGGGTCTGGTCGCCGTCGGGCAGGAACTCGAGGGTCGCGACCGAAACCGAGATCCGTCGGCCCTTCATGGTCATCTCGTAGGTGTAAACGATGCGTTCGCCGGCGACGATGTCCTGGTAGACGCCGTCGTAGGTGAACGTCTCGCTGCCGCTGCCGGGCAGTGTGCCGGACAGAGTCTCGCGACCGCCTACTCGGAAGTCGAGTTCATGCTCGGCATCCTTGTCGAACTCGTCTGGGCCCCACCACTGCTTTTTCGTCGCGATGTCGGCGAACGCGCCGAAGACGCGGGCCGGTGAGGCGGGGTAGCTGCGCTCGAGGACGAACGTGTCGTGGACGACCGTGCGATTCACGTCGAAGTTCCCTTCCGGTTGTCGGGCGCGGGCTCCTCCGGCGGAAGGCTCGCGAGGTAGGCATCGAGGCGGTCGAGACGGCGCAGCCACATCGCCTTGCGCGACTCGATCCAGGTCTGGGCGGTGTCGAGCATCGTGAGGTCCAGGTGACAGGTGCGGGTGCGGCCGAGCTTTTCCGACCGGATGAGGCCGCTCGCCTCGAGCACCTTGAGATGCTGATGGACGGCCGGCAACGACATCGGCAGCGGTGCGGCGAGCGCGCTCACCGTGGCCGGCCCTTGAGCGAGGCGGTCCACAAGGGCGCGGCGGGTGGGGTCGCCGAGCGCCTGGAACACGAGATCGAGCTCGCCCGAATACTTAAGCACATGCCTAACTATCGAGGGCCGGAGCCGTCCCTGTCAAGGGGTCCGCGCGGCTGCTCGATGCGGCCGGCGCGAGGGGCGCCGGCGCGAGAACTACTACTCGGGCAGCATCGCGGGATTGCCCGCGACATGGGTGAAGACGAGGGTCGTCTCGACGTGGTGGACCGCCTCGTTCATCGTGAGGTTGTCGAGCACCCAGTCGCGCAACGCAGTGGTGGTCGGCAATGCGACGTGGAACAGGTAGTCGCGCGAGCCGGCGGTGTGGAACGTGGCGACCACTGCGGGCAGCTGGCTGGTGTGCGCGGCAAAGGCCCGGATCTGGTTGCGGTTGTGCGCGCCCAGGCGCACCGCGACGAGCGCCTGCACCGGCCGCCCGATCGAGCTGAGGTCGATGTCGGCCGAGAAGCCGGTGATGACTCCGCGGTCGAGCAGTGCCTGCGTGCGGACCAGAGCGGTGGACGGCGCCACGCCGATGCGGTCGGCGAGCTGCCGGTTCGACATCCGCGCGCCGTTGACCAACTCGGTGACGATGCGGCGGTCGATGTCATCGAGCGGGGGAGTGCCGAGATCGGTGGTGTACGGGTGGGAGCGCTGCCTGACGGTCGTCATATCTCTTTCTCGGCAAGAGGGCACCGGCGCCGGAACTCCGCGCAGCTCGGAGCGAGACACCAGAAATGGATAGGATTGGCAGCAATCATCATATGAATGGGCGTCGATGTCAAATTCCTCAGGCAAGAACGGCGCTCGAACCCCGTCCGGCAGGTAACCTCACACGGATTTAATGCGATCTGCCGAATGCCCAGGACGGCAGCCCGCGCCAGTGCCCGGCTCGGGAGGCCGCATGAGCACCGCGCTCGACGCGGACGGCATGATGCCCCGCGCCCCGGAGCTGTTTGCCGGCCGCTACCTGCTCGGGCGCACGCTCAAGAGCGGCAATGGCGTCGTCACCATCGACGCGACCGACACCGAGGTCGGGACGCAGGTCGTGCTGAAGGTCATCGATCCGAGCTTCGTCCATCCGGCCGTGCGGCTGCGCTTCCAGCACGAGACCCGGGTGTTGCGGCAGCTGACCGGGCTCGGCGTCGGTGCGCTGCACGACGCGGGAACCGCCCTGGACCGGCTCTACCTCGCGCAACGGCGCGTCCCGGGCCGCACGCTCGAGGCGATCCTGCGAGCCGGGCCGCTGCAACTGCCGGACGCGCTGCGCATCGCCGTCGAGGTCGCCTCGGCCCTGGAGGTCGCGCACGGCGCGGGCATCTGCCACCGGGACGTGAAGCCGGCCAATATCCTCGTCGACGGATTCGACCCCCTCGGCTCGGTGACGCTCGTCGATTTCGGGTTCGCGCGCAGCCGGTGGCTCGACGATTCCATCAAGGACGACCTCGTCGGTACGGTCCGCTACCTCGCGCCCGAGTCGGCGGGCTCACTCGCCGCCCCTGCGGACGAGCGTTCCGACCTGTACGCGGTCGGCGTGGTGCTGTTCGAGTGTCTCGCGGGCGGCCCGCCGTTCCCCGGCCCGACGGTCGGTGACCTGCTCCGTCAGCACCTGAGCATGCCGGTCCCGGAGCTGCGCTCGCGCGGCGTGACCGTGCCGCGGTCGGTGGACGACCTCGTGCAACGGCTGCTGCGCAAGGATCCCGCCGAGCGGTACCAGTCCTCCACTGCGCTGGTAGCCGACCTCAGCGAGCTGTTGCGCGCGATCGAGTCCGGCGACCCCGACCCCCCGCTCGTGATCGGCCGTCTCGACCAGCGTCACAGCCTCACCGACCCCTCCTTCGTCGGCCGGTACGGGGAGCTGGACGCCTTGAACTCGTTCATCGACCGGATCGGCGCCGGCTCGTCGGGCCTCGTCCTCGTCGAGGCGGACTCCGGCGGAGGCAAGAGCCGGTTGCTCGGTGAGGTCGCGCTGAAAGCCACCGACGCGGGCGTCACCGTCCTGCACGGACAAGGTGTAGCGCAGGCCGGGCAGCGGCCGTTCACGCTGCTACTGGGGGTAGTCGACGAGCTCATCACGTTGGTGCAGAGCGACCCGGCCGCCACTGCCGCGCTGCGAGCAGAACTGCACGACGTCGTGCCCGCGCTCGTGCGCGCCATCCCCGCCCTGAGTGCGGTGCTCGGCGCGGTCACCGAGGCCGACGCAGGCCCCGAGCAATTCGGTGAGTCGCGCAGCCTCGCCGGGTTGCGCAGGCTGTTGGCGGCAGTCCCGGCACCGGAGCGCCCGATCCTGCTCGTCCTTGACGACTGCCAGTGGGCCGACACGTTGACCGTGCGCCTGCTCGCCGAGCTGTTCCCCGAACGCCAGCAGCCGCCGTTCCTCGGCGTGATCGCGGCCTTCCGCTCGGAGGAGGTGCCTGCCGAGCATCCCCTGCGTCGGATCCCCGGCAGCCGTTCGCTCGCGCTGGGCCCGCTGTCGACCGAGGCCATGTCGATGCTGGCCGAGTCCATGGCAGGCCCGCTGCCGCGGCGGGTTCTCGACGTCGTGGTACGGCTGGCCGACGGCAACCCGTTCATGGGCGCGACGTTGTTGCGCGGCCTGGTGGAATCCGGTGCCATCACCGCGACCGACGAGGGGTGGGAGGTGGACGAGGCGGCGCTCGGCGACGTGCGTGCAGCCCGCCGCTCGGTCGCGTTGCTGGTGCGGCGCCTCGAACTGCTCGATCCCGAGGCGCTGGCACTCCTCTCGGTGGGCGCGGTGCTCGGCAAGCAGTTCGACATCGTCACCGCTGTCGCGATCTCGGGCACGGCCGAGGAGGCCGCGCCGGTGATCGGCGACGCACGCCGGCGCCGGTTGCTGTGGGTCGACGAGCGCACCGGGACGTGCAGTTTCTTCCACGACAAGATCCGCGAGGCGCTGCTCGACCGGCTCACCGCGGAGCAACGACGCACCCTGCACGCTCGCGCGGCGGACGCCGTGATCGCCCGTCACACCGCGGGGGACGGGGAGTCGGTGTTCGATCTTGCGTACCACCTCGACGCGGCGGGCCGGCACGCAGCGGCACTGCCCTTCGCGCTGGCTGCTGCCGAGCTCGCGCGTACGCGGTACGCACTCGACGCTGCGGTGACCCACTACCGCATGGCCTCGCTCGCGGTGGATGCCGAGGACGCCGTGACCCGGATCAGGGTGGCCGAGGGCCTGGGCGACGTGCTGACCTTGCAAGGCGTCTACGCGGAGGCCGAGCTGCGGCTCGCCGAGGCGCGGACGCTGGTGACCGACCGATCGCACGCTGCGGCGCTGGAGGGCAAGCTCGGCGATTTGGCGTTCAAGCAGGCCGACCTGCCCACCGCCAAGCGCCATCTCGAGGGTGCCCTGGTCCGGCTCGGCAAGAGCATTCCCCGGCGACGGCCGGCGCTCGCGCTGGCGCTGGCGTGGGAACTGCTCGTCCAGGCCACCCACTCGATAGCGCCACGGCTGTTCGTCGGGCGCCACTCGCCCGAGGGACGCGACGACGAGTTCCTCGCGATACGCCTCTACAGCCGGCTCGCGTACCTGTACTGGTTCCACAGCGGCAAGGTGCCGTGCGCGTGGGCGCACCTGCGCGGGTTCAATCTCGCCGAGCGGTACGCAGCGTCCCCCGAACTGGGCCAGGCGTACTCGGAGCACGCACCGGTCATGACCATGCTGCCGTGGTTCTCGCGTGGGCTGCGATACGCACGGCGCAGCCTGCAGATCCGACGCGACCTCGGTGAGGCCTGGGGCCAGGGGCAGAGCCTCTCGTTCCTCTCGGTCATCCACTACGGTGCGTCGCAATGGGGGCAGGCCAGCGAGGCGAGCCACGACGCGATGCGGCTGTTGCGGCAGACCGGTGACCAGTGGGAGGTCAACACCGCGGCGTGGCACGACGCGCTCGCGCTCTACCGCCTGGGCCGCTTGACCGAGGCGGCCGAGGCGGCGCGTCGCGTGTATCTCTCGGCGAGCGCGATCGGCGACGGCGCGAGTTCCGGGATCGGGCTGAGCACGTGGTGCCGGGCGAGCGGCGGGCGGGTCGAGTTCCGGCTCATCACCGACGAGCTGGCCTCCGGTCGCGAGGACGCGCACACGACGACCGAACTTCAGCTCGCCGCGGCGATCAACCGGCGCGCCGCAGGTGACCTGGACGCCGCTCAGGAGTACCTCGACCGCGCCCTCGCCACGATCCGCAAGGCCGGGCTGCGCCAGGAGTACGTCGCGCCGGTGTTCCCCTGGCGGGCGACCGTGGCCCGGGAACGGGCGGAACGGACCTCCGCGCTCAATCCCCGGCTACGCCGCGCCCGGCTGAGGGCGTGTGCCTTCGAAGCGCGCCGAGCCCGGCGGATCGCACACTTCTACCGCAACAACCTGCCCCACGCGCTGCGCGAGGCGGCGCTGATCGCGGCGCTGCGCGGCAGGCACCGTACCGGCGTACGCCTGCTCCGGCGCAGTGTCGGCGTGGCTCAAAGGCAGGGGGCGGCCTATGAGCTGGCGCTGTCGCGGCTCGCGCTGGCCGAGGTTGCCGCGGCTCGCAGCGGGTCGCGGCTCGCGGTCGAGGAGGCGCAGACCGAGCTGTCGGTCATCGAGGCCGGCGGCTCCGATGCGGTTCTCGACCTCGACACCGAGCCGACGATCTCGCTGTTCGACCGGTTCGCGACGCTGCTCAACGTCGGCCGCGCGATCACGGCCGCGACCTCGTACGTCGCACTCGAGGCAGCGATCCGGGACGCTGCGCTGACCCTGTTGCGTGCCGAGCGGTGTCACCTGATCGCAGTAGGGCAGCTGGCCCAGGAGCGGCTCACGACGCAGTCGGGCGAGGACCTGTTCGGCATGAGCCGCACCCTCCTGGCGCGAGCGGTGGATGAGGGCGCGCCGGTCGTCGCCCTCGGGCAAGCGGCGGACTCGAACGAGAGCCTGCTGCTGTCGGGCGTCCGCTCGGCGATCGCCGCCCCGATCCTCGTCGACGGCAAACCGGCGACGATGCTGTACGCCACCCACCGCCAGATCAGCGAGCTCTTCGGCGACGAGGAGGTCCAACTCGCCGCGTTCATCGCGACGCTGGCGGGGGCGGCGTTCGAGCACCTTGCCGGCAGCGAGACGCGGTTCCGGTCACTTGCGCTGAACTCCAGCGACGTCATCACGCTGGTCGATCGCGACGGAATCGTGAGCTACCAGAGCGCCGCGGTGAGCCGGGTGTTCGCCTCCCCGCCGGGCTCGATGCTCGGCAGGCCCGTCACCGAGTGGCTGCACCCGGACGATCTGCTTCAGTTCAGCGCCGTCCTGGGCTCGGCAGGCAAGGCCGACGACACCCGGATCGAGTGCCGGTTCCGGCACGCGGACGGTTCGTACCGCGTGGCCGAGACGACCGTGACGAACCTGCTCGACGAGCCCACGGTCGCGGCGCTCGTCCTCAACACCCGCGACGTCACCGACCGCAATCGGGCGGAGGAGCAACTGCGCGACAAGAATCTCGAGCTGGAGAAGGCGGGCCGCGCCAAGGACATGTTCCTCGCGAGCATGAGTCACGAGCTGCGCACGCCGCTCAACGCGATCATCGGGTTCACCGGCACCTTGCTCATGGAGCTGCCCGGCCCGTTGAACGCCGAGCAGAGCCGGCAACTGCGCACCGTACAGACCAGCGGCAAGCACCTGCTCGCAATCATCAACGACCTGCTCGACCTGGCGAAGATCGAGTCCGGTGCGGTACAGCTCAACCTCGAGGACGTCGATTGCGGGCGGGTCGTGCGTTCGGTGATGACGTCGCTGCAGCCGCTGGCCGACGCGAAGGGACTGGCGCTGAGCGCGATCGTCCCCGACGGCTCGGTGATCGTGCGCTCCGACGCGAGGGCGCTCGGGCAGATCCTCATCAACCTGGTGAACAATGCGATCAAGTTCACCGACGACGGGTCGGTGACCGTTCGCCTGGAACGCGGTCCGGGGGCCACGCGCATCAGCGTCAGTGATACCGGTCCCGGGCTGTCGCGGGAGGATCTTGGTCGTATCTTCAAGGCGTTCGAGCGTGGGCTCGAGACGTCGGTCCGCCATCGCGAGGGCACCGGGCTGGGGTTGCACATCTGCCAGAAGCTCGCCGAGCTGATCGACGTTCGCATCGAGGTCGACACAGCCCCCGGCGAGGGCAGTACGTTCGCTCTGACATTCGGGGAGGAGACCCCATGAGCCCGATCCGCGTCTTCCTGCTGGACGACCATGAGATCGTCCGTCGGGGGATCGCCGATCTTCTGGCGAGCCAGGGCGACGTCGAGATCGTCGGCGAGGCCGCCACGGTGGCGGAGGCGCTGGAGCGGATTCCGGCGGCCCGTCCGGATGTGGCGGTCCTCGATGCCCGGTTGCCGGACGGCAGCGGCATCGAGGTGTGCCGCCAGCTGCGCGAGGACGATCCGGGGATCCGCTGCCTGATCCTCACGTCGTACGACGACGACGACGCGATCTTCGCCGCGGTGCTGGCCGGCGCCTCGGGCTACGTGCTGAAGCAGATCCGTGGGTCGAACCTCGTCGACGCCGTGCGGCAGGTGGCGGCGGGTCAGTCGCTGCTCGACCCGGGCGTCACCGAACGGGTGCTGGCCCGCATCCGGGACGGTTCGCGTCCCGACGCGCGGACCGCGAACCTCAACGAGCAGGAACGTCGCATCCTCGAACTGATCACCGACGGCCTGACGAACCGGCAGATCGGCGAGCAGCTCTACCTGGCGGAGCAGACGGTCAAGAACAACGTGTCGAGCCTGCTCGCGAAGCTCGGCATGCAGCGGCGCACGCAGGCCGCGGTGCTGGGAGCGCAACTGCGCAACACACGCTGAGCGGCGCCCGCTGAGCAGCGCGCGGACCGGCTCGTCGGGTATGTCCGGCTCGCCGGTACCAAGGTCCGCGCCGACTGGGACGTCCGGGCGGGGGCGGGCGCCGGCGACGCGGTCAGAATGGACGCGACGGCAACGCGCGCCGTTGCCGACAACGGCGCAGGTCGCGGCGGCGGTGCGCGTCCCCCGGGAGGACGTGACGTGAGCGCACGAATCCTGGCGGTTGACGACGTCTCGCACAACCTCGACCTCATGACCTACCTGCTGCAGGCGTGCGGGCACGAGGTGGTGGGTGCGTCGACGGGTGCGCAGGCACTGCGGCTGGCCGGGGAACGCCGGCCCGACCTGATCGTGCTCGACGTGCAGTTAGCCGACATGGACGGCTACGAGGTGCTCGAGCGGTTGCGCGCCGACCCGGATCTCGCCGGCGTCCCTGTCATCGCGGTGACGGCATACGCGATGGTCGGGGACCGCGACCACGCCCTGGCCACCGGATTCGACGGCTATCTCGCGAAGCCGATCGACCCGACGAGCCTGGCCGACGCTGTCGCTGCGTTCCTGCCCGAAGACCGTCGGGGCCACCCACCCCGGCCGACAACCGAAGCGACGGAAGGACCCGCGTGGCCACCGTCCTGATCGTCGACGATCGGCCCGTCAACCGGGACCTGGTGCGCACGGTGCTCGGCTACCAGGGCCACCGGACGATCGAGGCGCCCGGCGGTGTCGAAGCGCTCGAACTGCTGCGCCGGGAGCGCCCGGACGTGGTGGTTGCCGATGTCCTGATGCCCGGCATGGATGGTTACGAACTCGCCCGGGCGATTCGCGCCGACCCGGCGATCAACGACATTCCGGTGCTCTTCTACACCGCGAACTACGTCGAGTCCGAGATTCGCTCGATCGCCGCGTCCGTAGGAGTCGAGCGTGTCGTGCGCAAGAGCGGGGACCTCACCGAACTCGTCGACGCCATCGATGACACGCTCGGGGCGGCGACACCCGAGCAGATCGCGGTGATCACGTCCGAGGAGGAGTTCGGGCGCGAGCATCTGCGGGTGGTGAACGCCAAGCTGCTCGAGAAGATCACCGAGCTCGAAGAGGCCGCCCGGCTGCACGAGATGGTCGAGGCGATCGTCGCCGTGGGTGACGACCCGGAGTGGGGAGCCGTGCTGGTGCGCGTCGCCGAGGCGGCCTTCGCCCTGGTGGACGCAGCGCATGTCTCACTGGTGACGACGGCCGCCGAAGGGCGTCCGTCCGAGATCGTGTCGGTCGGCAACGACAGCGCAACAGCGCAGCGGGTCGCCGATCTGGCATCGGGCGGCGCCTTCACCAGCGGCAGGCAGCCGACGCCGGGACTGCACACGGTGCCGATCCGCATCGGCGCTGAACTGTTCGCAACGCTCGTCCTTGCACGACGGCCGGGCGACCGCTTCGGCCCCGCCGAGCACAGGCTGCTGGACACCTTCGCGCGTGCCGCCGGAATCGCGGTCGCCAACTCGCAGCTCTACGACGACGCCCGCCGCCGCGAGGAGTGGCACGCCGCCTCGGCGGAGGTCACCTCCACGATGCTCGGTGCGGACCCCGCTGAGGCGAGCCGACTGATCGCGAACGGTGCTCGTCGGGTTCTCGATGCCGACTCGTCCTGGATCGTCGTCCCGAGCAGTTCGGACGCGGTCGTCATCGAGGCGTGCGAGGGGGAGTGGTGCTCCCTCCTGCGCGGTCACATCATCCCGCTCGCCGAGGCGAGCCTGTACGCGCAGGTGTCGGCCTCCACGCACGCGGTGGTCGTGACCGACGCCCGGTCCGACGAGCGCACGGCCGACACCGCGGGACGCCTGCAGCTGCCGGCCGGCCCCATGCTCGCCGTGCCGTTGCGTGCGTCGGGAGTGAGCCTGGGGGCGCTGTACGTCGCCAACGCGGCAGGCAGCCCGCCGTTCAGCGCGCTGGACGTCGAGATGGTCCGTGCGTTCGCGCGCCGGGCGGCGTTGACACTCGAGTTCGCCCGCGCCGAGGAGCACCGACGGCGCCTCACCCTCTCGGAGGATCGCAACCGCATCGCGCGGGACCTGCACGACGTCGTCATACAACGCCTCTTCGGCATGGGGCTGCGCCTCGAGCGGTTGCGCGGCCAGCTGCCACTGGCCGCTGCAGACGAGGTGGCGGCGGTCACCGAAGATCTCGACCGGACGATCGACAGCATCCGCACGACGATCTTCTCGTTGCGTGCAGACGACGATGTCTCACCGAGCCTGCGCGCCGAGTTCGTCAAGATAATGGAGCCGGCGTCGGTCCTGCTCTCGTTCGCCCCGCACCTGCGGATCGAAGGGCCCATCGACCGAGCCGTGCCCGACGAGGTCCGGGCGCATGTGCTCGCCACGTTCAGCGAGGCGCTGTCGAACTCGATCCGGCACGCGCAGGCCTCGCGGGTCGACATCCTGGTGCGGGTCGCGGGCGACGAACTGCTGCTGCAGGTGACGGACGACGGGCGCGGGCTGCCGGCCGACCGGCACGAGAGCGGGCTGGCAAACCTGCGGCGCCGCGCGACGGATCTCGGCGGCACCATGTCGGTCGGCTCGGGTCCGCGCGGTCTGGGCACGACGCTGACCTGGTGCGTGCCGCTCCCGGGGGGCTCCGGGCAGCAGCCGGCAGCGACGGTGGTGGAATCAGCGGTGAGGGCGAGCGAGTTCAACTGACGGCCGGGACTTCGCCGGGTCGGAAGGAGCGAGATGATCGACGAGCCGCAGGACGGTGCCCACGCTCGAGCCGACGTACGTACCGGAGCCGCGGACCTGCTGGTTCGCTGCCTCGAGAACGAGGGCGTCTCCGTTGTGTTCGGCATCCCGGGTGAGGAGAACATCCGCCTGACGATGGCTCTGGCACGGTCGCCGATCCGCTACGTGCTCACCCGGCACGAGCAGGGGGCTGCCTTCATGGCCGAGATGTACGGACGGGTCAGTGGCGCCGCCGGCGTCGCCTCGAGCACGCTGGGGCCGGGTGCCATCAACCTGCAGCTCGGGGTGGCCGATGCGACGACCAACAGCACGCCGGTGGTCGCGCTGTCGGCCCAGGTCGGTCACGATCGCAACTACAAGGAGTCGCACCAGTTCGTCGACCTGGTGAGCATGTTCGCGCCGATCACGCAGTGGTCGGCCTCGGTGCCCAGCCCGTCGGCCATCCCGGAGATGGTCCGCAAGGCGTTCAAGACCGCCGAGACCGAGCGACCCGGCGCGGTGTTCCTCGCCGTTCCCGAGGACGTCGACGCCGCCGACGCCGATGCGGCGCTGCGGCCGCTACCGCGCAACGTGGTCCGCCCCGAGGCGCCGTCACCGGCCCAGGTCGAGCGCGCCGTCGAGGCGCTGCGCGCCGCGCGAAGCCCGATGGTGCTCGCCGGCCACGGTGCCGCACGCGCGGGCGCCGGTGCCGCACTGACCAAGTTCGCCGAGGAATTCGACATCCCGGTCGCCACGACGTTCCACGGCAAGGGTGTGATCGCCGACGACCACCCGTGCGCGGTCGGCACGTTCGGGTTCATGGGTCGTGACTACGTGAACTTCGGCTTCGACGATGCCGACCTGATCGTCGCCGTCGGGTACGAGCTGCAGGAGTTCGACCCCGTGCGTATCAACCCCCACGGCGAGAAGGCCATCATCCACATCCACCGCTTCCCCGCGGAGGTCGACGCCCACTACCCGATCGCGGTGGGGATCGAGGGCGACATCGGCGCGTCGCTCGACGCCCTGCGCGAGGCCGCTGCTGGCTATCGTCCGCCGCACCGGCCGTTGACCGCATCCGCCGAGCTGCTGCGCGAGGAGCTCGCGCGCGGCCAGGCCGACGACCGGATGCCGCTCGCGCCGCAACGCATCGTCGCGGACACGCGCTCGGCGCTGGAACGCTCGGACATCGTGCTGGTCGACACCGGCGCGGTAAAGATGTGGATGGCGCGGCTGTATCCCACCTTCGCGCCGAACACCTGCTTGATATCGAACGGGCTGTCGACGATGGGATTCGCCCTGCCCGGCGCGCTGGGCGTCGCGCTCGCGCGCCCCGGCGCCAAGGTTCTCGCAGTGA
Source organism: Pseudonocardiales bacterium (assembly GCA_032160545.1). Taxonomy (GTDB): domain Bacteria; phylum Actinomycetota; class Actinomycetes; order Mycobacteriales; family Jatrophihabitantaceae; genus DATGFB01. Next base: position 5,605 of record JAVHVN010000079.1, on the reverse strand, counting down.
TGGGCGACGGCGCGTTCCTGATGAACTCGCAGGAGATCGAGACCGCGGTGCGCGAGCGCATCCCGCTGACCGTCCTCATCTGGGAGGACAACGGCTACGGGCTCATCGAGTGGAAGATGGATCTCGAACTCGGCGAGCACAGCCACGTCCACTTCACCAACCCGGACATCGTGAAGTACGCCGAAAGCTTCGGCGCTACGGGCTACCGCATCGAGGCGGCCGACCAACTGTTGCCGACGCTGCGGGCGGCCCTGGACGACCCGGGTGTCTCGATCATCGTGTGCCCCGTCGACTACGGCGAGAACCTGCGGCTGACCAGCCGGTTGGGCGAACTCGACGGCGTGATGTGACGCTGTCGCACCCGCGGATCAGCGGGTAGAGGTGAACCTCGTCGCGCGGATAGCCTTGGCGCCCTGGGCCTAGGTCGCCCACTGGATGACGCGGCACGGGCTCACCCGATCGCGTCGACGATCGCGGGCAGGGTGCGGGGATCGGCTTGCAGCAACATGGACGTGATGACCGTCTCCTCCCACCGCTGCAGTTCATCCTTGATCTTGGCTGCGGGCCCGATGAGCGCGATGTCCTCGACGAGCGCGGTGGGCACGGCCGCCATTGCTTCGGCCTTCCGGCCGTCAAGGAACAGGGACTGGATCTTCTCGACCTCGGCCTCGTAACCCATTCGGCTGAACACGTCGGCGTGGAAGTTCATCGACTTCGCGCCCATACCGCCGATATACAGCGCGGTCGAAGGCCGGATCATGTCGGCCGCCGCCTCGACGTCGTCGTTCAGAATCACCGGCAGGAAGGCCGGCACCTCGAAGGTGTCGAGCGATGTATGGCGGGCGTTTGGCTGCGCGAAACCTTCTCCGAGGGCGGTGCGATAGAACTCGTCCGTCTTCGGGGAGAAGAACATGGGCAGCCAGCCATCTGCAATTTCGGCGGCGAGCGCAACATTTTTCGGGCCCTCGGCTCCCAGGAAGATGGGAACGTCCGAGCGGAGGGGGTGCACGGTGGACTTGAGCGGTTTCCCGAGACCGGTGCCACCTGGATAGGGGAGGGGATAGAAGTCGCCTTCGTGAGTGACCGGTTTGTCGCGGCGCAGGACCGCACGGATGACCTCGACGTACTCGCGGGTACGGGCGAGCGGCCGAGGATACGGCTGCCCGTACCAGCCTTCGACGACCTGTGGCCCGGACGCGCCGAGGCCGAGAACGAAGCGACCGCCGCTGAGATGGTCCAAGGTGAGCGCGGCCATGGCCGTCGCCGTCGGCGTGCGAGCCGACATCTGCAGGATGTTCGTCCCGAGGCGGACGGTCGAGGTCGAGGCGCCCCACCACGCGAGCGGGGTGAGGCAGTCGGAGCCGTAGGCCTCGGCCGTCCAGATCGAGTCGAAGCCCAGCCGCTCTGCGGCGAGGACCGCCTCCTGCGCAAGCGCCGGCGGTCCGGCGGCCCAATATCCCGTGTGGTAGCCCAGCTTCACGCGCGTCCCCTCATCCCGTTGCGGCCTGTGGCACGAATCAATCAGGTGTGCGCACGGATGTCCACGCGGGTTCCGAGTTGCAAACCCCACAGGTCGCGCTTAACGTCCGCCGGAACGCGCCGATTGACCGGATACGGCTTGGTGGAGTCGAGCGAGTCGCCCCGGAGGCGTCGTCAGCGTCATTCGGAGGTGGTGCGGTGAGCGACCCCACTCCCCGCATCGAGCTTCCGGCCCCCGGAACGGTCGCGTGGCTCGAGGTGTCCGCCGAGGACTCGAACGGTTCCTCGGGCCTGGTGCGCACCGGGCCGCTCGGGCTGCAGATCGCTCCGCTGCCGCAGTCCCGCGCGCCGTACTTCTTCAGGGGCGCCCGGTTGAGGGGCACCCGCTGCGTGTGGTCCGCCTCGACGGTGAGCGGGGCGGTGCTGCGCCGTGTCGCACGGGGCGGCGTGTCGCACATGCTCGACGGGGCGATTCACATCCTCGTGAAGATCGAGGCGCCCGGCACGGTGTTCGAGCCTGCTCATCACGCTCCGCGCGGGACGATGCGTCTCACAGAGCCAGGGGACGACCTCAACGAGCAGCTCACGGCCAACACGCACGTGTTCACGTTGAACGTGCACCAGGCCGGCGTCGGCATCGAGCCGTCGGTCATCTCGGAGATGACCGGGCGCACCTACGAGCTGACGACGTTCCAGGAAGGGCTGCTGCGCTCGGCCGTCGGGCTGCTGACGACCGGTGCAGACGAGCTCAGCACGCCGGCGAGCCTGATCGGGATCGACCGCTACCTGTGCGCCCTCGCCGGCCTGCTGCTGCGGACCGCGGTGGTCAAGTCGAGCGGCGAACCCGAGCAGCTCGAATCGGTGCGCGCCCGGACCGATGCCATCATCTACGAGCACGCGTCCGACCCGACGCTGTCGCCGGCGACGATCGCGGCTCAGCTCAACATCTCGCTGCGGCAGCTCTACCGAGCCTTCAACCAGACCGAGAGCCCGGCCGCGCGGATCCGCCGCCGGCGGCTCGAACGCGCTGCGGAGTTGCTGTCGGCCCGCTCGCCGCAGCCTGCGGTGGAGCGGGTGGCACAGGAGTGCGGGTTCGCCTCGGCGGAGTACTTCTCGCGCGCGTTCCGCAGAGAGTTCGGGATCAGCCCCCGCGCATACCGGTCAGCCCACCGCGAGCACAGCTCACGCTGAGGCGGTGGCGAGCCGCGACTCCCGCTGGGTGCGCAGGCGCCGGGCGAGCGTGGCGGCGATCCATCGAGCGGCCTGCGGATCCTCGAAGAGTGCCGCGAACTCGCTCGGACTGACGACGTAGAGGCGCAGCGGTGTCAAGGCGACGACCGTCGCGGTGCGCGGGCCACCGTCCAGCAGCGACGTCTCACCGACGAGGTCGCCCGCTGACACGCTCGACACCGCGTCGCCGCCGACTCTGATCTCGGCTCGTCCCGCGCCGATGACGAACGCCTCGCGGCCGGGTTCGCCCTCACGCATGAGGACCGTCCCCGCGTCGACGTCGATCTCGACGACGCGGCCGTCGATGCGACCCAGGGCCGCGTCGGACAGCCCGCTGAACATGGGCACGGCCCGCAGCGTCGCCAGCCGGTTCGCGGAAGGCCGCTTGGTGCGCCCGAGCATCACGACGCGAGATGCTCGCGAACCGGACCGAGCCCGAGCGTGACCGACTCGGTGAGGTAGGTGTGCAGGTGCGGGTCGGTGGGGTCGGGCACCGAGTAGGTGCGTCCGACGTCCACGAGAAGCCGGTGCGGGGCCGTGATGTTGGTCCCGGTGTAGGAGATGAGCTGGGTGTAGCCGCAGACGTACGTCGCGCCCGACAGGTGCGTGAGCAATTCGCGGGCGAGCCCGCGGCGCTGCCATCCGTCCTCGACCAGCACGCCGATCTCGGCGGTACCGTCGCCGTGCATACGGTCCGGGCCGGCGGCGGCGATGGCCACGATCTCGCCTCGTGCGGTGCACGCGACGAAGCTCAGCGTCTGCCGCAGTGCTCGCTCGATCGCGACCGGGCTGGGTGCGCGGCCCCCGGCCCGATAGCGTTCGAGCAGGCTGCGCGCGGAGCAGCGGCCGTGCATGGCGGCGACGGCCGCGAGGTCGCGGGGGCTCGTCCCCCGCATGAGCACGTTCTCGCGACCAACGCGAACGAGCCACGGTTGCCGGACCCACACGGCAAGAGATCCAGTCGGCTGGCCCTCGTCCGCGGGCTTGGCGGTGGCGCCGGCGGATGCCTTTGCCGAGCAAGGGGAAATGCGGGTCGCGGTCATGACCTCTGCTCCTGTCGTGTCAGGCTGCGTCGGCGCGGGCGATTTCGGGATGTGCCGATTGCCCGCACGGCCAGCTGGGTGCCTCGATCGACGGGCGTGTGACCGCAACCGGGCATGTATCGCTCGGACGGTCGACTCCGTTGATCGTTCGGTGATTCGGTGGCTGGTTCGGCCATGCGATGACAATCCAATTCGAGAATGTCCGGGAGTCGCACAAACCGTTTCCGCCGTGTGAACTCGGGGGGCGCAGTGCGCTGCGGCCGGCCGATAGAGTCGGCGCGGCGCACGGGGCGGTAGCTCAGCCGGTTAGAGCAGGGGACTCATAATCCCTGGGTCGTGGGTTCGAGTCCCACCCGCCCCACAAGGCCCGAATTTCTTGGGCTAGAGGCGGTTCGCCATCGGCGTGGCGTCCCGCACAACGGTCGTACACACAGGTACTTTGCCGTTCATGACGGCGCTCGAAATGGTCGTGGACGACCTCGAAACGATGCTCGGTGACTGGCGGACGCACCTCCGTGCCCGCAATCGGAGCAAGGCGACGATCGCCTCCTACGAGCGATGTGCGGGCGCGCTTCGAGCGTTCCTAGCCAGTCGAGGGATGCCGACGTCAGTAGCCGCAATCACCCGCGAGCACGTCGAGGCGTTCCTTGCCGAGCTCGCGGATCGTGTGGCGCCTGCGACGACCGCGAAGCACTACCGCTCCCTGCAGCAGTTGTTTCGTTGGCTCGAAGAGGACGGCGAGATTGCCCGTTCGCCGATGCAACGGATGAAGCCGCCGACCGTGCCGGTTCAGCCGGTCCCGGTGCTGACGGACGACCAGCTCGCCGCACTACTCGCGACGTGCAAGGGCAACACCTTCGAGAACCGCCGCGACAGCGCCATCATTCGGCTGCTGCTCGATACAGGGATGCGCGCTGGCGAACTCGTCGGGCTGACGGTGGAGGACATCGACAGCACGCATGACGTTGCGATCGTGCACGGCAAGGGTGATCGACTCCGGGCGTGTCCATTCGGTCCCAGGACGGCCGATGCTTTGCGCCGCTACGCACGCTTCCGTGCACGTCATCCGCATGCGAACACCGCGAGCTTCTGGCTGGGCAGGGTCGGAGCGATCACCGACAACGGCATCCGGCAGATGATCGAGCGCCGCTGCGCCGAGGCCAGCATTCCGCACATCCACTTGCATCAGTTCCGCCACACCTTCGCCCACGACTGGCTTGCGAACGGCGGCCAGGAGACGGACCTGATGCGACTCGCTGGATGGCGCTCACGAGAGATGGTCGGACGGTACGCAGCGAGCGCAGCCGATGAACGAGCCCGAGACGCGCACCGCCGTCTCGCGCGCGGTGACCGGCTGTAGGCCTAGGTAAGCAGTGCGACCGCCCGGGGAAGCCAGTTACTGGCTTGCGCCGAGGCCTCTGGAGCGGCAAGTCGCAGCAATTCCTCAAGACGCTCCCACGCAACCTGCTGATGGGTGAGGCTTCCAATCAGGCGGCGAAGCGCAACGCCTGTAACAACCAATGCGTCTCTGCCGCGAATGAGGCTGATCGATGTGTGCGGGCAGACCGGAATCTGTGTGGAGTTCGCAGCATCGTATATAGCCTCCTTTTGGACACCCAGACTGGAATGCCACAGAGAGTCACAGAGAGATTGGACCTTGATTGCAAGTGTCCTGAGATCCACTTTCGAGGCCAGGTCGAGCGAATCGAAATTCAGTCCCCAGCCACTGATTGCGTTTGCCCTGCGGAGTCGCGTCAGCGGCTGCAGCACCTCGCAGACTGTTGCTCTCAGCGCTTCAATCCCTCCGAACGCGACGAGCTTGTTCTCACTCGCGACCTCGTCGAGCATTTCAT
>JAVHVN010000024.1:0-27953 GCA_032160545.1 Pseudonocardiales bacterium | reverse complement strand
ACGAGTTCGAGCAGGCCGAGATGGGCAAGGTCACCGGCGGGATGGTGCGGCTGTGCCTGGCGCCGCTCATCCATGGCAACGCGCAGTGGGCCGCGCTCATGGGGTTGTTCGGCGGCGACACGGTGGTGCTGCTGCCGCAGTTCGACCCGGCCGCGGTGTGGCAGACGGTGCAGCGGCGCAAGGTCAACGTCGTCGTGCTGATCGGCGACGCCATGGCGCGGCCGATGATCGAAGCATTCCGCGCCGGCAGCTACGACGTCTCGAGCGTGTACGCGGTCTCGTCGAGTGCCGCATTGTTCTCGCAGAGCGTGAAGGACGAGTACCTCGCCGCGCTGCCCACCGCGGTGATCACCGACGCGATCGGCTCGTCCGAGACCGGATTCATGGGAATGGGCCTGATCACCAAGGACTCCGAGAAGGGCATCGGCGGCCCGCGGGTCAGCGCCGGGCGCGACACGATCGTCATCGACGAGGACGACAAGGTCATTCCGGCGGGGGACGAACGCATCGGCCGGCTCGCACGCGGTGGGCACATCCCCCTCGGCTACTACAAGGACCCCGACAAGACCGCCCGGCTGTTCGTCGAGGTCGAAGGCAAGCGGTACACCGTCCCCGGCGACTTCGCCCGGCACGAGGCCGACGGGACCATCACGCTGCTCGGTCGCGGGAACACGTGCGTGAACACCGGCGGCGAGAAGGTGTTCCCCGAGGAGGTCGAGGCGGCGCTGATGTCGCACCCGGACGTCTTCGACGTGCTCGTGGTCGGCGTACCGGACGAGCGGCTCGGGCAGCGGGTCGCCGCCGTCGTCGAGCCGCGGCCCGGCACCGACCCGACGTTCGACGAGCTCAGCGCACACGTGCGCAAGGAGATCGCGGGGTACAAGGTGCCGAAGAGCATCTGGATCGTCGAGCGGGTACAACGCCTCGCCACCGGCAAGGCTGACTACCGCTGGGCCAGCCAGTACGCCACCGAACACCCGGGAGACGACCTGTGCGCACCGCACTCGGCGACAAGCTCGGCATAGCGCGGCCGATCTTCGCCTTCACCCCGTCGGAGCACGTCGCCGCGGCGGTGAGCCGCGCCGGCGGGCTCGGCGTGCTCGGCTGCGTGCGATTCAACGATGCCGAGGAGCTCGACGCCGTCCTCGACTGGATGGACCTGAACACCGAGGGCAGGCCGTACGGCGTCGACATCGTCATGCCGGCGAAGGTGCCGACCGAGGGCACGTCGACGGACCTGAACAAGTACATCCCGGACGAGCACCGCAGGTTCGTCGACGAGACCCTGCGCAAGCTCGGCGTGCCGCCGCTGCCGGCGGACGGTGACCCGCAGGCCGCAGGCGTGCTGGGCTGGCTGCACTCGGTGGCGCGCGCGCACGTGGACGTCGCCCTGCGGCACCCGATCAAGCTGATCGCGAACGCGCTCGGCTCACCGCCCCAGGACGTCATCGACCTCGCGCACGAGCACGGCGTGCCGGTCGCGGCCCTGGCCGGCAAGGCCAAGCACGCGCGCTCGCACGTCGACAACGGGGTCGACATCGTCATCGCGCAGGGCACCGAGGCCGGCGGGCACACCGGTGAGATCGCCACCATGGTGCTGGTCCCCGAGATCGTCGACGCGGTCGGCGACGACGCTGCCGTGCTCGCCGCGGGCGGCATCGGCTCGGGGCGGCAGATCGCCGCCGCGCTCGCCCTCGGCGCGGGCGGCGTGTGGATGGGCTCCTACTGGCTCACCACGTCCGAGTACACGCTCGGGTCGGGCGACACGATGCAGCGCGCGCTCGTCGCGGCGGGCTCCGACCAGACCGTGCGCTCGCGGGTCTACAGCGGCAAGCCCGCGCGGCTGCTCAAGACGAGGTGGACGCAGGCGTGGGCGGAGCCGGGCGCGCCGCAGCCGCTGCCGATGCCGCTGCAGAACCTGCTCGTCGCCGAGGCGCACCAGCGCATCGCAGCCTCGGACGACCCCGAGGTCGTGGCGATGCCGGTCGGCCAGATCGTCGGCCGCATGAACTCGGTACGCCCGGTCGCGGAACTCGTCGACGAACTGGTGCGGGAGTTCGACGAGACGCTCGCCCGTCTCGACGCGCTGCGGTGACCCTCAGGCGGGTGAGGCGGCCAGCTCGGCGCCGAGGATCCGCAGCTGCGCGGTCGCGGCACCGAGGGTGAACTCGTTGCGCTTGGCGGCGACGAAGTAGCGGTGGGTCGGGGCGTCGACGTCGATGCCAGCGCCCCCGTGGACGTGCACGGCGGTGTGCGCGACCCGGTGCCCGGCGTCGGCGGCCCAGAACTTCGCGGTCGCGATCTCGGTGGTGGCAGGCAGCGCTTCGGCGGTGCGCCAGGCGGCCTCCCACAACGTCAGGCGGACGGCCTCGACGTCGATGTAGGCGTCGGCGAGGCGCTGTGCCACGGCCTGGAAGCTGCCGATCGGCCGGTCGAACTGCTTGCGCTCGCGGGCGTACTCGACGGTGAGTTCGAGCGCCCGCTCGAGCACCCCCAGTTGCAGCGCACACACGCCGATCGTCGCGCGGGCGACCAGCCAGTGCAGCACGTCCCCGTTGCCGAACCGCGCCCCGTCCGGGACGAACACCGCCGAGAGCTCCAGCGAGGCGACCGCGTCGCCGTCGACGTAGACCTCGGGCGTGACCGTCAGCCCCTCGGCGCTCGCCGCGACGATGAACAGCGCGGCGCCGTCCTCGGTCGCTGCCGGCACGACGAACGCGTCGGCGACGGTGCCGGCCGGCACGACGGCTTTGCTGCCCGTGAGCTGCCAGCCGTCACCGTTGCGGACGGCGCGGGTCGCCGGTGCCTCCGGGTCGTCGACGAGTTCCTCGGTCAGCGCCGGGGCCAGGATCAGCTCACCGCTCACCGCGGGCGCGGCCCAGGTCGCGCGCTGCTCGTCGGTGCCGAAATACCCGATCGCCGCGGCGGCCACGGCGACGCTCGCCAGGTACGGGACCGGCGCGACCGCGCGGCCGAGCTCGATCAGGATGCTGCACTGCTCCAGCAGGTCGAGACCGCCGCCGCCGATCGATTCCGGCACAGCGGCTCCGAGGACGCCCGCGTCTGCGAGCGCGGCGAACAGCGCGCGGTCCAGGTGCACTCCGGACTGCTCGACCGCCTTGAGCCGCTCCTGCGTCACCTGATCGGTGACGATGCGGCGGGTGAGGCCGGCGAGCTCGATCTGGGTCTCGGCCAGGGTGAAGTCCACGGTGTTCTCCTGCTCGTGTGGTCAGCGGCCGCTGGCGGGAAGTCGCAGGCCGGCCATGGCGATGATGTCGCGCTGCACCTCGTTGGTGCCGCCGCCGAAGGTGAGGATCAGCGCGGCACGGTGCATTCGTTCGACGCGCCCGTGCAGCTGCGCGGCGGGGGAGCCCATGCGCACCGCGGCGTTGGCACCGAGCACCTCCATCAACAGGCGGTAGGCCTCGATGGCGAATTCGGTGCCGAACACCTTCGTGGCCGACGCCTCTGCCATGCCCAGGTTCGTCCCCGACGCGATCCGCCAGTTCATGAGCTTGAGGTACTGCGCCCGGGCGTGGACGCGCGCGAGGTGGATCTGGACCCACTCCTGGTCGATGACGCGGCGCCCGTCCGGCAGCTTTGTGTTCTGCGCCCATTCGCGCGTCTCGGCGAGCGCGGTCAGGACGGGAGCGGCCGACGTGAGCGCCACCCGTTCGTGGTTCAGCTGGTTGGTGATCAGCGCCCAGCCGCCGTCGATCTCGCCGACGGTCGAGGTCACCGGGACGCGCACGTCGTTGTAGTACGTCGCGCTGGTCGTCGGCCCCGACATCGTGCGCACGGGCGTCCACGAGAACCCCGCTGCGCCGGCCGGGACGATGATCACCGACAGGCCCTTGTGCTTGGCCGCGTCCGGGTTGGTGCGGCAGGCCAGCCACACGTAGTCCGCGTGCTGGATCAGGCTGGTCCACATCTTCTGCCCGTTGATGACCCAGTCGTCGCCGTCGCGGACCGCGCGGGTGCGCAGGGACGCGAGGTCGGTGCCCGCGCCCGGCTCCGAGTAGCCGATCGAGAAATGCAGGTCGCCCGACGCGATGCGCGGCAGGTAGAACGCCCGCTGCTCCTCGGTGCCGTAGCGCATGATCGTCGGCCCGACGGTGTTGATCGTGAGGAAGGGGACGGGCGCACCGGCCACCGCTGCCTCGTCGGTGAAGATGAGCTGCTCCATCGCGCTCGCCCCGCGGCCGCCGTACTCGGTCGGCCAGCCGAGCGTCAGCCACCCGTCCGTGCCCATCTGCCGGACGGTCTGCTTGTAGACGGCGCCGTCGCCGTACTCCGAGTCGCCGGTCGTGAGCGCGGCACGGCGCTCGGGCGTCATGAGGGTGGCGAAGTAACGGCGCAGTTCCTGGCGCAGCTGCTCCTGCTCGACCGTGTGGCTGATCCGCATGACCTCTCCCAAAACTGAAACGCGTTCTAGGCAGGTTAGCGCGCGGCCGGGAGGCCGTCGAGACATTCGCCCCGGGCGCGCCACTCCGGACGTCGCGCGGGACTTGGCCACCCGGTAGAACGCGTTCTATCCTCGCGGTGACGTGTGGCAGGCGGATGAACCGGGTGTTAACGAGGGCGTGACCACATCGCCTCCGGGTCGTTGCACCGAGTGGCCCGCGTCACGCCGAGCCGGCGCCAGGACGAAGGGAACCGAGGACGCGATGGAGATCAGGGTCGACCGCGAGCTGTGCGAGGCGAACGCCGTGTGCTGCGGCCTGGCCCCCGACGTCTTCGAGCTCGATGACGACGAGAACCTGGTGATCCTGACCCAGCAACCGCCAACGGAACAACTAGAACGCGTTTCGCTTGCAGTGGCGAGGTGCCCGAAAAACGCGCTGCAATTGCTGAGCTAGATCAGCTTGAGCAAAACGAGAACACGTTCTAGAGTCAGCTCTGTCACAGTGCCCGACCCGACGCGTTTGAGAGGTTTTGCGCATGCAGCCGACTGAGGCGGCGGCCACCCGGCCGCAGGACGTCTCTCTCGACGGCAGGGTCGCCCTGGTGACCGGTGCCGCGGCGGGTCTCGGGCGCGCCGAGGCGATCGCCCTCGCGGCAGCCGGAGCGACCGTGGTCGTGAACGACGTGCACGGCACTGGAGGCACGGCATCGGCCGGGACGACCGTCGACGAGATCGAGGCAGCGGGCGGGAAGGCGATCGCCATCGAGGGTGATGTCGCCGAGCGCGCCACTGCCGACGCGCTGATGCGCGGCGCCCTCGAGCACTTCGGCAGTGTCGACATCGTCGTGAACAACGCCGGGTTCACCCGCGACCGGATGTTGTTCAACATGACCGACGACGAGTGGGACGCGGTGATCCGGGTGCACCTGCGCGGGCACTTCCTGCTCGCGCGCAACGCCGCCGCGTACTGGCGCGAACAGTTCAAGGCGACGGGTGCACCGATCTACGCCCGGCTGATCAACACCTCCTCCGAGGCGGGGCTCACCGGTTCCGAAGGCCAGCCCAACTACGCGGCCGCCAAGTCGGGCATCACCGCCCTGACCCTGTCGGCGGCGCGCTCGCTGGCGCGCATGGGCGTCACCGCGAACGCCATCTGCCCGCGGGCCCGAACGGCGATGACCCTCGGCGTCTTCGGCGCCGAGCCCGAGTCGTCCGGCGCCGGCGGCACGGGCAGCGTTGATCCGCTGTCCGTCGACCACGTCGCGCCGTTCGTGGCGTTCCTGGCATCGCCGGCGGCGGCGCACATCAACGGCCAGCTCTTCGTCGTGCACGGCGGCAAGGTCGCTCTCATGGCGGCGCCCAGCGTCGAGCGCCGGTTCGACACGACCCACTCCACCTGGACGGCCGGCGAACTCGCGCGCACCGTCGGCGCGCACTTCGCCGATCGCGACCCAGCCCGGACCTTTGCCAGCACCGAGGTTCTCAGCCTCTAACTCGACGTTGCGAGGAGAAACCGCGTGGTCAGCCGCAACCGGTTCAGGAAGCCCGTCAGCGCCGTGCTCGCAGCCGGTGTGATGAGCGTGCTCGCCGCGTGCGGTTCCGCCGTGCCTCCGTCGCAGTTCATCGAGGCGCAGAACGCGCTCGGCGGCGGCAACGGCAACGCCGCCGGAGCCACTGGCAACGCCAGCAACGCCGGGGTGGCAGGCAACGGCACCGCGAAGGGCGGCGCCACCAACACCGGCAGCACCGGTAGTGGCGCAACCAGCGGTGGTTCCGGCGGGTCCGGCGGGTCCGGCGGCGGCTCGGGGGCAACGGGGGGCGGTTCGAACGCCGGTGCCGGTGCAGGGGCGTCCAATCCGGGCAACGCGGCTGCCGGGATCAAGGTCGGCAGCTGCAACGGCTTCAAGAACGGCACGGGCATCACCAACTCGACGATCACGCTTGCCAACGTCGCCGACGTCAGTGGCCCGGTGCCCGGATTGTTCGCCGGCGTCCAGCAGGCCATGAAGGCCTACGTCGCCTACTTCAACTCGTCCTCCACCATCTGCGGTCGCAAGCTCGCGCTCGAGAACCTCGACAGCCAGACCAGCTCCGGTGGTGACCAGCAGGCATCGACGAGCGCCTGCTCGCAGGCCTTCGCGATGGTGGGTTCGATGGGAGCCTTCGACGACGGGGGCGCGCAGACGGTGACGCAGTGCGGCATTCCCGACATCCGCGCGGCCGCGACCGAGCAGGCCCGCGTCAACTCGCCCGTGGTCTTCGGTGCGCAGTCGCTGAACGCCGGCTACGTTCCGCAGTCGCCGCCGGACTACTTCAAGAAGACCTATGCCGGCGTGGCCGACCACGCCGCGTTCGCCTACCTGAACGCCGGGGCGTCCTCACTCAACGCGACGAACGAGATCAAGGGCTGGCAGGCGCGTGGCTTCAACTTCCACAACGACATCTTCGCCATCGACGTCACCGCGTTCAATTACACGACCTACGTGTCGAAGATGAAGGCGGACGGCGTCAAGTACGTCCAGTTCGTCGGCGCGTACCAGTACGCGGTGAAGCTGGCCCAGGCGATGAGCCAGCAGTCGTTCAAGCCGGTCTTCGTGCTCGACCCCGTCGCCTACGACCCGGGCTACGTCAAGTCCGGCGGCAGCGCGGTCGAGGGGACCAAGATCTTCATCAACAGCCGGCTGTTCGACGAGGCACCGAGCATCCCCGAGATGCAGACCTACCTCACCTGGCTCAAGCGGGTCGCGCCGAGCGCCCAGCCGAACTACTTCGGCATCTTCGCGTGGTCGGCCGGCCGGCTGTTCACCCAGAAGGCCCTCGAGCTGGGTGGTCAGCTCACCCGGGCCTCGCTCATCGCCGCGCTGAAGAAGGTCGACAACTGGACCGGCAACGGCATGTTCGGCCCGCAGCACGTCGCGGCGAAGGTCACCGCCGGCTGTTACGGGTTCATCCAGCTCAAGGGCGGCAAGTGGGTCCGCGAGGGGCCCGCCCCGTTCTCCTGCGGTGGCGTCACCAAGGTGGGCTGACGGGCATGAACGCGTTCCTGGCCTACGCCATCACCGGCCTGTTCACCGGTGCCGCGTATGCGATCGCCGCCTCCGGCCTCGTGCTGACCTACACGACAACCCGGGTCTTCAACCTCGGGCACGGCGCGATCAGCATGGTGATGGCGTTCGTCTACTGGCAGCTCACGGTGAAGGGCAGCGTCCCCACCGTGCTCGCGATCCTGCTGATCCTGCTCGTCATCGCACCGCTGCTGGGCATCGTGCTCGAACGGGTGATGATGCGCGGTCTCGGCGACGCGCCGGTCAGCGTGAGCCTCGTCGTGACGATCGGGCTGTTCGTGCTGCTGATCGGCGTGGCGCAGCAGGCGTGGCCCGCGGACCAGGGTCGCGACTCGGTGCCTTACTTCTTCGGCGGGAAGGGCTTCAACGTCGGGACGTTCCTCGTGAGCTGGCACTACGTGCTCACGATCGGGCTGTCGGTGGCGGTTGCGGCGGGGCTCTACGTCCTGCTCAACCGCACCCGGGTCGGGACGGCGATGCGCGCGGTCGTCGACAACAAGGACCTGCTCGAGCTCTTCGGTGCGAGCGCGCAGCGGCTGTCGATGGCGAGTTGGGCCATCGGCTCGTCGCTGGCCGCACTCGCCGGCATCCTGCTCGTCTCCTACGTCGGGCTGGACTACTACCAGTTGACGTTCCTGGTCATCAACGCCTTCGCGGCCGCCATGCTCGGCCGGCTGCGCAGCTTGCCGCTGACCTTCATCGGCGCGATCGTGCTCGGGCTCGGGCAGGCGTTCGCCGTCGGCTACGGCCCCACGACGCAGCTGTTCGACGGGTTCCAGGCGTCGCTGCCGACGTTCCTGCTGTTCATCGTCCTGATCTTCGTGCCACAGGTGCGCCTGCGGGTCGGGCAGATCAAGGGCATCCTGTCCGCTCCGGTGCCGTCGCCGACGCGCGTACTGCAGAGCGGGGTCGGCCTGATCATCGCGGTCGTCGCGATCCTGCCGCTGCTCTCGACGACCAACGTCGACCGGGTCGGTTACGCGCTGTCGTACGCGCTCGTCATGCTCTCGCTGGTGCTGCTGACCGGCTACGGCGGCTACGTGTCGCTCGCGCAGCTGTCGTTCATGGGTATCGGGGCGACGGTGGTCGCGAAACTGAACACGAGCTCGCCACTCGCGGTCGTCCTCGCGGTCCTCGTCGCCGCGGCGGTGGGCGCCGTCGTCGCGCTTCCGGTGCTCAGGCTCACCGGTCTCTACCTCGCCCTGGCTACCTTGGCGTTCGCCCAGCTGATGGACAAGCTGGTGTTCCAGTCGACCTTCATGTTCGGCTTCAACGGCAGCCTCAACGCCAAGCGCATGCACCTGTTCGGGATGCGGTTCGGCAGCGACAGCAGCTGGATCGTCTTCATGACGGTCGTGTTCGCGGTGCTGTCGCTGGGCATCCTTGCGCTGCGCCGGGGTGCCATCGGCCGGCTGCTGATCGCGATGCGCGACAGCCCGGCGGCATGCGGGACGCTCGGGCTCAACCAGCGCTGGTTCCGGGTGGGCCTGTTCGCGACGTCGGCAGGCATCGCCGGGCTCGCCGGCGCGCTGTACGCCGGCCTGCGGGGGACGATCTCGGCGCTCGACTTCCAAGCGCTCTCCGGCCTGCTGCTCCTGCTGCTCGCCGTCGTCTGCGGTGTCACCTCGGTGACCGGCGCCGCCCTGGGCGGCCTGCTGCTCATGCTGCTGCCGGTGTTGCAGTCACAGTTCAAGACGCTCGGCGGCCTGGAGTTCCTGATCATCGGCATCGGCGCGGTGAGCCTCGGCCGGGACCCCAACGGGATCGCGAACCACCTGTTCGCGCTGGGCCGGTGGCTGCGCGACCGGCTGCCGGCGTGGACGGCCGGGTCCTCGGCGCCCGCGGGCACGGACGTCGGTGCCGTGACTGCGGGCAGCGCCGGCGAGCTGTCGGCCGAGGTGTCGTCCGTGCGCGAACCGGAACGGGTGGTCGGCCATGGCATTGCTTGAGGTCAGCGGCGTCACCGTTCGCTTCGGCGGGGTCACCGCCGTCGACAACGCGTCGCTCTCGGTCGAGGCCGGGTCGATCACCGGACTGATCGGGCCGAACGGTGCGGGCAAGACGACGCTGTTCAACGTGATCACCGGCCTGCAGCCCCCGACGCGGGGACGCGTGCGCTTCCGTGGCCACGACGTCACCAGGAACTCGCCCGACTCCCGGGCGAAGGCAGGAATGGCGCGCACCTTCCAGCGTCTCGAGGCGTTCGGCTCGCTCACCGTGCGCGAGAACATCCTGGTGGCCCGCGAGATCCATGCAGGCGTGCGCAGCTGGTTCACCCGCAAGCAGGACGGCGTCGTCGACGAGTTGATCGACCGCGTCGGCGTCGGCCGCTATGCCCACCACCGCGCCGACTCGGTGCCGACCGGCGTCGCCCGGTTGCTCGAGATGGCCCGCGCGCTGGCCATCGAGCCACGACTGCTGCTGCTCGACGAGCCGTCGTCCGGCCTGGACGAGAGCGAGACCGCCGCGTTCGGCGACCTGCTCGTCGATCTCGCCTCGGACGGCACGGCGATCCTGATGGTCGAGCACGACATGGAACTCGTGATGGGCGTCTGCCACCTGATCCACGTACTCGAGTTCGGAAGGGTCATCGCCACCGGAACGGCGGCCGAGATCCGCTCGGACGCGGCCGTCCAGGCTGCGTACCTCGGCTTCTCGGACCCGCCCGCGCCCCAGCCGGCATTCGCCGCGGTCGCCGCCGACCCACAGCCGCCGGCCCATCTCGCCGGCACCGGCGTCGATGGCAGCACCGATGCGGAGGACGAGCGATGACTCCGGTGCCGATCCTCGAGCTCATCGGGGTGCGCGCCAGCTACGGCCGCATCGAGGTGCTCCGTGGCGTCGATCTCAGCGTGCCGCGCGGCGCGGTCGTCGCGTTGCTCGGGCCCAACGGTGCGGGCAAGACCACCCTGCTGCGCGTCATCAGCGGCCTGATGCCTGCCACGGAGGGCGACATCCACCTCGGCGGCGTGCATGTCGCGAGGGCGACGCCCGACGAGCTCACCCGCGCCGGGTTGTGCCTGGTGCCCGAGGGCAGGGGCGTGTTCCCGAACCTCACCGTCGAGGAGAACCTCTGGCTGGCGTCCTACTCGGGGCTGCCGGTCGAACGGATCCTCACCGAGGCGTACTCGCGATTCCCCCGGCTGAAGGAGCGGCGGCGGCAACTGGCCGGCAGCCTCTCCGGCGGGGAGCAGCAGATGTTGTCACTGGCGCGGACGCTCGCATCCGATCCCGCGCTGTTGCTTCTGGACGAGTTGTCCATGGGTCTCGCGCCACTGATCGTCGACGGGCTGTACGACACGGTCGCCGAAATCGCCGAACAGGGCGTATCCATTCTCGTCGTGGAACAGTTTGCCAATACAGCGCTGCGTGTCGCGGACTACGCGGCCGTGATGCACGGAGGTCGCATCGTCGCCACCGGCGAGCCGAGCGAGATCCAGGGACGACTGACCGAGCTGTACTTCGGGGGAGCGGCGTGAAGTCTTCGCACAGGTGGCTGGCGGGTGGCACGGCCGCGGTGATCGCGACGCTGCTCTGGCCGGGTCCCGGGGCCTCGGCCGACACGTCGCTCGGGGGGTATACCGCGGTGGCCGAGGCCGCCGTCGTGCACTTCGAGATCTATGACCCGGTCATCCCGATCCCATCCGACCCGCAGATCGACGCCAGCGTCGGCTACACGAAGTCCAACGTCGACAGCGGCCCGACCAGCCGCGCCCTGTCGAGCTATCTCTGGCCCGGCGTCACCGTCGGCGACGGCTTCGATCAGCTGCTCAAGAAGCCGGGCACCCAGTACCCGGTCCAGACGAACTCCCGCTACCCCGCGACCACCGGCGCGCCGGCGAAGAACGCCGTGCAGCTGACCGACGGCAACGGCATGACGACGTCGACCGACGGGCTGAACACCAAGTCCAGCGTGACCCTGCTGGGCATCGCCGGTCCGGACACCAACCTGGTCGGCGGAATCGGCACCGGGCTCGGCCAGCTGTCCGGCAAGTCGAGCGGCGGACCGAAGGTCAAGTCCACGACGCTGCCGCTGCCGGTCTCCGCACCGCTCGCCGCGCTCGTCCAGTGCCAGAACCTGACCAGCACGTCGACGGTCGACGTCGCCGACAAGACGGTGACGTCCGAGGCGCACGCCTCCGTGAGCACGATCTCGTTGCTCGGCGGACTCGTGAAGGTCAACGGTCTCGATGTGGATTCGAAGGTCGTGAGCGACGGGGCCAAGGCGACCTCGACCGCGAACAGCACGATCACGAGCATCTCGGTGGCGGGCCTGCGAATCCCCGTCGACGACCAGGGGGTCAACCTCGGGCTGCCCGCGCTCTCGACGACGGTCAGCGGAGTGCTCAAGACCCTCGGGCTGCAGTTCGCGACGATCCCGGTCACGAAGACCACGCAGGGCTCGAGCGGCTCCGCGGTCGCGCAGGCGCTGCAGATCTCGATCGACACGAAGCCGCTGAAGGCGGTCCTCAACACCGTGCTCGACCCGCTCGCCGCCAAGATCCCGCGGAACATGCGCGACCAGCTGCAGCCGATCCTCGACCTCGCTCCCAAGTTCGTCATCACGATCGGCAACTCGAACGCGACGGCCGACGCCTCGCCGGCGTACGACGGCGGCAGCGTCCCGGCGGGCAGCGATGGCGGCGTCATCGGGACGACCGGAGGCGGCACGAGCGGGACCGCCGGCGGCGGCACCGGCGGGACGTCCGGCGGCAACACCAGCCCGCTCGCCCCGGGTACCGGCACCGGCGGCGGCTCCGTGCCCATCGCGGGAAGCACGCCGATCGCGCCCGCGGCGTTCCGTGCGCTGCCGGCCCTCGGGGACGTCCCTCGGATGCTGATCCTCGGCGGGCTGGTGCTCGCCGCGGCCGTCGGGTGGGCGATGCGCCGTGCCGGCGGGCTGCTGCTGGGTGGCGCTCGCAACTGCGACTTCGGCCTCGCCACGGGCGTGCCCGACCTACGGAAGGGATGACGGATGGCCACGACGACTCTGGCGGCGGTGACGCCCGCGCCGCGCGCGCAGCGGGCGGGCGGCCGCACCCGGCTGGCCAACCCGGCGGCGGTTCGCGACCAGCGCTACCGAACCCTGCAGCTGGTCCTCTTCGCCGCCGGTGCCGTACTGATGCCCCTCGGCATCGTCGCCATCGCACTGGGTTGGTACGGCACCGCGCACTCGCACTACGACTACGACCAGCGCACGTACCTGATCTCGGGCGGCATTCTGGGCCTCGGCCTCACCTTCGTCGGTGGCTTCCTGTACTTCGGGGCCTGGCTGGCGAAGATCGCCGCCGACCAACGCGACAGCTCCCGCCAGCTCGCGGACACCCTGCTCGTCCTGGCCGACCTGGTGTCGCGGCAGGGCAGCGGCACCGCCCTCGACACCGCCGCCGTCGATGCGGGAGCGGTGCCGGTCCTGGCCGGCAACGGCACGACGGTGCACCGGCGCGACTGCCCGCTGATCGCGCACCGCGAGGACCTGCACGTCCTCACGGGCACCGAGATCGATCCGACGCTGTGCCGGGTCTGCCGGCCGTCGCTCGGCTGACGCTGGCTGCAGGAGGAGAACACCCATGGGTGAGCTGGACGGCAAGGTCGCGATCGTCACGGGAGCCGCGCGGGGACAGGGCGCTGCCGCGGTGCGGCGGTTCGTCGCGGAGGGGGCCCGCGTCGTCATCGCCGACGTGAACGACGCCGCCGGCAAGGAACTGGCCCAGGAGATCGGCGACGCGGCGCACTACCGCCACCTCGATGTCTCCGACGAGGACGAGTGGTCGACGGTCGTCGGCGAGGCGCTCGAGACTCTCGGCGGGCTGGACATCCTGGTGAACAACGCCGGGGTGCTGCACTTCTCGGCTGTCGCCGAGACGACGCTCGCCGACTACGAGCGCGTCGTGCGCACGAACCAGTTCGGGTGCTTCCTGGGGATGCGCGCGGCGGCGCGGGTGATGACCCGGGGCGGCTCGATCGTGAACCTCTCGTCGGTCGAAGGCCTGGCCGGGATGCCGTACACGGTGGCGTACGCGGCCAGCAAGTTCGCGATCCGCGGCATGACGAAGGTGGCCGCGCTCGAACTGGGGCCGCAGGGCATCAGGGTCAACTCGGTACACCCCGGCATGATCGACACCAAGATGGTGCAGGACGCGATCGGCGGCCACGAGGTCGACCTGACGCCGGTGACCAAGAAGCTCGCGCTGCGCAGGGTCGGCAGGGCGGAGGAGATCGCCGAGCTCGTCTTGTTCCTCGCCAGCGAGCGCAGCTCGTACTGCACGGGCGCCGAGTTCGTCGCGGACGGCGGTTCGACGGCGACACACGCGCTGAACATGAGCTAGGGCAGCTGTGGCAACCCGCGCTCGTCGAGCGGCCAGTGCGGGTTGTGCGCGATCTCCCAGACGTTGCCGTCGGGGTCGGCGAAGTACCCGCTGTAGCCGCCCCAGTCAGTCGCCACCGGGCCCTTGACCATGAGCCCGCCCGCCGCGTCGACGTCGGCGAACGCCGCGTCGACAGCTGCGCGGGACTCGAGGTTGATCGCGAGCGCGACGCCGCGGAACCGGTCGGCCGGCGGTGGCCCGAGGCCGGCGTCGGCGGCCAGGTCGGCGGCGCCCCACAGTCCGAGCAGGCCGCCGGCGGTCCGGAAGAAGCTCACCTCGCCCTCGACGGACGCGGACGAACGCTCGAACCCGATCGCTTCGTAGAACCGGGTGGCGGCGGCGACATCGGCCACGCCGAGCGTGACCAGGCTGATGCGCGCGGGGACTGCCATGCGCACACGGTACGGAGCGGCGCTGACATTGCGCTGCGTCGGGGCGGAAACTGTCGCGCTGCGGAGCTAGGGTGAAGTCCGGACCGAAAGGGGACCGCCATGCCGACCCATGACAACAGCCAGAGCCGGCCGCAGAAGCAGACCGAGCAGACCGACGAGGTCGAGGTCTCGACGGGCTCCGACGTAGCCGAGCGGCACGAGAAGCTCACCGAGGACGTCGACGCCATCCTCGACGAGATCGACGACGTCCTCGAGACCAACGCCGAAGACTTCGTTCGCGCCTTCGTCCAGAAGGGCGGCCAGTAGTCCCGCAGGCTCGGCAGCCGCTGCGCACCGCGTCACCGCCTGATCGCGGCCACCGCTCACGCACTGGGTAGGGTCGAGGTCCGCGACGACCACGGCACGCAGGGGAGCCATCTTGAGCAACGAGCGAACCGGAAACCAGGGCATCCTGCGCTTCGCCACGTCGCCTGGGACGTCCTCGTTCGCCGAGTTCCTCACCGCGGCTGCTCCGGACCTCCTGCCACGCGGCGGCCCTGCCGCGGCTGGCGCGCCGCACGGTACGACCATCGTCGCCGCCAGCTACGCCGACGGGGTGGCCATGGCGGGCGACCGTCGCGCCACGGCGGGCAACCTGATCGCGCAACGCGACATTGAGAAGGTGTTCGCCGCCGACGAGTACTCGCTGATCGGCATCGCGGGCACCGCCGGGCTCGCGGTCGAGATCGTGCGCCTGTACCAGGTCGAGCTCGAGCACTACGAGAAGATCGAGGGGACCCAGCTGACCCTCGACGGCAAGGCCAACCGGCTGTCGACGATGATCCGCGGGAACCTCGGGCAGGCCATGCAGGGTCTCGCGGTCGTCCCGCTGTTCGCCGGCTTCGACCTCGATGCCACGGAGCCCACGACGGCGGGGCGGATCTTCAGCTACGACGTCACCGGCGGCCGCTACCCGGAGCAGTACTACCACTCGGTGGGCTCGGGCTCGCTGTTCGCCCGCGGCGCCCTGAAGAAGCTGTGGCAGCCCGGGTTCGACCGCGCAGGCGTGCTGCGCGTCGTCGTCGAGTCGCTGTACGACGCCGCCGACGACGACTCCGCTACCGGCGGCCCCGACCTCACACGCGGCATCTATCCCGTGGTCATGCTCGCCACGGCCGAGGGGACGTCCCGCGTACCGGACGACGAACTCGACACCGTGGTGCGGGCGATACTCGCCGACCGCGAATCGCGCCCGGGCGCCTGAGGAGGAGATCGCCGTGTCGATGCCGTTCTATGCCTCCGCCGAGCAGGTCATGCGCGACCGCTCGGAGTACGCCCGCAAGGGCATCTCGCGCGGCCGCAGCGTCGTCGTGCTGCTCTACGCCGACGGCGTCCTGTTCGTCGCCGAGAACGCGAGCAGCGCGCTGCACAAGGTGAGCGAGATCTACGACCGCATCGCGTTCGCCGCGGTCGGCAAGTACAACGAGTTCGAAAACCTGCGGGTCGCGGGGATCCGGCTCGCCGACCTGCGCGGCTATAGCTACGACCGCCGCGACGTGACCGCGCGGGCGCTGGCCAACGCCTACGCGCAGACGCTGGGCACGATCTTCACCGAGCAGCCCAAGCCGTACGAGGTCGAGCTGTGCGTCGGCGAGGTCGGTGCGGCCCCTGACGACGACCAGCTCTACCGGCTCACCTACGACGGGACGATCGTCGACGAGCCGGGTTTCCTCGTGATGGGCGGCCAGGCCGACGCGATCACCACCGAGCTGAAGGGCCGCTATTCGGCCGGCCGGGACCTGCGGGCCGCCCTCGAACTGGCAGTGCACGCCCTCGGCGCCGTGGGCGGCGTCGACGGGCAGGCCCGGTCGCTGCCGGCCGGGCAGCTCGAGGTCGCCGTGCTCGACCGCACCCGGGGCAAGCGCAAGTTCCGCCGGCTGCAGGGCCTGGCGCTCACCGAGCTGCTGCCGGCCGACCACGGCGAGCCCGCCGCGGCACCCGCCCCGGCGGACACCCCGCCGCACGACCAGGCCGAGGACGACTGACCGGGCTTTGACTCGCTCAGCCGCTGACGGGCTCTCAGCTGCTGACGACCTCGCCGCTCGCGACGTGCACCGCAATCTTCGGCAGGGGTCGCGGCGCCGGCCCGGATTTCACCTGGCCGGTCGAGGCGTCGTAGACCGATCCGTGGCACGGGCAGTGCAGCTCCTTGCCGGCGGGCAAGACGGTGCAACCCATGTGCGTGCAGATCGCGCTGAAGCAGGCCGCCGTCCCCGCGGTGGGCTGCGCGACGATCGCCGGTGAGCCGTCGGCCAGCTTGGCCGACACCGACTCGCCGACCGGGATGTCGCTGAGCGCCGCGAGCGTCTTGCCGCCCGATGACGCGCCTGCGGAACTCTGGCCGCCGGAACTTCCCGCCGGCGCACTCGTCGTCGAGCCGGCGCCCGATCCGCTGCCGGACGAGCTGGCGCCGCACGCGGCGAGTGCGACCGCCCCCACGCCGGCGGCGCCGACGCCCAGGGCGGTGCGGCGGGTCACGATCGGGTCCATCGGCATCTCCTTCAGAAGTCCACGGGGTCATCCAGAACACGTACCGGTTGCGCGGACGGTTCAGTTGAACCGAAGTCACAACCGCTGCGTGTGACCTATCGTGCAGATCGTGGCCGCGAGCGAGGGTGAACTGCTGCGAGCACTGCACGACGAGCATGCCGGTGTGTTGTGGGCGTACGTTGTGCGCCTCGTCAACGGCGACCGCGGGAAGGCCCAGGACATCGTGCAGGAGACGCTGCTGCGAGCCTGGCGCAACCCGTCAGTGCTCGACCAGTCGAGCGGATCGGCGCGCGGCTGGCTGTTCACCGTCGCCCGGCGGATCGTCATCGACGAGTGGCGTTCGACCCGGTCGCGCTCGGAGCTGGTCACCGACGCGGTGCCCGACCGCGGTGTCGGCGACGACACCGACCAGATCGTCGATCGGCAGCTGGTGGTCGCTGCGATGCGGACCCTGTCACCCGAACACCGTGAGGTCATCCTGGAGTGTTACTACCGGGGCTCGTCCGTGGCAGAGGCCGCGGGCACGCTCGGCGTCCCACCCGGCACTGTGAAATCGCGCACGCACTACGCGCTGCGCGCACTACGGCTCGCGATCGACGAACTGGGGGGTGCACGATGAAGCCGAACGATCCGTTCCTCCACGACGACGCCGCCTACGTCCTCGGCGCGCTGGACGACGGGGAGCGGGATGACTTCGAGGAGCACCTCGTCACCTGCCCCGAGTGCCAGCGGCGCGTCGCCGAGATCACCCCTACCGCCGGCCTGCTCGCCGACCTCACGGGTGCCGACCTCGCCGAGCCCGGCCTCTTCGACGAGCGGCCACCGGACACCCTGCTGCCTGGGTTGCTGCGCCGGGTCCGCCGCGAACGGCACCGGCGCTGGACCACGGCCGTCGCGTCGATGGTGGCCGCCGCGTGCATCGCCGCCGTCGTCGTGCTCGCGGCCGGTCACCACAGCGGCAGCTCGACCAGCCCGTCGGTCGCGATGACCGCGGTGGTGCAGACGCCGGTACACGCCACCGCCGCGCTCACCGACGTCGCCTGGGGCACCCGCATCTCCCTGCAGTGCCGCTACGACACCGCGTACGCGGCCGACGTCGAGTACAACCTCGTGGTGACAGATCGCTCGGGGGTCGCGCACCCCGCCGGAAGCTGGGCACTGGTTCCCGGGCAGACGACGAACTTCACCGGCGGAACCGCGTTGCACCGCGATCAGATCAGCCTCGTCACGGTGACCGTGGGGAAGGCGCCCATCCTCGAGCTGCGGCCGTAGGCGGCGCTCAGCTCGTCGGGCCGAAGCGCTCGGTGCGGATCTCGCCGGCAGCGTGTCCCATGGCGACGAGCAGGTCAGCCATCGTCTCGACGAACCCGGACGGGCCGCAGACGTAGACGCGCGGCGCGAGGTCCGGGGGCCAGCCACCGGCGACCAGGTCGGCCGCCGTCAGCCGGCCGGCGCCGCGACGGTCGGTCTCTGGCGCCGACCGGGTAAAGGCGACCGTGACGTCCACGCCGTCGAGCAGTGGCCGGCGTACCAGCTCGTCGGCGTAGATCAGGTCGTCGGGGGAGCGCACCGAGTAGAGCAGCCGGAAGGGCACCCGGCTCCCCGTCGCCCGGCGGGTCCGGATCATCGCCATCAGCGGCACGATGCCCGAGCCGCCGGCGACGAGCAGCACCGGCGCAGGCTCGCCCGGGCGCCATACGAACCAGCGCCCGACCGGCCCGCGCAGCTCGATGGCGGCGCCGAGCGAGAAGTCCTCGAGCAGGTAGGGCGACACCTCGCCGTCGCGCACCGCCTGCACGGTGATCGCAAGGCGCGTGGCGTCCGGAGCGGAGGCGATCGAGTAGCTGCGTTGCGCGCTGTAGCCGTCCTCGGCGGTCAGCCGCACGTCCAGGTGCTGACCGGCCAGATGCCCCTGCCACCCCGGCACGTCGAGCACCAGCGTGCTCGCGGTCGGTGTCTCGGGTAGCGACTCGACCAGCGTGGCGACCTGCCAGCCGAGCGCACGGCGGCCGGGCGCGCGCAGCTCGCCCGCGGCCTCAGTCACCCTCGTAGCGCTGCTCGCGCCACGGGTCGCCGTAGTTGTGGTAACCGAGGTTCTCCCAGAATCCGGGCTCGTCCTCGAGGAGCAGCTGGATGCCGCGTACCCATTTGGCCGACTTCCAGAAGTACAGATGCGGGACGAGCAGGCGGGCCGGGCCGCCGTGCTCGGCAGCCAGTTCGTCGCCGTCGAACTCGTAGGCGATCCAGGCCTTGCCGTCGAGCAGGTCCTCGAACGGCAGGTTCGTCGTGTACCCGCCGTAGGACGAGGCCAGGGCGTAGTCGGCCGCGGTGTCCAGGTCGCCGAGCAGCGTGTCGAGCGAGACACCGCGCCAGGTCGTCCCGAGCTTCGACCACTTCGTGACGCAGTGGATGTCGACGGTCTGCTCCTCGGCGGGCAGCGACATCAGTTCCGTCCACGACCACCCGCGCGCCTCGCCGGTCTCGGTGGTCACGGTGAACTCCCACCGGTCGAGAGGGATCCGCGGCGTCGGCCCGGCCGACAGCACCGGGAAGTCCCTCGTGAGGTACTGCCCGGGCGGGAGCGCGACGGCGCCGGTCCGGTCACGGCCGCGGAAGCCGGGTGTCAGGATGGCCATCGGCTCATCCTCGCCCCGCGCCGCCCGAACGGCCAGGCCCCGACGCTGCGAGAATCTGCTCGACGAAGGGCGCGAGCATCCGGGTCACGTTGTCAGCGGTCTGCTCCGGCGTGCCTATGGGGAACAGCGCATGGCTGATGGCCAGCCGCACCAACGAATCCGCGAGCACCTCGGCGTCGTCGGCCGCCACCTGCGGCCACACCTCGGTGACGAGTGCCGCCACCCGGCCCAGCGCGATCGCCCGGCCCAGGGTCGTGAGCAGCCGGATCAACTCGCCGCCCTCGCTGCCGGCGGCGATGATGCGCACCACCGGCTCGTCAGAAGCCAGCCGCAGGAACAAGCCGAACGCGCCGCGCAACGCCGCCGTCGGATCGGACGAGCCGGCGCGAACGTCCGCCTCGACGTCCACCAGCATCCTGTCGATCTCGGTACGCACGTACTCCTCGACGAGCGCCTGGCGCGATCCGAACTCGTTGTACAGCGTCTGCCGGCTGACGCCGGCCGCGGCGGCGACGTCGGACATCGTGGTGCCCGCCCAGCCTCGGGCGCGCACCAGTTCGTCGACAGCCCCGACCACCGTGCGGCGCAGCAACGAGCGTGCCGCGTCGGCGAAGGGGACGACCTTGGCCACCCGCTCAGGCCGGCGTGGGGGCACCGGACTCGCCCACGGTGGCGAAGTCGAGCTTCTCGCGGACACCGCAGTCGGGGCAGCACCAGTCGTCGGGGACCTCGGACCACGGGGTGCCGGCGGGGAACCCCTCGCGCGGCTCGCCGGCCGCCTCGTCGTAGACGTAGTCGCACACCTCGCAGCGGTACCTGCTCACCGTGTCATCCAATCAGGGAATCCGGTCAGGCTGCGACCGTCGCGCCCGCCGCCGGTGCCGGCACGCCGTAGCGGGCGAGCACCCGCTCCCGCTTGCGCGGATCGACATTGGCCTGCGTGACGTCCCCGCCGTAGTGCGCGAGCACGCGACGGTCCATGACCCGGCGCCACAGCGGTGGGACGTAGCACAGCACGATCATCGACGCGTAGCCGCTGGGCAGCTGCGGCGACTCCTCGAAGTGCCGCAGCGCCTGGTAGCGGCGGGTGGGATTGGCGTGGTGGTCGCTGTGCCGCTGCAGCTGGTAGAGGAACAGGTTCGTCACCACGTGGTTGTTGTTCCAGCTGTGGCGCGGACTCACCCGCTCCCACCGGCCGTTCGGCAGCTGCTGGCGCACCAGTCCGTAGTGCTCGAGGTAGTTCACCGCCTCGAGCAGGCTGAAGGCGAACACCGCCTGCAGGATCAGGTACGGCAGCACGCCGACGCCGAACAGTGCGATCACCGCGGCCCAGAGCACGACGGTCATCGCCCATGCGTTGAGCACGTCGTTGCGGAGGCTGAGCACCCGCTTGTCCATGCGGCGCAGGCGGGTGCGCTCCAGGCGCCACGAGTTGCGCACGCTGCCGCTGACCGTCCGCGGCCAGAATGCCCAGAACGACTCGCCGAGCCGGCTCGACGCGGGGTCCTCCGGGGTCGCGACGCGAACATGGTGGCCCCGGTTGTGCTCGATGAAGAAGTGCCCGTATCCGCTCGGCGCCAGGGCGACGCGCGCGAACCAACGCTCGAGGTGCTCCTTCTTGTGGCCGAGCTCGTGCGCGGTGTTGATCGCAACGCCGTTGAGCGAGCCGAGCGTCACCGCGATGCCGATCCGGTCGATGACCGGCAGGCCGCCGTGGCGCGTCATGAGCCAGAAGCCGACGAACAGCGCCACGAACTGCAGCGGCAGGAACGCGTAGGTCACCCAGCGGTAGTAGCGGTCCTGTTCGAGCCAGGCGACGATCTCCTCCGGCGGGTTGCTCGGGTCGTCGCCGAAGAGGACGTCGAGCACGGGGATGATCAGGTAGACGAACAGCGGCCCCATCCACCAGAACAGGCCGAGCCCGGTCAGGTTGACCAGGCCCCACCCCGCGAACAGCAGGGCGGGGACGACCGCGCCCAGCAGCCATAGGTATCGCTTGCCGTCGCGCCAGCCAGGACGGACGGCGGTCGCGTCGTCAACCCGGGCCTTGCCGGACAGAGATCCGTCGCGCATCGCGGGCTCCCTCGCCTCTCGCCTCATCGACAAACGGTGACGGTAGGTCGATCGGCTTTACACAAGGATGCTCTTTGTAAACGCGACGGTCAAGCCCCGGCCATCGCGCTCGATCCGCCGTCGCCGCCGTCGCCGCCAGTGGCGTCTCGCCCGCGGGCCTCTACTGTGGACTCGTGCACAAGCGCATCTTCGGCATCGAGAACGAGTACGGAGTTACGTGCACGTTCCACGGCCAGCGGCGCCTGTCGCCCGACGAGGTCGCGCGGTACCTGTTCCGCCGGGTCGTCTCGTGGGGCCGTTCGTCCAACGTCTTTCTCAAGAACGGCGCCCGCCTCTACCTCGACGTCGGCAGCCACCCCGAGTACGCCACGCCCGAGTGCGACTCGCTGACCAGCCTGGTGGCGCACGACAAGGCGGGGGAGCGCATCCTCGAGGGGCTCGTCGTCGACGCCGAGAAGCGGCTGCACGACGAGGGCATCGCCGGCGACATCTACCTGTTCAAGAACAACACCGACTCCGCGGGCAACTCGTACGGGTGTCACGAGAACTTCCTGGTCGGGCGCCACGGCGAGTTCAGCAGGCTGGCGGACGTCCTGATCCCGTTCCTGGTCACGCGGCAGGTGATCTGCGGGGCGGGCAAGGTGCTGCAGACCCCCCGCGGTGCCGTGTACTGCATCAGTCAGCGTGCCGAGCACATCTGGGAGGGTGTCTCGTCGGCAACCACCCGCAGCCGTCCGATCATCAACACCCGTGACGAGCCGCACGCCGATGCCGAGCGCTACCGCCGGCTGCACGTCATCGTCGGCGACTCGAACATGAACGAGGCGACCACGATGCTCAAGGTCGGCTCGGCCGATCTCGTGCTGCGGATGATCGAGGCCGGCGTGACGTTCCGCGACCTCACGCTCGAGAACCCCATCCGCGCGATCCGCGAGATCAGCCACGATTTGACCGGAACGCGGTCCATCCGCCTCGCTGCCGGCCGCACCGCCTCGGCGCTCGACATCCAGCGCGAGTACTACGGGAAGGCCGTCGAGTTCGTCGGGCGCACCGGCGAGGACGACGCCAGCAAGCGGGTCCTCGAGCTGTGGGGACGCACGCTCGACGCCGTCGAGCAGCAGGACCTCACGCTCATCGACCGCGAGATCGACTGGGCGACCAAGTACCAGCTCATCGAGCGCTACCGCGCCAAGCACGACTTGCCGCTGTCGTCGCCGCGCATCGCGCAACTCGACCTCGCCTACCACGACATCTCCCGCCAGCGCGGTCTGTACTACCTGCTGCAGCGGGCCCGGGCCGTCGAGCGCGTGGTCTCCGACCTCGCGATCTTCGAGGCCAAGACCGTTCCGCCGCAGACCACCCGCGCCAAGCTGCGCGGCGACTTCATCAAGCGGGCGCAGGAGAAGCGGCGGGACTTCACCGTGGACTGGGTGCATCTGAAGCTCAACGACCAGGCTCAGCGGACCGTGCTCTGCAAGGACCCGTACCGCAGCGTCGACGAGCGGGTCGAGAAGCTGATCGCCTCCATGTAAGTCGGTGGGGGACGGCCCGCGGACCCACTAACCTGGCCCCATGGCAGGCCGGGCCGCAGGCACATCCACGCGCGCCGTCGCCCGACGCGCCCGGACGGGCATTACGTTCGAGGACATGGCAGCTCGGCGCGCGGAACGACTCGTCAACCTCGTGATCTGCCTGCTCTCGACGCGCCAGTTCATCTCCGCCGAGCGGATCCGCGACGCCGTCCCGGGATACGAGGCGTCCGACGGCAGCCCCAGCACCGACGAGGCCTTCAAGCGGATGTTCGAGCGCGACAAGGCCGAACTGCGTGATCTGGGCATCCCGCTCGAGACCGGCCGCAACAGCGCCTTCGACCCCGACGAGGGGTACCGCATCAGCCGGCGGGACTACGAACTGCCGCCGATCGAGTTCGACGCCGCCGAGGCAGCCGCGATCGGCCTGGCGGCGCGCCTGTGGCAGTCGGCCACCCTCGGCGAGCCGGCGCGGGCGGCGCTGATGAAGCTGCGCGCCGCCGGCACCGACGTGCAGGCCGGCGCGACGCCGGGCGCCGTGCCGGCGATCGACGCCAGCGACCCGAGCCTGCCGACCCTGCTCGAGGCAGCCCGGCTGTCCCGGCCGGTCGGCTTCGCCTACCAGAAGTCGGGATCCGGATCCGCCGAGCGCCGAACGCTCGAACCCTGGGGAGTGTTGTCCTGGCGCCGGCGGTGGTACGTCGCGGGCTTCGACCGCGATCGCGGCGCGGCCCGCAGCTTCCGGCTGTCGCGGATCGTGGGCAAGGTCGAGTTCGCCGGCCGGCCGGCGTCGTTCGCTCGCCCGGACTCCGTCGATCTCGTCAAGCTGGTCGCGGGACGCTCGCCCGACGACACCAGAGTCGCACGGATCCGGGTATCGGGAGCCGGTGCCGGGCAGTTGCGCCGGCTCGCCGGCTCCGAGCTCGACGGCGTGCTCACCGTCAATTTCAGCGACCGCGCCTGGCTCGCCCGCATCGTGACGAGCGCGGGCACGAGCGCAACGGTGCTGGAACCACCCGATCTGGTGGCCGCCGTGCGCGAGCGGTTGTCGGCCGTCGCGGGGGTCCACGAATGAGCGGCAACGAGGAGCGCCTGCCGAGGCTGCTCGCGCTCGTGCCGTACTTCCTGGCCCACCAGGGCATCGCGGCCGCCGACGCGGCCGCCGACTTCGGCATCACCGAGGAGCAGCTGCGGCGGGACCTCGGGTTGCTGTGGATGTGCGGACTGCCCGGTCACGGACCCGGTGATCTGATCGATCTGTCCTTCGAGGGCGGCTCGGTGTCGGTGATCTTCGACGCCGGGATGAGCCGCCCGCTGCGGCTGACCAACGAGGAAGCGCTCGCGCTCGTCGTGGCGCTGCGCACGCTCGCCGAGACGCCGGGCCTCGCGGACAGCGAAGCCGTCCAGCGCGCCCTGGCCAAGGTGGAGACGGCCGCGGGTGGTGCGGTGGACGACACGACCGTCGCCATCGAACTCGACGAACTCGCCCGCACATTGCCCGTCCTGCAGCGCGCACTGGACGAGCGGCGCGCACTGCTGCTGCGCTACTACACGGCGACGCGGGACGAGACGACCGAACGCGTCGTCGACCCGGTGCGGTTGTTCCAGGCCGACGGCCACGACTACCTCGAGGCGTGGTGCCGCAGCGCCGAGGGCATGCGGGTCTTCCGCGTCGACCGGGTCGAGTACGTCGAGCTGCTGGACGAGCCGAGCGCGCCGCCTGCCAACGTGGCACTTCGCAATCTCGACGAGGGCGTCTTCCAGCCGGCTGACGACCACCTGCTCGCGACGCTGCGGCTGTCGCCGGCGTACTTCTGGGTCGCCGACTACTACTCGACCGACGACGTCGCCGAGGTCGGCGGCACACTGCACGTCAAGCTGCGCGTGGCCGACCCGGCCTGGGTGCGCGCGCTCGTGCTCGGCTCGGCCGGCCAGGTCGAGGTTCTCTCACCGGAGTGGCTCGCTGAGTCGATCCGTACCGAGGCGATCGAGGCGCTCGCGGCCTATGCCAGCTCCGTCACGGCTCACGCGAAGTAGAGTCGCCGAGGTGCACTGGATCGCGCTCATCGCCTGGGGCGGCGCCCTGGCCGTGGCGCTCGTCGTGCTCGGATTCTGTGCCTACGAGATCGTCTGGAAGGCCAACCGGCTGCGCGCCGACCTGGCCCGGCTGCAGGCCGTCCAGGGCGAACTGCAGCGGGTGGGCGCCGAGCTGAGCACGGCGACGCAGCGGCTCGCTTCCGTCAGACTGCTCCGGTCGTGACGTGACGACCATGCTCGGCCGCGGCCTGCGGCGGCTGCGCGGGCGCCCGGCCAACCCCGAGGGCCGCATGTCGGTGCTCGATCATCTGCGGGAGCTGCGGCGCCGGCTCATCCTCGTCGTGCTGTTCATCATCGCGGGCGGGGTGCTCGGCTGGTTCCTGTACGACCCGATCCTGTCGTTCCTGAAGCACCCGTACTGCTCAGTGCCGGCGAGATATCGGTACCAGCCGGCCGGCATCAACAAGTGCGTGCTGACCTACCAGGGTGTGCTCGACGGATTCACCTCGCGGCTGCAGATCTCGCTGATCTCCGGCGCCGTCCTCACCGCACCGCTGTGGCTGTACCAGATCTGGGCGTTCATCACCCCAGGGCTGCGCAAGAACGAGCGCAGGTACACGATCGTCTTCATCGTCGCCTCGACGCTGCTGTTCGCCGCGGGCATGGCGCTCGCGTACGTGGTGCTGACCAAGGGCCTCAACGTCCTGCTCCGGGCCGGCACCGACCAGACCCAGGCGATCCTGACGGTGAACAAGTACATCGGCTTCGTCACGCTGATGCTGATCGTGTTCGGCGCCGCGTTCGAGCTGCCCCTGCTGGTGATCATGGCCAATCTCGCCGGGGTACTGCCGGCCCGTCTGCTCAAGAAGTCGCAGCGCCTCGCGATCTTCCTGATCTTCGCCTTCGCCGCTGTCGCGACGCCCAGCACCGACCCGTACACGATGTGCGCGATGGCCCTGCCGATGGTCGTGCTCTACGAGTTCGCGGTGCTGTTCGCGGTGCTCCGCGAGCGACGCCGCGACCGGCGTGCACAGCTGGCCGGTCCCGAGGAGTTCCCCGACGACGAGGTTCCATCGCAGGTCGACGCGATCCCCGAACCGCTGCGTGCCGACGAATCCTGGGCGGATACGACGTGAGGATCGTGCCCTACGCCGACGGCGAGTTCGTCGCCGCGCTACCCGTGCGGACGGACTGCGTGGCCGCCGCGCTGCCGGTGCTGGTGCCGCCCACCTAGGCTGGCTACATGTCGCTGGATGGGCTGGACGGTCCGTCGCCGAGCGAACGGTACGCCGCGGCCCGGCAGCGCAGCCGGCATCCGGCGCTGCAGGACTTCCGCTCGGGCTACCCGTTCTCGCTCGACGACTTCCAGGTCGAGGCCTGCGAGTGGCTCGAGGACGGCTACGCGGTGCTGGTCTGCGCGCCCACCGGGTCCGGCAAGACGGTCGTGGGTGAGTTCGCTGTCCACCTCGCGCTCGCGGCCGGGCAGAAGTGCTTCTACACGACGCCGATCAAGGCGTTGTCGAACCAGAAGTACAACGACCTCGTCGAGCGCCATGGAGCAGCCAAGGTCGGCCTGCTGACCGGTGACAACGCGGTCAACGGGGACGCGCCGATCGTGGTGATGACCACTGAGGTGCTGCGCAACATGCTCTACGTCGGTAGCGCCTCGCTCACCGACCTCGGCTACGTGGTCATGGACGAGGTGCACTACCTGGGCGACCGGTTCCGCGGGGCCGTGTGGGAAGAGGTGATCATCCACCTGCCGGCATCGGTCCGGCTGGTGTCACTGTCGGCGACCGTGTCGAACGCGGAGGAGTTCGGCGAGTGGCTCGTGTCCGTCCGTGGCGAGACCCGGGTCATCGTGCACGAACAACGCCCGGTGCCGCTCTGGCAGCACATGCTCGTCGGGCTGCGGATGTTCGACCTCTTCGCCTCGGCCGACGCCGACGTCGTCGCCGCCCGCCCGGCCACCGGTTCCGCCGCGGGGGTCAACCCCGAGCTCAAGCGCTACATCGACGAGCGCATGCGCTACCTCGACCCCGGCGCCGCCCGGCGCGGCGGAGGGGGCCGGGTGCTGCGCGGCTGGCGCCCGCCGCACCGCCCCGACGTCATCGGCCTGCTCGACCGCGAAGGCCTGCTGCCCGCCATCACCTTCGTCTTCAGCCGTGCGGGGTGTGACGCTGCCGTGCGGCAGTGCGTCGCAGCCGGGCTCTGGCTGACGAGCGAGGACGAGCGCGACCGGATCGACGACATCATCGACGAGCGCACCGCAGCGATCCCGCCCGAGGACCTCGAGGTGCTCGGCTACTGGGAGTGGCGCGACGGCCTGCGGCGCGGCGTGGCCGCGCACCACGCCGGGATGCTTCCGACGTTCAAGGAGACGGTCGAGCAGCTGTTCGTCCAGGGGCTCGTGCGCGCGGTCTTCGCGACGGAGACCCTCGCTCTCGGCATCAACATGCCGGCTCGCAGCGTGGTGCTGGAACGGCTCACCAAGTTCAACGGTGAGACCCACGCCGACATCACGCCGGGGGAGTACACGCAGCTGACCGGGCGCGCCGGACGCCGTGGCATCGACATCGAAGGGCATGCGGTCGTCCTCTGGGGGCCTGAGCTCGATCCCGGTCGGGTCGCAGGTCTCGCCTCCACCCGCACCTACCCGTTGCGGTCGTCCTTCCGGCCCTCGTACAACATGGCCGTCAATCTGGTCGGGCAGATGGGACGCGCCGCGGCACGCGACCTGCTCGAGTCCTCCTTCGCGCAGTTCCAGGCCGACCGGTCGGTGGCCGGGCTGCTGCGCCAGATCAGGGCCAACGAAACAACGCTGCGCGAGTACGAGTCGAAGATGGAATGCGACGCCGGTGACTTCGCCGAGTACGCCGAACTGCGGCGCCGGCTCTCCGATCGGGAGGCGATGCTGTC
>JAVHVN010000016.1:0-30996 GCA_032160545.1 Pseudonocardiales bacterium | reverse complement strand
ACCGGCATCGCACTGAACGCGGCGTTGAACCAGACGGTCGGCAGCGCGAACTTCGGGCTCAAGACGGTGATCATCGGCCATGCCACGTTCTGCGTCGTGATCGTCTACAACAACGTGCAGGCCCGGCTGCGTCGCATGGGCGGTTCGCTCGAGGAGGCATCTGCCGATCTGGGCGCTACCGGCTGGCAGACCTTCCGCTACGTCACCTTCCCCAACCTGCGCGGCGCGCTGGTCGCCGGTGCGCTGCTGGCGTTCGGGCTCAGCTTCGACGAGATCGTCGTCACCAACTTCACCACGAACGCAGGGACCCAGACGCTGCCGCTGTGGATCTTCCAGAACCTGTTCCGGCCGAACCAGGCGCCGGTCATCAACGTCGTCGCGGCGGCGCTCATCGTGCTGGCCGTCCTGCCGGTGTGGGCCGCCCAGCGGCTCGGGGACGACGCCGTCACCAGCCGGTTCTAGCCCGGTTTCCACCTTGAGGAGAACTCCGTCATGACCGTCGAGCAGAAGCGCGTCCTCGCCACCGAGATCCCCGGGCCGCGTTCCCGCGCGCTGCACGAGCGCAAGCTCGCCGCCGTCGCGGCCGGGGTCGGAACGACCCTGCCCGTCTACGTCGAGCGGGCGGCCGGCGGCATCATCGTCGACGCCGACGGCAACCAGCTGATCGATTTCGGGTCCGGCATCGCGGTGGTGAGCGTCGGCAACGCCGCGCCGCGAGTCGTCGACGCGGTTCGCGAGCAGGTCGGCGACTTCACCCACACCTGCTTCATGGTGACGCCCTACGAGGAGTACGTCGCGGTCGCCGAGGCGCTGAACGAGCTGACGCCGGGCACGCACGAGAAGCGCTCGGCGCTGTTCAACTCCGGTGCCGAGGCGGTCGAGAACGCGGTCAAGGTCGCCCGGCATCACACCGGCCGGCAGGCGATCATCGCGTTCGACCACGCCTATCACGGCAGGACGAACCTCACGATGGCGCTGACGGCGAAGAACATGCCCTACAAGCACCGCTTCGGGCCGTTCGCCGGCGAGATCTACCGGGTACCGATGGCGTATCCGTACCGGTGGCCGACCGGCCCGGAGCGTTGCGCCGACGAGGCATTCGAGCAGTTCGTGTCGCTGGTCCACGCGCAGGTCGGGGAGCAGAACGCCGCTGCGGTCGTCGTCGAACCGATCCAGGGCGAGGGGGGCTTCGTCGTGCCGGCGCCGGGCTTCCTGCGCCGCGTCGCCGACTGGTGCGCCGGGAACGGCATCCTGTTCATCGCGGACGAGATCCAGAGCGGCTTCTGCCGTACCGGCGACTGGTTCGCGTCCGAGTTCGAACAGGTCGTTCCCGATCTGGTCACGACGGCCAAGGGCATCGCGGGTGGCCTGCCGCTCGCGGGCGTCACAGGGCGCGCCGAGGTCATGGACTCCGTCCACGTGGGGGGCCTCGGCGGAACATACGGCGGCAACCCGGTCGCGTGCGCGGCGGCGCTCGCGTCGATCGAGACGATGCGTGCCGAGGATCTTTGCGGCGCGGCTCGGCACATCGAGTCCGTCATGCGCCCGCGCCTCGACGCGCTGGCCGCACGCTACGACTCGATCGGCGACGTGCGCGGCCGGGGCGCGATGCTCGCCGTCGAACTGGTCGAGCCCGGCTCGTCCACGCCCGATCCCGTGCTGGCCGGGTTGGTCTCCTCGGCGTGCCACCGCGAGGGGCTGGTGACGCTCACCGCCGGGACCTACGGCAACGTGCTGCGCTTCCTGCCTCCGCTGGTGATCGGCGAGGACCTGCTTGCCGAGGGCCTGGACATCCTCGACGCCGCCTTCGCCGAGGTCTGACCGCGCAAACCCGTCAATCGCCGGAAATGGCGCATCGGAAAGCCGGTGCCGCGCTGCCGGTAAACTCGCGAATGCACCGATCGACAC
The DNA here is from genome assembly GCA_032160545.1 of Pseudonocardiales bacterium. GTDB lineage: Bacteria > Actinomycetota > Actinomycetes > Mycobacteriales > Jatrophihabitantaceae > DATGFB01. Next base: position 29,088 of record JAVHVN010000016.1, on the reverse strand, counting down.
CAGTCAACGCGGCGGAAGGGAACTCCGGTGGGCCTCGTCGTACAGAAGTACGGCGGCTCGTCGGTCGCCGACGCCGAGCGGATCAAGCGGGTCGCCGAACGCATCGTCGGGGCCAAGCGCGACGGGAACGACGTGGTCGTCGTCGTGTCCGCGATGGGCGACACGACCGACGAGCTGATCGACCTCGCCGAGCAGATCGTGCCGGTACCGTCCGGTCGCGAGTTCGACATGCTGCTCACCGCCGGTGAGCGCATCTCGATGGCGCTGCTCGCGATGGCGATCAACTCGTTGGGCTACAAGGCCGAGTCGTTCACCGGTTCGCAGGCCGGCGTGCTGACGACCGCGGTGCACGGCAAGGCGCGCATCGTGAACATCACGCCGGGGCGGGTCCAGAACTCGGTGGGCGAGGGCAACATCGCCATCGTCGCGGGCTTCCAGGGGGTGAGTCCGGACACCAAGGACATCACCACGCTGGGCCGCGGGGGTTCGGACACCACGGCGGTCGCGCTGGCCGCGGCACTGGGTGCCGACGTGTGCGAGATCTACACCGACGTCGACGGCGTCTACACCGCCGACCCGCGCATCGTCCCGAATGCGAAGCGGCTCGAGACCGTCACCTACGAAGAGATGCTCGAACTCGCGGCGAGTGGGGCGAAGATCCTGCACCTGCGCAGCGTCGAGTACGGCCGCCGGTACGGCGTGCCCATCCACGTCCGCTCGTCGTTCTCGACCAAACCCGGCACCACCGTCGCCGGCCACATGGAGGATCTAGCCGTGGAAGACGCGATCATCAGCGGAGTCGCCCACGACCGCAGCGAGGTCAAGGTCACCGTGGTCGGCGTGCCCGACAAGCCGGGCGAGGCGGCGGCGATCTTCACCGAACTCGCCTCGGCCGAGATCAACCTGGACATGATCGTGCAGAACATCTCGACGGGCGGCACCGGCCGCACCGACGTGTCGTTCACGCTGCCGGCAACGGACGGCCCGACAGCCCTGGCTGCGCTCAAGCGCATCCAGGAACGGGTCGGCTTCGAGGACCTGCTCTACGACGACCACGTCGGCAAGCTGTCGCTCGTCGGCGCAGGCATGCGCTCGCACCCCGGTGTCTCCGCGCGCTTCTTCGCCGCGCTCGCGGAGGCGGGCGTGAACGTCGAGATGATCTCGACGTCCGAGATCCGCATCTCGGTGGTGTGCCGTGACACCGACCTCGACACCGCGGTCCGCGCGGTACACGACGCGTTCGAGCTGGGTTCGGCCGACGAGCAGGCCGTCGTCTACGGGGGTACCGGCCGATGACCGGACTTCGGGTCGGCGTCGTCGGCGCCACCGGTCAGGTCGGCGGCGTGATGCGCCGCATCCTCGCCGAGCGCAACTTCCCGATCGAGCAGATCCGGTTCTTCTCCTCGGCCCGGTCGGCGGGAACGACGCTGCAGTGGGAGGGCGTGGACATCCGGGTCGAGGACGCCTCGACCGCTGACCCGAAAGGGCTCGACATCGCGCTGTTCAGCGCGGGCGGCGGCACGTCCAAGGAACTCTCGCCGAAGTTCGCGGCGGCCGGGGCGACGGTGATCGACAACTCGTCCGCGTGGCGCATGGACCCCGACGTCCCGCTGGTGGTGGCAGAGGTCAACGGCGCCGAGATCGCCAACGCGCGCAAGGGGATCATCGCCAACCCGAACTGCACGACGATGGCGGCGATGCCCGTGCTGAAGGTGCTGCACGACGAAGCGCGGTTGGTACGCCTGGTCGCCACGACCTTTCAGGCGGTGTCGGGCAGCGGGCTGGCCGGCGTCGACGAGCTCGACAAGCAGGTGCATCAGGTCGCGGGTCGCGCTGCCGAACTGACCCATGACGGATCAGCCGTCGAGTTCCCCGAGCCGGTCAAGTACGTCCGCCCCATCGCGTTCAACGTGCTCCCGCTCGCGGGCTCGATCGTCGACGACGGCGAGTTCGAGACCGACGAGGAGAAGAAGCTGCGCAACGAGTCACGCAAGATCCTCGCGATCCCCGACCTGCGCGTCTCCGGTACCTGCGTGCGCGTGCCGGTGTTCACCGGTCACTCGCTGTCGATCAACGCCGAGTTCGCGCGCGCGATCACTCCCCAGCGGGCGCTCGAGATCCTGCGCGTCGCCCCGGGTGTCGAGGTCACCGACGTGCCCACCCCGCTGCAGGCCGCCGGCCGTGACCCGTCCTACGTCGGCCGCGTGCGGCAGGACCCCGGAGTCGACGGCCGCCGGGGGCTCGCACTGTTCGTCAGCAACGACAACTTGCGCAAGGGTGCGGCGCTGAACGCGGTGCAGATCGCCGAGCTGGTCGCTGCCGCCCGCTGATCATCGGCGTAGACAGCGGGAGCTCGAACGCGCTAGTGAACGCACTGTAGGTCTGCACGACCATCGCATGGCCGGCTGCAGAACTCAGGCGCCGGCGAGACCGCTTCGGACGAACAATGCGTCGCACTGCAGCATCCGGCCGGTGTGCGGATCCGCGAACCCCGCGTCGATGCCGTACTCGACGAAGCCGGCCTCGGCCATGCGCCGCTGCAGGGCGCCCGCGAGGTCCTGCCCCTCGTAGAGGGGGACGAAGGACAGTTCGAGCTGGACGGCGGCGAAGTCGCGCAGCAGGTCACCCGCGCCGTCGAGAACCTTGCTCTCGAAGCCCTGCGTGTCGACCTTCAGCAGCGCCCGTGCCGGAAGCACCCGCTGCTCGGCGGTCAGCTCGGCCACCGTCGTCACCGGGACCTTCTCGGTGCGGATGGTCTCGGAGCCAGGTGCGGCGTCGAGGTGCGCCGAGGTCATTGGCAGCACCGATGACGAAAAGGAGTTCGCCGACACGTTGATCTCGAGGTGGCCCGGCGCATCGCCGACCGCGGTGTTCAGCGCGATCCAGCCCGCGTCCGCCGAAGACCGACGGGCCAGGTGTCCGTACGCGTCGGGCAGCGGCTCGCAGGAGATGATGCGACCGCGGTAGTGACTGGCACGCAGTGCCGACCCGTACTGGCCGATGTTGGCCCCGATGTCGAGCACGGTGTCGACACCGAGATGGCTCAGTGTGGTGGCCACGCGCGCCGGGTACGGGAAGCGCACCAGGTCGAGGTTTCCGCGGTGCAGCAGTTCGCGCAGCCCGAGCTTGGCGTACTCCTTGAGCCGGCCGGCGCCACGCGCGGCATGCGCCACGGTGGCGATGCGGTCGTTCACGGACACGGCGGCTCCGTCATCGGTCAGGGAAGTCGGCTGACAGGGTGCGTCGATGCTAGTGGCTGAATTCAGCCGACACAGATCGTGCGGCCGTACGGACCGGACGTCGTCGAGCTGTTCACGACCTTGCCGTCGACACTGACCGAGCATGTGATGGCGGCGCCCGACCCGCCGGCCTGGACGAACGCCAGCGCGTACTGCGGCTTGCCGTACGCGTCGGTCTTGACCGACCAGCTCGTCCCGACGCCGTCGACCACGCCGTACGAGTGGTCGTTGCTGGTCGGGATCAGGTAGCCGACGCGGCCGATCGCCGCGCTCGACGTGGCGGTGATGACGACCGCATGCGGCGTGCCGCCGTGGAAGGTGAAGCCACCGGGCTCGACCGAGAGCACCTTGTTGCCGAGGGTGACCTTGTCGCCGGGCTTCGGGAAGAAGGTGTCGCTCGGGCTCGGCGATGCCGAGCGGGTGGAGGCGGGCGAGACGCTGCTCGAAGGCGTCGGCAACGGTCCGGCGGCATCGGGGCCGGCATTGCGGTAACTACGGACGAACAGCCCGATACAGAGCAGGACGACCAGCACGCCCGCACTCACCGCGGCGATGCGCTTGTGTCTGGTTCTGATCCGTCGCACGTCTCATCAACGACTCTCGGTCAGGCGGAGTTACGTCCGTGTTCGGGATCGACCTTCATGCCCGGTCCGTCACCGACCTCATCGGCGCGCGACCGCGCACATCGAAGCGGTGGCCTATCAGTACGCGCCGCGCGAGCGCATGACCACCCACAGCGTCCGGGCGATGATCGCGAGGTCGAGCCCGAGTGACCAGTTCTCGACGTAGTAGAGGTCCAGGCGCACCGCCTCGTCCCACGCCAGGTCACTACGGCCGCTGACCTGCCAGAGGCCCGTCATGCCCGGCTTCACCAGCAGCCGGCGCCGCACGTCGTGCTGGTACTGATCGACCTCCTCGGGCAACGGCGGTCGCGGCCCGACGAGTGACATGTCGCCCTTGAGGACGTTCAGCAACTGGGGAAGCTCGTCGATCGAGTACTTGCGCAGCAGCCGCCCGACCTTCGTGACGCGCGGATCGTCGCGGATCTTGAACAGGATGCCGCCGTCGCTCTCGTTGAGCTCCAGCAGGTCCGCGCGCCGCTGCTCGGCGTCCTGGTACATCGAACGGAACTTGTACACGGTGAACTCGCGGCCGTGCTCGCCGAGCCGGACGCTCGCGTACAGCGCCGGGCCGCGGCTGGTGAGCCGGACGATCAGCGCGGTGAACAGCAGGAACGGCGCTGCGAGCAGGAGCAGCGCGCCGGCGCCGGCGATGTCGACGGCACGCTTGACGAAGCGCCGGGCGCCGCTGAACTGCGGCTGGTCGACCCACATCAGCGGCAGGCCCTCGACCGGGCTGACGTGCACCCGCGGGCCGGCCACTTCGGTGAGCCCCGGAGCCATGACCATGTTGCGGCCGGTGCCCTCGAGGGCCCAGCCCAGCTCGCGGATGCGGCGCGGACCGAGACCGCTGCCGGCCACTGCGACGATGTCGACGTTGAGCTTCTCGGCAACGTCCGACGCATGGTTGACGTCGCCCATGACCGGCACGCCCTTGTAGACCTCGTCGCCGGTGGCGCGGTCCTCGACGCAGGCTGCGACGACGACGAGCCCGGCGAACGGGTTGCGCGCCGTCACCTCGGCCAGGTGACGGACGGACTCGCTGGTGCCGACCGCGAGGATCGTGCTCGTCCACTCGCCGCGTGCCCGGCGCCGGTGCACCTTCACCCGGGCCAGGTAGCGGCTGCCGAGCATCAGGATCGCGCCGGTCGGGATGACGATCGCGACGAACGTGCGGGCCAGCAGGATGCCGGTCAGGTAGCCGGTGATGCCGACCGCCCCGGCGAGGTTCACGGTGCCGCGCAGCACCCGCTGGTACTCGCGGGCACCGGTGCTGATGCGGCGGACCTCGTACGCACCGACGCTCTGCAGGCAGGCGATCCACGCGAGCGTGATGATCGCGCTCCAGAGCGCGTACCCCGCGGCGTAGGAGTCGTTCGGGAAGCCGAAGCGCATTCCCCAGCCGACGGCGACGGCGACGGTGGCGCACACCGCGTCGGTGAGGAGCAGCTGGCGGACGAACTTGCCCGACCAGCTCGACACCGACTCGCGCTCCGCGGTGCCGCGGCTCGGCCACGCCAGGCGGGTCTCGCCGCCGACGACGAGCGTCGGCATGAGCGACGCCGGATCGTCACCCGAGCCGGACCGCGGCATCACCCGCGTCACGAGTTCGCGCTCCCGAGCGCACCGCTGACGACCATGAGCGGGGCGCCGACCCGCGTCGCAGCCGACACCGCTGCGTCGCCGAGGATGGACTCGAACTCCGAGGTGATCCGTTCGATGTCGAACCGTTCGACGGCCAAGGCCCGCGCGTCGCGCCCCAGCACCGCCAGGGCGGCGGGGTCGCTGACGGTGTGCAACCACTGCGCCGCGAGCAGGGCGCCGGCCTGCGTCGGCTCGCCGACGAACCCGCCCGCGCCGCGCACGTCGTCGGCGCACGGGTTGCCGGCCGGCACCAGCGCGATCGTCGGGCGGCCGGCGGCCAGGTAGCTGAGCACCTTGCTGGGCACCGAGAACTCGCCGGCGTCGGGCTCCAGCAGCGCGACCATCACGTCGGCGCTCGCCAGCACGTCGCTGAGGTCCTCGGCCGGCTGGTAGCCGAGGAAGCGGACGTCCGGGCGGTCACCCGCAGCCGCTGCGAGCATGTCGGCGCCCTCGCCCTCGGACACCACCACGAGGACGGCGTCGACGCCGCGCGCGCGCACGCCGTCGAGCAGGTCGAGCAGCAGCAGCGGGTTGTGCTTACGGCCGAGGGTTCCGGCGTACATGATGCGGACCGACTCGCGCGGAAGTCCCTCGCGCAGCGACCACTGGTTGTCGCGCCGGCCGGGGACAAGATCGTCCAACGGCGCCCAGTTCGGGATGATCCGGACGTGGTCGGTGCGGGCGTTCCACCGCTCGTACTGCTGGCGGAACGGTTCGGCGATCGCAACCACGGCCGCGGCGCTGTCGACCTGCGAGCGCTCGATGCGCTGCACCCGGTCGCTCACCGCGACGGCGACCGGCCGGGGCAGGCGGCGCATCGCCTCACCTGCGACACCGAGGCTGTAGACGTCCTGGTGCCACAACACCCACGGCTGCTGGCGACGGCAGAAGTATCGGCGCATGCGGGCGAGCGCGAACAGCGGCACGTTGCACGCCACGACGACGTCGAAGTTCTCGTCGTCCAGACGCCGCCGCCACGCATCGGCGTACGCGACCTCGAAGCGACAGCGGCCCAGCGGCGAGTACTTGATCAGCGGGACGTCAGCGGTGATGCCCTCCATGCGCAGCCCCGCGGGGTCGCCCGGGACGACCTCGAGACGGCCGTGTCCGGTGATGTACTGCGAGCTGTATCCGTGCAGCACCTCATGTCCACGCGCGGCGAGGTTGCGCGACAGCTGGGCCTGAAACGGGTGCCCGCTGAAGTCGTGGAGGTTCAACCGCATGACGTCAAGAACGAGGTTGGTCGACTTAGGTTGCGCTCAGCGTCACACCTATGGAGCGAGGGGCATTCGCGTGTGGTGGACGTGTAGTCGCGGCCACGCGGGCGCGTCCCACGCGGCGCTGCCGCGAGTGGTCGGCGATACTCGACAGGTGTCGTTCCGGGTCTTGTGCGTGTGCACGGGCAACGTCTGCCGCTCGCCCATGGCCGAGTTGCTGTTCCGCGGTTGGGCCGACCCCACTGCGGACGTCACGGTGACGAGTGCGGGAACCCACGCGCTGGTCGGTGCCGCCATGGACGGGTCCTCGGCGTCGGCGCTGGGACAGCTCGGCATCGACCCGTCGGTGCACCGGGCGAAGCAGTTCGAGGTGCGGATGGCCGAGCAGGCCGATCTGGTGCTCGCCGCGTCGCGGCAACATCGCGATCTCGTGATCACCGCACTGCCGAACTCCTACAAGCGGACGTTCACCATGAAGGAGTTCGCCCGCCTGGTCTCCGACCTTCCCCCGTACGACGACCCCCGTGCCACCGTTGCCGCCGCGGCCGCGCGGCGCGGCCAGGTGCCGCCCGTCCCCGCCTCGGATGACGACGTCCGGGACCCGTACGGGGGCGAGATCAAGCATGCGAAGACCATCGCCGAAGAGATCACCGAATCGGTGTACGCGACGGTGTCGGCGCTCGGGTTCGCCGCGCAGGCGTGGACCGCGCCGACCGTTGCGCGGGTACGGACGTCGCCGCGCCCGCAGCCGTTCTGACGGCCGCGGCCGACCGCGGCGATGCCGAGGTCGCATAAACTTCAGGCCGTGCCAGGAACGCCCCGCAAGATCGTCGTCGTCGGCGATCCCGTGCTCGCGGCCCCCGCTCGGCAGGTCACCTCGTTCGACGGCGAGCTCGCGGAACTGGTCGACGACCTGTTCGCGTCGATGGCCGTGGCCGAGGGCGTCGGGCTCGCCGCCCCGCAGGTCGGGGTGGACCTCGCCCTGTTCGTCTACGACTGCATCGACGCCGACGGTGTGCGGCACACCGGTCATGTCGTCAACCCGAGCATCACCGTGGGTGAGCAGAAGCAGATCGGTGACGAGGGTTGCCTGTCGGTGCCCGGCCCGTTCGCCGAGCTCGAGCGCGCGTTCGAGGCAACCGTGACCGGCGTCGACCGCAGCGGCGCACCGGTGCGGGTCACCGGTACGGGATTCTTCGCGCGCTGCCTGCAGCACGAGACCGACCACCTGTCGGGGACGCTGTACATCGATCTGCTGCCGCGCAACCGCCGGCGCCGGGTGCTGCGCGAGATGGAGCCGTTCGACTGGAACGCGGTGGGCTGAGGTCGGCTGCGTGCTCAGGCCCCGCCGCGCAGGTGCGGCTGGGTCCGCGACCACTGCAAGATCTCGTCCGCGAGGGTCTGGCCGATGACGCGGTGTGCACGGGCCGAGTAGTGCCCGCCGTCGGGAGTGGCTTCCTCGCCAGGTTCGAGCTTCGCCGCGAGGGGCACCGACGTCCTGACGAACCGCACGTTCGGCTTCCCGACGCGAGCGACGGCCTCCTCCAGCGCCGTGTTCATGAGTTCGGTGCGCTCGGCGAGGCCCGGCATCCAGGACTGCCACCTGCGCCCGGGCGGGATCACCTCGAGGACGAGCACGAGCGGGCTGCCCACCGTCTGCACGTTCTCGATCACCCGTTCGACGTCCGTTGCGACCCGGCGCAGCCGGCGACGGAACACGGTGGAGTCGAACCGCTTGTCGGCGCGGGACTGCACCTTGGCCAGGCTGACCCACACGGTGCGCACGACCCGGCGCCGGTAGAAGCCGTGCAGCGCACCGCCGGGCCGCCACCGGGTGCTGTTCGCATGGCGCTCCAGCCACCGCGGCAGGACGTAGTGGATCGACTCGTAATGCCCGTGGTGCAGAACGACGACGTCGGGCGACCAGCCGAGCACGTCCTGCTCCCACGTACGCAGGCTGAACTTCGCGAGAGCGGATGGAACGCCGGACACGCGTACCTCGACCGGCCGGCCGGACGCGAGGATCTCGTCCTCGATTACCCGTCCGAAGTTGAAGTCCGAGCGCGGGCCACCCATGTCGGCGACGAACACGACGGTCGAGGCGCCTTTGACGAGCACCCGGACCGGCAGCGGCAGCGCCGGTCCCGCGGGCGGGTCAGCGCTCACGGTCGGCCGGGTCGGGGTCGGCCGTGCTGCCGCTGTCGAGACCGCTGTCGAGACCGCTGTCGAGCTGCAGGTGCGGCTGCGTGTCGGCCCACGCCGCGACCTCGCGCGCGAGTTGCTCGCCGATCATCCGGTGCAGGTACGGCGAGTAGTGGAAGCCATCGGGTGTCGCGACGTCGATGTCACCGCCGGCGTACCTGTCCATCAACTCGCTCACCCTGAGCAGCCGAACGTTCGGACGGTCGATGCGCTTCACCAGATCGGCGATCGTCTCGTTCATGACCTCGATGCGCGCTGCCATCCCGGGGAACCAGCTGCGGTAACGCTTGGCCGGCGGCAACAACTCGAACAGGAAGACCAGCGGGCTGCCGACGTCCTGCAGATGACCGATGATCTTCTCGAGATCGGCGGCGACGTTGCGGGGCCGGTCCTTGCGGATGGCGGGATCGAACCTCGTGTCGGCCTTCGCCTGCAGCTTCGCCAGCGACATCCACACCGGGTGCACCAGCCTGTCCCGGTAGAAGTCGTTCACCCTGCGGTGCGGCGCCGTCTGGCTGTTGGCATGCCGCTCGAGCCACCACGGCAGGAACAGGTGGATCGTCTCGTAGTGCCCGTACACCAGGACGACGACGTCCGGCGAGAAGCCGATGACCTCGCGTTCCCACGTCCGCACCGCTGTCTTGGTGCGCTCGGACGGCACCGTGGTCGTCCGCAACTCGACCGGCCGCCCGTCCCGCAGCAGGGCGGCCTCGAGGGCGCGCGGGAAACCGAAATCGGTGCGCGGCCCACCCATCGCGCCGAGCCAGCCCACGGTGGACGCTCCCTTGACGAGGACGCGAATCGGGTTCGGGAGCGGCGTGGGCACGGGCGGACTCCAGAGGCGCGGTGGGCGATCCCAGCGTCGGATCGGGTTGGAGATTAGCAGCGGATCCGGCCGGTGCGCCGGTTCGAGCACCGGGCGCAGCGGGCTCTCGCCGCCCCGGGACGGGGACCTCGCGTGTACTAGTGTCTGGCCAATGTCGAGCAGCGAACACGGTGCCGATCTGGGCTTCCGCGAACTCGTGTTCTCCGATCTGGCGCGGTACCGGACCGACCCGAACCCCAGCTGGTTGAAGGTGTTGGCGCGCTGCCTCACCGTCCCCGGCATGATCGCCTCGATCATCCTGCGCGGGCAGCAGTGCCTGTTCCGGGCCGGCCGGATGCGGCCGGCCAGCATGCTGCGCACGGTCGGGATCGTGCTGCTCGGCGCCGATTTCGGCCCCGGCATGAGCATCGGCACCGGGCTGATGATCGCGCACCCGGTAGGGGTCAACATCGGCTACGGCCTGCGCATCGGGGACAACGTCTCCTTCGCGGCGGGCGTGACCGCAGCGGCGCGCTACTACGAGGAGCGCGAGGGGCAGGAGTTCGCCACGATCTGCGACGGCGCGACGATCGGGGCCCACGCCGTACTCGTCGGCGGGGTCCGCATCGGCACGAATGCCGTGGTCGGTGCCAATTCGGTCGTGCTGTCCGACGTGCCCGACAACGCCGTGGTGTTCGGCTCACCGGCCCGCCGCGTCGGGTCGCGCGACCAGCAGGGTGCGGCCGTCCCGGGCGGGCCGTCCGCCGAGAGCTGAGTCAGCTCTCGCCGTGCAGCGCCGGGTCGTGCCGCGCGATGAAGCCGGCGACGTCCGGTGAGTCGATCTCGTGGCGCAGCCGCTTGACCTTCTCCTCGGGCCAGTCCCACCACGCGATGCGCAGCAGCGCTTCGCGGGTCGGTTGGTCGAAGCGCCACTTCAGATGCGCGGCCGGGTTGCCCCCGACGATCTCGTAGGGCTCGACATCGCGCACCACCACCGCGCGCGGGGCGACGATCGCGCCGTGGCCGATCGTCACCCCTGAGGTGATCAGTGCCTCGAACGCGACGAGGACGTCGCTGCCGATGACGATCGGGCCCTTGCTGTGCAGCGAACCGTCGGGCCAGACCCACCCGCCGTCCTCGTAGTGCGCGTGCACGCAGCTGATCCAGTCCGAGCGGTGCAGGCCGCCGTGATAGATGACCGCGGTGTGTGTCAGCCCGCTGTACTTGCCGACAGTGACCGGGTAGCCGTCGTCGGGGCCGTACTGCACCAGCCGCAGGTCGGCGGTGACCGTGTGGTCGGCGATCAGCCGGCGACGCGGGTCGCCCGGGAAGTTCGCCTCCATGCCGAACACCCACGCCTGCACACGGCGCTGCATCGCGGCGCGCAGCTTCCCGCGCAGCCCGCGCGGCTCTCCGTTCAGACTGTGCGTGGTCACGGGGCGTGAGACTACTGCGCTCGCCAGGAACTCGACGTCGCTGTGGGTTAGCCTGATGCCCACTCGGACGGTAGGAGCAGTAGGCATGGGCGAGAGCCAGCGTCTCGACGAGACACTTCGGTCGTTTCTCACGCGGGTGGGCAAGAACGCCGAATTCGACCTGAGCACGCCGCTGTACGCCGACGGGCTCGGGCTCGACTCGCTCGAGACCGCCGAGCTGTCCGCAGTGCTCGAGGACGAGTTCGGCAACGACCCGTTCAGCGCTGACACGATGCCGCAGACGGTCGGCGATCTCTCGGCCTTCTACGCCGCCGCCGTCGCCGAGGGTTGATCGAGCTGCTGCGTCGCGCGGATCCCGCGCGACCCGCGATCGTCGCCGACGGCGCCACCACGACCTACGGCGAACTCGTCGACCGGGCCGAGGCGGTCGCCGCCGGACTCGTCGAGCGTGGCATCACCCGCTTCGCCGTGCTGGACTCCGATGCCGCCACCGTCGCCGCCCTGCTGGCCGGCTCGTCGCTCGCCGGCGCCGAGGCCTGCCAGTACCCGCCGACGGACGACACCGTCGAGATCGGCGGGCTGGCCGCGCGCTTCGAGCACGGCGTCGTCGTCACGACCCGCGACGACCCGCCGATCCAAGCGCTGAGCCCGCCGCAGCTGTTCACCGCAACCGGTCCCCGGATCGACTCGCCGCCCGCCGCGCGCCCGCTGCTCGTGCTGACGACGGGCACGACGGGTACCCCGCGCGGAGTGCGGCACGACTGGAACCGGGTGCTGCGAGCAGCTCGCCGGATCGTCCCCGCGCCGGACGAGCGCTGGTTGCTCGCCTACGGGCTGCATCAGTTCGCCGGGCTGCAGATCATCGCGCACGTCGCCGCGGCGGGCGCGACGCTCGTCGCCCCCGCCCTGCGGCGGCCCCGCGAGGGGCTCGCGGCGATCCGCGCGCACGGGGTGACGCATGCCAGCGCGACCCCCACCTACTGGCGCTTCCTGCTCGCCGAGCTACGGGCGGACGGAGGCGCCGCGCCCGAGCTCGTGCAGATCACCCTCGGTGGCGAGGCCGTACCCGCGCCGCTGCTGGGCGAACTGCGCCGAAGCTTTCCAACGGCGCGCATCTCGCAGGTCTACGCGGCGAGCGAGTTCGGTTCGAGTGGCTCGGTCCGCGACGGCCGCAACGGCCTGTCGCTCGACGTCCTCGATCGCCCTGACGACGCCGACGTCGCGATGAACGTCGTCGACGGCGAGCTGTGGGTGCGCTCGCGCATCGGCATGCTCGGCTACTACGGCGAGCCGGCCACCGACCCGGACGCGTGGCGGCCCACGGGCGATCTCGTCGAGATCGTCGACGACCGCATCATGTTCCGTGGACGCACGTCGGACGTGATCAACGTCGGCGGCGTCAAGGTGCATCCACTGCCGATCGAGGAGCGGATCGGCGCGGTCGGGGGCGTCGACATGGCCCGCGTCTACGGTCGTCCGAACGCGATGACCGGAGCGATCGTCGCCGTCGAGATCGTCCCGGCCGCCGGCGCCGACACCGAGCGCATCCGGGACGATGTCCGCGCAGCCTGCGCCGACCTGGTACCGGCGGCGCGTCCACGCAGCATCCGTTTCGTTGAGTCAGTGGCGATGGCCGGCAACAAGATCGTCAGGAGGCACACCACGTGAGCTCACCGACCAAGTCGCCACGCGTCGTGATCGTGACGGGCGGCAGCCGCGGGCTCGGCGCCGGCATCGTTGAGTCGTACCTCGAGTCCGGGGACCGGGTTGCGACCTGTGCGCGTTCCGCGACGCCGCAGACCGACGCGTGGTCGGCCGATGGCGCGCGCGCGGACCGTTTCCTGTTCCAGCCCGCCGACCTGTCGAAGTCCGCCGATGCGCAGGCGTTCGTCGCGGCGGTGGTGGCCAGGTGGGGCCGCGTCGACGTGCTGATCAACAACGCCGGCGTCGCCCGTGACGGCATCCTCGGGCTGGTCAGCGACGAGGACGTCGACACCGTGGTCGACCTCAACATCAAGGGCACGATCTACGTCACCCGGCTGGTGTCGCGGCGGATGCTCGCGCAGGGCGACGGTGGCAGCATCGTCAACATCTCCTCGATCGTCGGACGCTCGGGTTATCGCGGTCTCGGCGTGTACAGCGCCACCAAGGCCGCTCTCGACGGATTCACCCGGGCGATGGCACGCGAGCTCGGCTCCCGCGGGATCACGGTCAACGGGATCGCGCCCGGCTACCTGCGGACCGAGATGAGCCACGGCCTGGACGAGGCGCAGCTCGGGCAGATCGTGCGGCGGACGCCCGCCGGCCGGCTCGGCGACTCCGCCGACATCGCGCGCGTCGCACAGTTCCTCACCGACCCGGTGAACACGTATCTCACCGGTCACGTGGTGGTCGTCGATGGCGGACTCACCTGCTGAGGGCGGCGCCGCGGGCGGTCTCTCGACCGCCCAGCGGGGTGCTGCCGAGCCGCCTTCCGGGGCGTCGGACCGCCCGTATGCTGCCAGCGTGAGCGAGCGCGCCACCCCCTCCTCACGCACGCATCCCCGGGCCGCGGTCGCCATGGTGATGATCGTCGGCGGCGGTTTCGCGACCCAGCTCCTGACCACGATCACCGGTGTCCTGAGCGCTCGCATGCTGGGTGTCGAAGGCCGCGGACAGATCGTTCTCGTCGCGTCGCTCGCGGCGCTAATCTCGCAGCTCACGCTGGGCGGCAGCCTGCCGAACGCCGTCACCAAGATGCTCGCCGAGCGTGGGGTCACCGCACGTGACGGGCTCGCCCACCTGGTCGGCCGGTGGACGCTGTACGGCCTCGGCGCCGCCGCGATCGGTGGCGGGTACTTCGTGTTCCTGGAGCGGCACAGCGCGGGCAGCACCAAGTACGGGCTGGGCGTCGCCGTGCTGATCATCGCGGTGCAGAACATCGCCTCGCGCATCTTGACGGGCGCCATGCTGGGCGAGGGCGCCGACCTCATCCACGTCGCGATGACCTCCGTACTGCCGCAGGCCTTCGTGACGCTGGTGCTGACCGTGGCCTTCGCGGTCGGAGTGCGCTGGAACGCCCTCGAGCTGTCCGCCGTCACGATCGCCTGCGTCATGATCGTCCTGCTCAGCCGGATCAGGCTGCTCGGCAAACCGACGCATCGGCCGTCGGACCGCATCGACGGCCGCGAGCTGTACCTGCTCGCGCGGCGCAGCCACATCGGCAGCGTCGGGCCGATCGACGGGCTGTCGATCGACCGCACGCTGGTCGGGTCGCTGCTCGGCAGCGTGCAGTTGGGCCTGTATTCCGTGGCGTTCGCGCTCGCCGGGCTCACGACGATCCTCGGCGCCTGCCTCGCCATGGTGATCCTGCCGAGAGTCACGGTGGCGCAGAGCAATCCGCGGGCGGAGAAGTACCTCGTCCGCCGGTGGTTGTTGCTGTCGGCGATCGTCATCGCCGGTGCAGTGATCGGATTGGAGTTCGTGACCGGCCCAGTGATCCGCCTCGCGTTCGGTTCCCCGTTCGTCGCGGCGTCCGCCTGCGCGCACTGGCTCGTCGCGGCGAGCGGCCTGCTCGACTTCCGGCGGGTCATGATCGCTGTACTGCAGGGTCGCAACCGCGGCGGCCAGGCGTCGGTGATCGAGTTGGCGCTGACGCCGTTCGTGGTCGGCGGCATCGTGCTGGCATCGGCCAAGGACAGCCTGGTCGGCGTCGGCGTCACGATGGCGGCGGTCGGCGTGGTCGCGTGCGTGGCCCTCGGCATCGCCGTCGCCCGCTCGGCGCCGGCGTTCCGGTACGTCCCCGCGCACGCGCTGGCACGCCAGGGCTGACCGCGGGAACTTGGTAGGGTCACCGGACCTGATCACGGCTTCGGCGTCCAGGAAGTGAGCGCTGCGCATGCGGGAACTCGGACCCGGCCACCCCCTGGTGTTCAACCACATTCCCAAGACCGCGGGCACGTCGCTGCAGCTGGCACTGATGCAGGTGCTGCAGCCGACGAGATTCGTCACCGGGCTCGACCTCGCGCTGGTCGGCGGATACGACGAGATCGACTCGGTACGGCCGTCGGCGCGGACGTCGTTCTACTTCACGCCGGAGGACATGCCCCTCGATGCGACCATGGTGTCCGGGCACATCAGTCCCGGGACGACGATGGCGCGCTACCCGCGGGGTGAGCACATCACGCTGTTGCGCTCGCCGCAGGTCCGCATGCTCTCGCAGTGGCTGCACGGGCGTTCGCTGTCGGAGTTCGACCTGCGGCACTGGGGCCCGGCGGCCAAGGCGTTCCGGATCGCCCGGCTGCCGCTGCGGCAGTATCTCGAGCACCGGATGATCGCGCCCAATATCGACAACACCATGACGCGTTTCCTCGCGTACCCGCACCAGTCGCTGAAGCGCACCGAATTCATCGACGAGTCGCTCGACGACGAGCTGTTCGCGGCCGGTGTCCAACGCCTCGACGCGTTCAGCCACGTCGACGTCACGGAGAACCCGCAGTTCGGGGCGCGACTGGGCGAATGGCTGGGCGCCGAACTGCCGGAGAGCCGCGCGAACGAGCGCACGTCGGTGCCGGTGCGGATGCGTCCCGACTTCGACGTCGAACTGGAGCCGGCCACCCGCGAACTGCTCGATCACCGTTGCCGCATCGACGTGCGGTTGTGGCAGCACGTCGCCGCGAAGGTACTCCCGGACGCCGACCCGGCCGAGGTGCTCGAGGGCGCGCTGCAGAAGTCGGTGCACCGCTACACGGCGATGCTGAGCCAGCCGGCCGGCCCGCTCACCAAGCGGCAGGTCGTCGAGCGCGTCTACGACGTCGTCACGAAGCTCGACCCGCGTCGCGCGCGGCGCTAGCCGCGACCGAAGAACACGCCGTCGACCTGCAGAAGCCGACGCGTGCCGGGCTGGGCGAAGCCGGGTTCGATGAACCACAGGTCGAAGCCGTTGCGACCCAGGTGGTCGATGAGTTCGGGCATCAGGCACTGGCCGTCGTACAGCGCGACGAGCGACATCTCGGTGCGGACGCCCGCGAAGCGCGGCAGCGTCGTCACGGCACCGTCGAGCACCGCCTTCTCGTAGCCCTGCACGTCGATCTTGAGCAGGGTGCGTTCGGGAACCAGGCCGGCCGAGGCGACGATGTCGTCGACGGTGGTGGCGACGGCCTCCTCCTGCGCGACGTACCGGGCGCTCGGGGCGGCGACTGCGTGCGTGTCGAGCATCGGCAGCACCGACGAGGACACCGAGTTGCCGGAGACGTTCATGGTGATCGTCCCGGCCCGGTCGGACACCGCGGCTCGTTCGACGGTCCACAGCGCGTCGCCGCTCGCCGCAGCGGACAGCTGCTCGAACGCGCTCGACAGCGGCTCGACCGAATGCACCCGGCCGGCATACCCCGACCGACGCAGCAGCTCGGCGAACTGCCCGGTGTTCGCGCCGATGTCGAGCACCGTGTCGATGCCCTGCGCCTGCAGCTGGGGGATGAAGCCGTGCTTGAACGTGTCGCGCGTGACGTCGAAGCCGACCCGGTGCACGAACAGCTTCGCGGCGTGCGCACCACGCTGGACGAGCGACCTGGGCGTGCTCGCGGGCCGTCCGTAGGTCATCCGTCAGATCCTTCCGCAGCATCGGGTCGGGCGCAGCCTAGCCGCCTCGGACGCGCTTCTCGGCGTGCGGCCCGCGGTGCCGTCGATACACTCCAGCGCATGTCTCGGGAGGGTCTTGATTCGTTCCTCGCGATCATCCGTGCCGACGTCGAGGCTGCTACCCATCCGAACTTCCGGCTGTACAGCAACCGGGTCTTCTGGACTCGCGCGCTCGCGAAGGTTGCCGTGTCCCCGGGTATCCGGGCGGTGATCACGTTCCGCATCGCGCACCTGCTCGCCGGGCGTGGGCTCACACCGCTGGCGCTGCTGCTGCGGGCGCGGGCGTTGCGCCGTTCGGGCGCCGAGATCCACCCGCTCGCGACGATCGGCCCCGGCCTGTTCCTCGTCCACTCCAGCGGCGTGGTGGTCGGACCGGACGTCGTGATCGGCGCGCGCTGCCGGCTGCATCAGGGCGCGACGCTCGGCGAGCCGGTGCACGTCGGCGGCGGCGTCTGGGCTGCGCCCACGGTGGGAGACGACGTCACGATCGGGGCGCACGCCGTGGTGTTCGGCTCCGTGCACGTGGGGGACAAGGCCGTGATCGGCGCGAACTCGGTCGTCACCAAGGACGTCGAGTCCGGGACGACCGTCGCCGGCGCACCGGCCCGGCCGATCTGACACCGCGGGTCAGGACCCGACCTCGAAGCGCCGCGCCGCGCCGGGCAGCAGGCCGTCGGGGCCGACCCCGAGCAAGCGTTCGGCGAAGGCGTCGGTCGTCGGCAACGCCACACCTGCCGATCCGACCGCGTCGGGAGCCCACTCGTACAGCTCGCGCAGCGCCGCCGCGATCGAGTCGGGCGCCATCTCGGCGGCGAGGCCTGCGCGAGTGACCGAGAGCTCGCGCGCGCGCACCTTCGACCCGGCGGTGACGACCGGGACCCCGGCCGCGAGGGCCTTGCCCATGATGCCGCTGGGCCCCTTGTTCAGCTGCACCACCGAGACGACGTCGCAGGCGGCGACGAGCTGATCCAACTCGTCGTTCTCGAGGTGTCGCCGCCGTAGCAGCATGCGGTCGAGCGCGACCGCCGGTTGCGAGTCGAGCCACGCGCCGACGTCGTCCTGGATGACACCGGCGACCAGCAACCGCGCCTCGTCGCCGCTCGCGAGGGTCGCCTCGTACACCAGCGGCACGCTCTTGCGGGCGTCGATCAGGCCGATGATCCCGACGATGCGGACGTCCGCGGGCAGGCCGAGCTCCCGGCGCAGCCGCTCGCGGTCGCGCGAGTGCGACGAGCAGACCGCCGGGTCGCGCAGCCGCTTGACGAGCCGGCCTTCGGAGAAGTCGTCGCGGCCGGCGAACCCGCCGGCGCGATCGAGCGTGCGGGTCAGCATCGCGAGCAGCACGAGCAGCGCCTTGCTCGTACGCAGGTACCAGTTGCGCCAGTCGAGGAGTTCGACGCGCGCGATGTAGCGGGTCAGCATGAATACGACGCGGGGGCGCCGGGGCAGCCGGCGGAACGCGAGGGCGGCGGCGTACCACCAGCGCTTGAGCGACTCGTCGGCGTCCATCACGACGACGGTGCCGACATCGCGGGTGCGGGCGAGCTCGGCCACCGCCGCGGCCAGCTGCCGCGTCGGCGGGTAGATCCCGTCGAAGCGCTCGACGACCTCGATCGGCAGGCCGGTGAGGAACGCGCCGAACCACTCACTGGCCGACGCGCCTGACGAGGTGAGCAGGACGACCGGCCCGCTGCGCAGCGCGACCGACGCGACCTCGGCGACGGCCTGGAAGCGGTGGCCGTTGGGGTCCGGCTCGACCAGCACGGTCGTCCGGCCTTCGTCCGGCGCCATGTCAGCGGACCGCTTCGACGACCATCTGCAGTGATCCGTGCGCCGAGCGCTGCTCGAGATCGCGCAGCATCGGGTCGTCGCTGCGCTGCAGTTCGCATCGCTCGGCCGGCGAGAAGCCGGCCCGCCGCAGCTCTGCGTCGAGCGTCTCGAAGTCGTAGACGTAGCCCGCGTGGTGACCGAACTCGCCGATGGGCGTGCGCAGCAGGTCGATGGGGTGCTCGACCACCACGCCGAGCGTGCGGTACTCGTCGGCGAGCGGGCTGTCGGTCACGTCGCCGCCCTCGAGGTAGAGCTCGACGTGGGTGCGGACGTCCGGCGTGACGAGCCGGATCCGGCCGCCCGGGCGCAGGCAGCGGTGCGCCTCGGCGAGGAACACGCGGGCGCCGGCGAGCGGGACGTGCTCGATCATGTTGTCGGCGTAGACGTGCGACAGCGAGCCGTCCTCGAAGATCCACGGCTTCGTGCCGTCCATGTAGTACGGCGTCACCGCGTTGACGTTCACCATGAACCAGCCGTCGCGCGGCGCGAGCCCGCCGACCTCGAGCGCGATCGGACGCGGCAGGCGGCGCGCGGCGCTGCGGAAGCGCTGGGTCGCGATCGGGCGGTTGACCGCGCTCACCGCGCCCTTCACCGCGCGGCGCACGCCGGGCGGCAGCGCGGCGGAGACCGCCGGCGCGATGGCGTTGACGTTCTTCGGCGACATCAGCGCGACACCTTCTCGGGCAGGAGTTCCAGCGAGCGCTCGACGAGATGCTCGGCCCAGCGCTGCGGCGAGTACTGCCTCGCCAGCTCGACGCTGCGCTGGCTCATCGCCACCCGATGAGCCGGGTCGGCCCGCTCGACCCACAGCATGGCGCGGGTGAGTTCGTCCGGACGGCCGGGTGCGACGACACGGCCGTTGTATCCGTCGAGGACGAGGCGCGAGGCGGCGCCGCAGCTGCTCGTGCAGATGACCGACTGGCCCGATGCCGCTGCCTCCTGCACGACGACGCCCCACGGCTCGAAGCGGCTGGGCAGGATCAGGCAACCGGTGTCGGCCATGACGGCGGGCAGGTCGTCGGGCGAGACGAAGCCGAGCAGCTGCACGCCCTCGATCGCGCCGAGTTCGGCGTCCATCGGCCCGATGCCGGCCACGACGAGCGGCCACGGGTTGCTGGACTGCTGCCGGTAGGCGCGGTACGCCGCCGCGAGCACGTCGACCCCCTTGGTGTCGACGAGCCGACCGGTGAAGAGGAAGGAGTCGCGCGGGGGGGTCTGCGGCCCGGTGAAGAAGGAGTGGTGGCAGGTGTAGAGCCCGACGATGATCTCGTGCTGCTCGAACCCGAGATGCCGGGCGAACACGGCCTGCTCGTCGCCCGGCATGAACGCCGCGTCGAACGCCCGCTGGATGTACAGGTTGCGGGTGAGCCGCCCGAGCCACTGTTTGGGCGTCCCGAGCCACTGGTGGTCCATGACGACGATGCGCAGCGCGCGCCCGCGCCAGCGACGAGCCGCCTTCATGTAGGCGCCGATGTGCCACGAGTTGAACAGGATGACCTCGGGCTGGAACTCTTCCAGCTCGCGAAGCAGCAGGCCTTCGTCCGGCTCGCCGCTCCAGCCCATCGCTTCGAGCCCCTTGGTCAGCTCAGCGTCGTCGAACGGTGCCAGGAACGGCGGGTGCACGAGCGCCTCCTGGTACATCAGCCGCACGTCGTGACCCTGTTCGACCAGCGCGTGCATGCCGGAGGTCGAGTAGCCCGTGATGTATTGCCAGGCCAGGTAGATGCGGGTCACCGCGGTATCCGGGCCGCACTGGAGGCGTGGTCGATCAACCGGAGCACCCAGGGAGACTACACAGCGGACGGGCGCCCAGCCTGTTCAAGAGCCAGCGAGTGGCAGGGTCAACACCGCCGCGCTGCGGGTGGCGTCGAAGGTCACCGTGCCCTGGGTGGGCAAGAGCGTGAAGCGCTGGTCGGCGCCGTCGAGTATCAACGCGACGTGGTGGCCCGCGGCGAGCGTCCACGAGGTGGGCTGGAACTGCAGGTCGACCTGCTGGGCGGTGCCCGCGACCGCTGGTTGACGCACCGGTGCATACGTCATCAGTTGGCTCGTGCCGTTCGTCCCGACGTCGTAGAGGTAGGCGGCGAAGCCGACGGCCGAGGTCGTCGAGGTGACGGTGGCGCGCAGCGTGACGATGCCGTTGACGGTGCTGGGCCGGGACACCGCGGCGCCCAGCCACTGCACCGCGGGCGGCTGGCCGACCTGGGCGGTCTGGACCCTGCCGATGGTGAACTGCATGCTGGGTGGCGTCTCGGCCACCGAGGCCGCGCCCATCTGAACCGGGCGCGTCCAGCCGGTCGCCGGGCTCGGCGACAACGCGCCGCCGGCGGACAGGTACAGCGATTCGTTCCTGCTGCTGATGGCCGCGAGGTCGGGGTAGCGGTGCACGCCGGCGTCGGCAGCGTCGGTGAGGACGACGCCCGGGTCGGCACCCTGCACCGCCGCCTTGCCGGCGCCGTAGCGCTCGACCCACGCGGTCGCGGCATCCCACACGGCATTGGGCAGGCCGAGGATCGCCCCTGAGTACTCCGGCAAGCCGTGATCGCCCGGGCCTAGTTGCAGCCGCTTCGGGCCGGTCAGAGCCGCGTAGAACCGCAGGAGGTCCGCCGGTGGCAGGAACGAGTCCTGGTACCCGTTCGCGAGCATCACGGCGGTTCCGTTGCGGTTGAGGGCAGCGACGTCGTTCTGCGCCGAGCGCTGCTGCGCCACGACCTTCAGCGCAGCAGCGGCGGCGTCCGCGTTGCCGTCCTTGACGTCGGCCAGCAACGCGGCCACGTCGGGTGAGAGATTGCCCGTGACCTTGTCCGAGCCCAGCAGGGTCGCGAGGGCAAATGTGGCGATCGCGCCGTTCGGTGCGAACGTCTCGTCGAGGTCGGTGGTACCGCTGAGCGCCGCGACAGCCTTGATGCGGGGATCCTTCTCGGCAGCGAGCAGCGAGGCGGTGGCGCCCGCTGACACGCCCATCACCGAGATGTGGCTCGCGTCGACCGCGGTGTTCGCGATCGCCCAGTCGATGACGGTCGAGACGTCGCGCTGGGTGGCAGGCCCGGCGAAGTCGACGGTGCCGGTGGAGCCGCCGACGCCGCGCTGCGCGTAGGTGATCACCTCGAAGCCGTGCGCGACGAGCTTGGGCAGCGCCTTCGCGTACTGGGTCGCCGACGCCGTCCACGCCGCCGGCATGACCAGCAGCGGGACGTGCGCGGATCCCTTCGGACGCAGCATGAGCGCGGACAGCGTGGCGGCGTCGGCGGCCGGGATCTGGACGGCCTGCGCGCCGGCCGGCGATTGCTGCTGGGGATCGTGGTGCCGCCGGACGACGATGACGGCCACGAGACCGGCGGCGACGATCGCCGCGACCACGGCGATCACGATCGCGACCGTGCGCCCGCGGCGATCGCCGTAGTTGGACGACGGAAACATCGAGCGGTCCTCCCCGGCGTGACTTGTCGCAGCACAGTCGCGTCCGGTCACGCTACCCAATGATCTAGCGGGTGCCGGCCGCTCCAACAGCGGCTTGCCAGTCGCCGATCAGCCGCCGATCACTGCTCGGTCGCGCCGGCTTCGTCGAGCAGTCGACGCAACGCGCGGATGTCGACCTCGATGTCGCGAACGATCGTCTGCGCCCGTGTCGGTCGTGACGGGCCGCCGGTCGAGGACAGGTACCGGTAGGACATGCCGGGGACGCCACACGCCATTCGCCAGTAGTCGGGCAGCAGGCAGCCGGCGGGGAACAGCTCGATCACGCTCGTGCCGAAGGACGCGAACACCAGGTTGGCGAGCGCCGCCCCGTGCGTCGCGACGATCACCGACGCGGTCGCGAACGTCTCGATCTGCTCGCGTACGGACTGCGCGCCGGGATCGACCGTCACGAAGCCGCGTTCGGCGAGCAGCGCGCCGACCTCGTCGTCGTTGACGACGGTGCGGTTGTTCGCCGACGGCCCGCGGGTGACGTACACCCGGGCGCGCGGGCGCTCACCGAGTGACGGGTCGAGCAGCCGCTCGCGCAGGAACGCCCCGACCCACGGTGGGTTCTTCTCGGTCATCGCGGGCACGCCGGGCACGACCAGGCATCCGGCCCGCACGTGCGGGTGCCGGTCGGCGTCGATGCGGCGGTCCTCGGTGATGCCGACCAGGTCGAGCAGCTCGCGTTGGAAGCGTGCGGTGGCCGGGACGTACCACCGGTCGGGGGCCGCGATCGAGGTGGCCTCGAGCACCGCCAGCCGCGGCAGCACGTCGTGCAGGAAGTGGTAGTAGTTGCCGTCCCCGCGCGAGGCGAGCACGCCGAGCCGACCCGGCACCTCGAGCGGCTGAGGTGGGAACGGGTTGAGGAACAGCGGGTGCTCGAGCGGCCGGCGCGTGCCGAAGTACCTGCTCAGCTCCTGCAACAGATCACCCCGACCGGTGACGATCGCTCGATGCGGGCCGAGCACGCGCCCGTCAGGAAGTTCGGCGGCCGCGACGCGCGGGACGTTGAGGCTGTCACCGGGATCGGTCACCGCCAGGTCCGGCGGCAGGCCGGTGGGACGGGGCGGCCGGTCGAGCAGCTCCGCCGGGCGAGCGACCTCCGCTCGTCCGCCCGAGGTCGCGGCCGCGGTCTCGACGGTGTCCACGACGCCGGTCGGCAGCCAGCCGTCGCGCGCGCGACTGAGCCGCCGCGTCCCCGGCGCGAGCAGGCCGGTGGCCCGGACGTACACGGGCTTGAGATAAGGAAAGAGCGGGCGCAACCTGGGCGGTAACCGGACCACGGATCAGGCGCTTCGCGGGGCGAGCGGCTCCCTGGACAGCCAGACGCAGCCGTAGCCGTCGAACTCCTCCTGCGCCTGAACGCCCAGCCCCGCCGTCGCGAAGAAGTCCCGCAGCTCGTCCCATCCGTGGCCGGCAACGGGATGGAACTCGATGACCACCCGCTGCACGCTCTGCCAGCTCGACGGCGAGGACCCGAGCACCAAGTCGTACTCGCCGCCCTCGCAGTCGATCTTCACCGCATCGACGCTCCCGCCGGCAACGGCCACCACGTCGTCGAAGCCCATCGTCTCGACCTCGGTGGCGACCCCGGCGGTGCGGCCGGCTGAGCGCAGCCCGTTGAGCCCGCTGCCCGCCCCGTTGTCCGCGAAGGTGGCATGACCCGACGACGCGGCGAGCGCGCGCTGGAACACCTGGACGCGGTCGGCCACGCCGTTGCGCGCGACGTTGCGGCGCAGGAAGGACGCCGTGGTCGCGGACGGTTCGAAGCTGAAGACCGAGGCGCCGCGATGCAGCTGGGTGAGCCGGCACGAGAAGGTGCCGATGTGGCCGCCGATGTCGACGACGGTGATGGGCTGCGACAGCAGCTTCGGGCCGAGCCACCATTCCAGCCGGTAGCAGTCCTCGGCGAAGATCTCGTAGACCGGGACGCGCGCACCCGGCCGGTTCGGCGCGTCGATCGTGATGCCCGAGCGCATGACGAAGTGCAGCTCCTCGGGGCCGCGCCTGACGCCGCCGAGCGCCATGTCGCGCAGGACCGGCACCCAGTTCGCGAAGGTGCGCGGAGTCTCGGCGAGCCGCCGCGCCTTGTACAGCGCGTCGCGCCGGAAACCGTAGGAACTCACTGACCATCCTCCGTCTGGGTTGCCGCGCCCGGTGTGCCGCTGGACGTTCGCGCCAGCCATGCGGTGCCGAGGCCCGGATCCTCCGACTTGTGCCGCACCACGACGAAGCCGAGGCGCTCGAACCAGCCGCGCAGCTCGTCCCACGACTCGCCGGCGACCGGGTGGTACTCCATGACGATGCGCTGCACCGACGCCCAGTTCGACGGCGTCGAGGCGTAGACGAGCGCGTACTCGCCACCCTCGCAGTCCATCTTGACGAGGTCGAACGGCGCGGGTGCGTCGGCGACCGCCTGGTCGAACGTGCGGGTGGCGACCCGGACGGTGGCCCGCGAGCCGGGCGCATCGTCGCCGGCGACCAGGCGATGGTCCTCGCGCACCAGGCCGTTGTGGACGCTGCCTGCGCTGTTGTCGTCGAGCAGCGCCTCGCCCTCCTTGTCGGCCATCGCGGCCTGGTGCACCCGGACGCGCGCGGCGAGGCCGTTCTGCTCGACGTTGCGGCGCAGGTAGCGCGCGCTCTCGGGCGAGGGTTCGTAGCACTCGACGCGCAGCTGCGGGTTCGCCGTGGCGAGGTTCGTCGCGAAGGCCCCGACGTGCGCTCCGACATCGAGGACCTGCAAGGCCGACGTGCGATCGTTGCCCAGCACCCAGTCGATGTCGTAGCAGTCGTCGGCGTACTGCTCGTACATGGGCAGGCGGGCCCCGGGGACGTTCGGGCAACTCAGCCGAACCCCTCGGCGCGTGACGAAGTCGAGCTCGCCGGGCTGCCGGCCGAGCCGGGCGCCGCCCATCGTGCGCAGCAGCGCGGGCCAGTTGGCGAAGATCCGGACGGTCTGCGCCACGCGGCGCGCCTCGTACACCGCCAGGCGCACGCCCTTGGTCTCGCTCACGCTCGCTCCTCCCGTCGCGCCCGGCCACACAGTGTCGTCGATGCGTCCCCGCGGGGCCACCCGCCGGCGATCAGCGGCGACTGATCGCCGGTGCGACGTCGATCGCGACGGGTTCCTCGGCGGCGGCACCCTCCGCCGGCTCCGAACCCTCGCCGCGTTCGAGTGTCAGCAGGTGAGCGACCAGGATCGCCACCGGCACGTAGTAGAACCGGTCGGTCAGGTCGGCCTCGAAGATGTTGAGCGCGAGGATGATCACCAGGCAGCCCAGGATCGCGCCGGCGAGTTCGTCGCCCTTGCGCATGAGTCCCCAGGACTCGAGCATCCCGCCGAGCATGTAGATCGACATCGCCGTGAACAGCAGCAGCCCGCCGGACGCGAGCTCCTGGAGGTAGACCTGCGAGGCCTCGAACGACACCTGCAGCCCCACGCCCTGGATCGGCGAGTGCTGGAAGTCCCGCACGCCCTGCGCGCCGACCAGCGAGCGCACGGTGTCGCTGCCGGCGGTGGCCGCGCTGCCGCTGAGTCGGGTCACCTGGAGGATCTTCGCGCCGAAGCCCGGGACGAAGGCGATGATCGCCCCGACCACGATCGCCCCCCCGAGCGCGAAACCAGGCAGGTACTGGCGGGTGCGCGCGAACAGCAGCACGGACAGGGCGACGGCGCCGACGACGCACACGGCACCACCCCGGGAGCCACTTGCGTACGTCCCGAGAATGAGACCCGGCATCAGCAGGACGCCGAGGAGTAGTTCCTTGCCGGTGCGGTCGCGCTTGGCCATCAGCCAGACGGCGAGCGGCACGCCGAGACACAGACCGGCCGCGAGAAAGTTCGGGTGGTTCGAGAAGCCCAGCTGCCGGCCGCCGTCGTTGGCGGACTGGCACAGCCCGCCGAGCGTTGCCGAGCAGCCCCGACCGCCGCGCAGGACCAGCCTGGTGAGCTGGCCGAAGCCGAGCTTCGCCGCGAACGCGGCGACACCCGACAGCGAACTGCCGGCGGCGAACGCGACGGTGAGCCACTTGACCGCACGCCGGTCGACCCTGGCCGCCGCGGCGAAGGTCACCGCCAGGAACACCGTGGCGATGATGAACTTGATGCCGACGCCGAGGTTCGCCGACGCCAGGCTGCCCTTCGTGGAGACGGTGGGCTTGCCGGTGGCCGTGAGGACCGTTCGGCCGGACAGGTACAGGTCGTCGGCCGGCAGGAAGATGTGGATCGCGGCCACGAGCAGGACGACGAAGCCGAGCTGCTTGACCCACCATGGCGGCCAGCGCAGGGAATGGTTCGGGTCGGCCAGGACGAAGCAGATCAGCGCGATCGGGATCAGCGCGTCACCGGGGCGCACCGGCCCGACGAACCAGCCGTTCCAGGTGAGGGTGAACGCCGCGAGCACCGCGGCGCCCATGCCGGCCCACTTCAGGTCGACGCGCACCGCGAAGATCACCCCGGCGATGACGGCCAGCGCGATCAGCAGGGCCACGCCGACCGTGCCCGAGCGCAGCCCCAGCGCCTCGATGCCGAGGACGGCAAGCAGGATGAGCCCGAGACCTAGCCTTTCGCGGGTCCGGGTGCTCATGCAGCTCCCAACGAGTGACGGGGTCTTGGGCTACTGCGCGGCGGTCCGGCACTCAGCGCAGGCGCAGCCAGCAGGAAGAGTACCTGCGCGATAAGGGGGTCAGCGGCGCCGCGCACATCTATGCTGTGCGCCTCCGGGGGGAGAACGCGCCGCCGTTCTGCTCGCGGCTGGGCTGCCGACCGGTCCCCGCCCGTTAGCATCCGAGCGTCACTTCAGCGTCAGTTCCGCGTTTACCACGATGAAGCTCCGCCGGGCGCCGGTCCGCCGGGCCGGGTACGAAAGGCTAGTTCGTGACTCTTCGGTCATACCTGCGCGTCCTCGGCGAACGCTGGAAGCTGCTTCTGGTGTTCGTCCTGGCGGCGGTCATCGTCGCCATCGGGCTGACTGCGTTGACGCCGAAGACGTACACGGCCAGCGTGCAGATCTTCCTCTCGGCGAACAGCAACTCGCAGGCCCTCGCCAACCAGGACAACCTCTACGTCCAGACGCTGGTGCAGACGTACGCATCCATCGTCGACAATCCGGACGTGCTGCACGCGGTGCAGCGCGACCTCAGCCTGCCGCTGTCCGACTCGGCCCTGCGCGGCAAGATCAGCGCGACGGCGCCGACCGGGAAGTCCATCGTCGACCTGCACGTCAGCGACGGCTCGGCCGCCCGCGCCGCGGCGATCGCGAACTCCGCCGCGAAGGCCTTCGTCACCACCGTCCAGGACTTCGCGTCGTCGGTGCGGCTGTTCGTCACCGATCCCGCGACGGCGCCGAAGTCACCCGCGTCACCGAAGCCGGTCCTGAACATCACGCTCGGCGTACTGCTCGGCCTGCTGGTCGGCGCGGCGCTCGCCGTCGCCCTCGACATCCTGGACAACCGGGTCAAGAACGCCGACGACCTGTCGAAGGTCGCGGACGCGCCGACGATGGGCGTGATCGTCGAGGACCCGAAGACCCAGCGACACCCGATCGCCACCAGGGCCGGCACCCGCAACATCCGTGCGGAGAACTTCCGCCAGCTGCGCGCCAACCTGCAGTTCGCCAACGTCGACCAGCACCCCCGGGTGATCGCGGTGACGAGCTCGATCCCGGGTGAGGGCAAGACGACCGTCGCGATCAACCTCGCCTCGACCCTCGCCGAGGCCGGGTTCAGCGTCTGCCTGGTCGATGCCGACCTGCGCCGTCCGACCATCGCCAAGGCACTCGGGCTGCTCAGCCCGGTCGGCCTCACCAGCGTCCTGATCCACCAGATCGAGCTGACCGAGGCGCTGCAGAACGCGGGGTCGAGCTTCTACGTGCTGACGTCCGGCCCGACGCCGCCGAACCCGAGCGAGGTGCTCGCGTCGTCCTACGTCCGCGACGTCATCCGCTCGCTGCTCGACAAGGTCGACTACGTCGTCTGCGACACCGCCCCGCTGCTGCCGGTGGCCGACGGTTCCGAGGTCGCCGCGCTCGCGGACGGCACGCTGCTCGTGGCCCGGTACGGGCTGACGACCGACACGCACGTCAAGCGCGCGGTGCACACGCTGCACCAGGTGGACGCCCGCGTGCTGGGCGTCGTGCTCAACCGGGTGCCGCCGCGCAAGAACAGCGAGTACGGCTACACCTATTACCGGTCCGAGAACGAGGCGCCGACGCACGCGCATCGTTCCGACGACCGCGAGAACCGCCGCGGGCGCACCGCTGCGGCCAGCGAGATGCAACAGGCTCAGTGAGCCCGAGCCCGGAGGGGACGACAGTGAAGACGGTCGACGCGGTGGTCACGGGAGCCGGCGGCTTCATCGGGGGGCACCTCGTGCGCTCCCTGCTGTCGCAGGGCAGGACGGTGCGGGCCGTCGACATCAAGCCGCCCGCCGAGTGGTACCAGGTGCACCCGGACGCCGAGAGCCGGCAGGGCGACGTCTCGCTGCTCGAGCAGGCGCGGGCTGCGGTCGGGGGTGCCGGCGTCGTCTTCAACCTCGCCGCCGACATGGGCGGCATGGGCTTCATCGAGAACAACAAGGCCCTGTGCATGATGTCGGTGCTCACCAGCACCCACGTGCTGCAGGCGGCCCGCGAGAACCAGGTCGAGCGCTACTTCTACTCGTCGTCGGCGTGCGTCTACGCGGCGGAGCACCAGACGAACCCGGACGTCGTCCCGCTCAAGGAGGCCGACGCGTACCCGGCGATGCCCGAGGACGGCTACGGCTGGGAGAAGCTGTTCAGTGAGCGGATGTGCCGCCATTTCCTCGAGGATTACGGGCTGCAGACCCGCGTCGCGCGCTACCACAATGTGTACGGCGAGTTCGGCACGTGGGACGGCGGCCGCGAGAAGGCGCCGGCCGCGATCTGCCGCAAGATCGCGCGGGCGGCGATCACCGGCGAGCACACGATCGATATCTGGGGCGACGGCAAGCAGACTCGCAGCTTCACCTACATCGACGATTGCGTGCGTGGCACG
>JAVHVN010000001.1:0-68588 GCA_032160545.1 Pseudonocardiales bacterium | reverse complement strand
CGCGTTTGAGGTTGATGCCCCCGGTGTCGAAGGTGATGCCCTTGCCGACGAGGACCGCATGCACGCCGGCACGTGCACGGCGCGGCCGCCACGACGCCTCGATCAGACGCGGCGGCGCGGCGGCGCCAGCCCCGACAGCGAGGACGCCGCCGAAGCCCTCGTCAGCCAGCCACTGCTCGTCACGCACGGCGACCTCGACGCCCAGCGGCCTGAGTTGGCCGGCGGCGCGGGTGCCCAGCCAGGACGGGGTCTTCGTCGACGCCGGCGTGTTCGCCAGCTCACGCGCCCACATGGTCGCCGCAGCGGCGCTTCGCCCCCGCTCGAGCGCGCTCTCGTCCTGGACGCCGACCAGGCGGACCGGGAGGTCGGCCGGGGCGGCGGTCGGCCCGGCGAGGCGGTGACCGCCGAGCACCAGGCCTTCGACGAACGCGCTCAGCCGCTCACCGGTGAGCCCGGAGACGTCGAGCGCTGCCGGCTTGTCGAGTTCGCGGCTCAGGAGCCCGGCGGCCAGCCGCAGTTGCGAGCTGCGCCCGCGAGTGTCGACCCGGCGCGTCTCGGCGGCGGGGAACGCGTCGGACGCGGCGGCGAGACGGACGTCGAGCACCCGCCGATCCTGCCACGGCGGCATGCGGAGGCGGAGGCGGACAGAGCGCGACCCCGGTTCCGGCGAAGGCCGGGCCCGGGGTCGCGGGTGTCAGCGAATCAGCTGACGACGTTCTTCAGAGCGTCACCCAGCGCGGACGCCTCGTCAGGGGTCATCTCCACTACGAGGCGACCACCGCCTTCGAGAGGGACGCGCATCACAATGCCGCGCCCCTCCTTGGTGACCTCGAGCGGACCGTCGCCCGTCCGCGGCTTCATGGCCGCCATGCCGTACCTCCTAGGTGAGCTCTGCACGCTCACGTGTTGTCAAACCGCCGGGCGCCGGTGGACGTGCGCACCCTGGCGTTCCATTCTCCAGCATTGCGGGCCGCTCCCCCAACTCCGGGGGGCGGTAGCGTCCCCAGGAACCATCCGCACCGCGCCCTCGGGAGGCATCTCATCGTGTCCGACGTGCTGCTCATCGACCGTGCCGACGGCGTTGCGACGCTCACCCTGAACCGTCCCGACTCGATGAACTCCCTCTCGGTGGCGCTGAAGGAGGCGCTCATGGACGGGCTCGACTCGATCGCGCGGGACGAGACGGTCCGCGCCGTCGTCCTCACCGGCGCCGGTCGCGGCTTCTGCGGCGGCCAGGACCTGCGCGAGCACGTCGCGCTGCTCGAGTCGAACGACCCGGCGCCGCTGAACACGGTGACCGAGCATTACAACCCCATCGTCACGACCCTCACACACCTGCCCGTGCCGGTCGTCGCGGCGGTCAACGGCATGGCCGCAGGGGCGGGCGCGGGGCTCGCGTTCGCCTGCGATTTCCGGCTGGCGTCGAGCCGCGCCGGATTCCTGCTCGCCTTCGCGAACGTGGGCCTGACGCTCGACAGCGGTGTGTCCTGGACGCTGCCCCGGATCGTCGGTTCGGCCCGCGCCACCGCCCTCGCCCTGCTGGCCGAGCCGGTCACGGCCGAGGCGGCGCTCGAGATGGGGCTGGTGAACGCGGTCGTGGAGCCCGACCGGCTGCTGCCCGCCGCGCAGGAGCTCGCGGCGCGTCTCGCGGCCGGCCCCACTGCTGCGTACGCGGCGATCAAGGAGTCGCTGGCGTTCGCGGCCACCGCGACCCTCGAGGAGGCGCTCACCAAGGAGGCCGAGTTGCAGGCACGAGTGGGCGCAACCGCGGATCACCGCAATGCGACGGCGGCGTTCGTGGCGAGGCAGAAGCCGGTCTTCACCGGGCGGTAGCCCGCCAGCAGGTCGCCACATGGTCGTCCACCATGCCGGTCGCCTGCATCAGCGCGTACGCGGTCGTCGGCCCGACGAAGCGCAGTCCGCGTCGCTTGAGTTCCTTGGCCATCGCGACGGATTCCGCCGACGTCGAAGGGACGTCGGCCAGCGTCGCCGGCTGCCGGGCGTCATGGGGTGCGAACGACCAGAGCAGCGCGTCCAGCCCTTCCGGGACGTTGCTGCGGATCGCGCGCGCGTTGGCGATCGTCGCGTCGATCTTCGCCCGGTTGCGCACGATGCCCGCGTCGCCGAGGAGACGGGCGATCTCGGCGTGGTCGAACGCCGCGACGAGGTCGATGTCGAAGCCGGCGAAGGCGGCGCGGAACGCGGGCCGCTTGCGCAGGATCACCAGCCAGGACAGCCCGGACTGGAACGCCTCGAGGGAGAGCCGTTCGAACAGCGCGACGTCGCCGTGCAGGGGCCGGCCCCACTCGTCGTCGTGATAGGCGACGTACTCCGGCGCGGACAGCGCCCACGCGCAGCGCGGACGGTCATCGAGGCTCGTCATGCCCAGGCCAACGTCGTTGCGGCCGTCACGCGGAGGAATCGGGCTGTCCCCGGGGCGCCCTGCCGGCGTCCGGCGGGTCCGCGTCGGCGGCCGGCGGCTCCGCCGGCTCGGCCGGCTCGGACGGCTCGGACGGCTCGGACTCCGCGCGGTCGCTGACGGAGTCGAGCCCGACGACCGGAGCAGCCGACGGGGCGGTGGCGGAGGGGGTGGCGGCCGAGGAGGTGCCGGGCAGGACGATCTCGTCGGTGCGCGGGTCCGGCTCGCCCGGGTGCTGCCACCACGCGTCCTCGGCCTCGTCGGCGGAGGCCGCGTCGGGATCGAGGCGCCTGCGACGCCGTCGAGGTTGCCGGAGTGCCTCGGCAGCGTCAGGCTGCGCGGCCGCCTTGACGGCAGGCGCGTCCACCTCGGGCTGCGGAACCCGGCCGGCGTCGAGACCGATCACCTCGGTGTCGGGG
The DNA here is from genome assembly GCA_032160545.1 of Pseudonocardiales bacterium. Classification (GTDB taxonomy): domain Bacteria; phylum Actinomycetota; class Actinomycetes; order Mycobacteriales; family Jatrophihabitantaceae; genus DATGFB01. Next base: position 65,750 of record JAVHVN010000001.1, on the reverse strand, counting down.
TCATCCGATCGGTCGGGCCCGGCCACGGGAGCCGGTACGGCCGGATCCCCGGCCGCCCGCCACCAGGACGGCGACATCGCGGGCTCGACGACGCGGATGGGACGCTCGGGCGCAGGGCGGGTCCCGCGCGGTTCCGCTGAGCTGCTTGAAACCGGTGTGCCTCCTGTGCCCCTCGAAACCCCCGTGCCCCTCGAAACCCCCGTGCCGCTTGACACCGCTGTGCCGCCGCCGCCGCGCGGCCCGTTGGGCCCGTTCGAGGACCGGGCGGGCTCAGGCGGCGTCGGTCCGTCGACCGGGCCGGCCGGCGGGCGGCCCACCCGCTGCCACCAGCGCCGCACCGACGGTGTCTCGAGGTTGCCATCCTCGGCCGCGGGCAGACCCCCGGCGCTGGATCGCCGGTCGTCGGTGGCCGCCGGCCGCATCGCCGTCGGCGGTTCGGCGGGTGGGGGCGGGACCTCCCAGTACGACACCGCCGCGCCGCCCTCCGCCGCGTCCGCCGCGTCCGCCGCGTCCGCCGCTTCCGCCGCGCCGTCCTCGGACCCGAGCGGCGGGACGACGCCCGGCTCGACCTCTACCGGGTTCTCGTCGATGCCGTTGGAATTGGTCTGCTCCGCGCTCGCGGCGACGACGCCGCGGTCGATCATGGCCACCGCCTCGTCGGGCGAAACCGGCGCCGACGACTCGTCGATGACGGCTGCGGCTACGGCGAGCTCGGGGCCGGACAGCTGCTCGACGAGTGCCTCAGCCGCACCTTCCTCCTCGGCGCTCCCGATGCGTTCGGTCGGCTCGGCGTCCTCGGCGTCCTCGGCGTCCTCGGCGTCCTCGGTGTCCGGCGCGGTGCGCGGGTCGCGCGCAAGGTCCATCGGGTCCACGGTGGTGCTGCGCAGGCGCGCGATCAGTTCGTCGCGCCGTCGCAGTTCGCCGGACAACCGGTCGAGCAGCGCGTCCGTCTCGGCGAACCGGTACCCGCGCAACGCGACCGGGAGGCGTACTTGGTCGATGTCGCTGGATTCCAGCTGCCGGTTCTCCGGCAGCGACCAGACCGGCTCGTCCCGCGTGGCAGGGGCGATCTGCTCGCCAGGAGGCAGGAAGCGGACGGCGAGAAGGAACAGTCCGCCGACCAACCCGATCGCGAGCAGCGCATAGAGGACGAGCGTCAACACCCGACGATCGTGTCATGCGGCTGCACTGTCAGGGTGAAGTGATGGTGGTGCGTCTCGGAGGTCGCACGTTCGGGCCGGACGATTACGCCGTCATGGCGATCGTCAACCGCACCCCGGACTCGTTCTACGACGGCGGGCTCACCCTGCGCTTGGACGTCGCCCTGCGCGCGGTCGAGACGGCAGTCGCCGGCGGCACCGACATCGGCGACATCGGCGGCGTACGGGCCGGGTATGGCCCGGCGGTCGGTGTCGACGAGGAACTGCGCCGGGCGTTGCCGGTCGTCAAGAACGTCCGCGAGCGGTTCCCCGAGCTGGTGATCAGCGTCGACACTGGCGCGGCGAGGTCGCCGCGCGGCTCGAAGGCACCCTCGCCGCCATCGCGACCTCGCCATGGCAGGGCGCGCGGGTGTTGCGTGCCCATGACGTGCGGGCGACACGCCGAGTGCTCGACATGGTGGCGTCCATCGAGGGCAGCGGACCGCCGGCCGCGCCCCGGGCGCGGCCTCGCCTGACAGCGGCCGGGCAGCCACCCGACACGACCCCCTCTCGCACCGCATGGTCCACTGACCCGCGTGAGCGAACCTGTCCTTCACGAGCGCGCCGCCGGCGGGGTCGAAGTCATCCGCCTCAACCGGCCGGACAAGCGCAACGCCCTGGACACCGAGTCGCTCGAGTCGCTGATCGGCATGCTCGAGCGTGCGGCGGCGGACGATCATGTTCGTGCCGTCGTCCTGTCGAGCACCACAGAGCGCGCCCTGTGCGCGGGCGCCGACGTCGGCGAGATGCTCGACCACGCCGGCGGGGTGGCGCGGATGGCTGCGTTCACGCACCTGTACAGCCTCATCGACGACTACCCCGTCGTCACCGTCGCGGTCTGCGTGGGCAACACGGTCGGCGCGGGCGCCGAGATCGCTGCGGGGTGCGACCTGCGCGTCGGCGGGGACAATCTGAAGCTCGCGTGGGCGGGCGCGCGGCTGGGTGTCCCGGTCGGGCCGGCCCGGCTCAGCCCGCTCATCGGCGTCTCGCGCGCGAAGGAGCTCGTCCTCACCGGTCGCGTGGTCGGTGCTGCCGAGGCCGAGGCGATCGGGTTCCTGCACGGCGTCGCGCCCGCCGCCGAGGCGGAGCACGCGGCGCTCGAGCTGGCCGCAGCGATCGCGACGCAGCCGGCCGACGGAATCCGAACGCTGAAGCAGATGTTCCGGGACCTCGAGGGCACCACCCGGCGCGTCGGCTACGAGAACCAGCGACTGATGGACTTCCAGCAGCACGGCTCGGGCCTGCCCCGCGGCGGCTAACTCCCGGGCCCGGCCAACCGCTCGATCACGCCGAACGCCGCGTCCACCGACGCGACGCGGTGCAGGCTGCCCAGGGCCGCGCGCCGCACGAAGCCCTGCTCGACCAACGCGTCGAGGTAGCTCCACAGCGGGGCGTAGAACCCATCCGGGTCGAGGACGACCACCGGCTTGCCATGCATGCCGAGCGAGGCGGACGTCCACACCTCGAACAGCTCTTCGAGCGTCCCGATGCCGCCGGGCAACGCCATGAACGCGTCCGAGCGCTCGTCCATGACGCGTTTGCGCTCGCGCATCGTGGAGACGACGATCAGCTCGTCGGCATCGGCGTCGGCCACCTCGAAGGGCACCAGATGTTCAGGGATGACGCCGACGGTGCGCGCTCCACCGGTTCGGGCGGCGCGCGCCACGGCACCCATCATCGACACCCGCCCGCCACCTGACACGAGCGAGTGCCCGCCGGCCGCAAGACGCTTGCCCACCTGGGTCGCCAGGTCGACATACGAGCTGTCGATCGCCTCCGACGAGGCGCAGTAGACGCAGACGACCGCCATCGGTGCCCGGAAGCCCGCTCAGTCGTCGACGCCGGCGCGCTCGGCGGCGTCGGCCGCGGCGCGTGCCTCGGCGGCGTCCTGCTCCGACCCGGCATGCCGTGACTCGAGGATGAGGTCCACGATCTCGTTGGCGTCGTCGGTGCAGTGGACGAGATCCAGGTCGGCCGGCCCGATCTTGCCGCCGGTCACCACCGTGTCGCGGATCCAGTCGATGAGGCCGCGCCAGTACTCGGTGCCGTAGAGGATGACGGGGAACCGGGTGACCTTGCGGGTCTGGACGAGCGTCAGCGCCTCGAACATCTCGTCGAGGGTGCCGAAGCCGCCCGGCATGATCACGAAGGCCTGGGCGTACTTCACGAACATCGTCTTGCGCGCGAAGAAGTAGCGGAAGTTGATGCCGATGTCGACCCACTCGTTGAGCCGCTGCTCGAAGGGCAGCTCGATACCGAGGCCGACAGACACGCCACCGGCTTCGGACGCGCCCCGGTTCACCGCTTCCATCGATCCGGGGCCGCCGCCGGTAATGACGGCGAAGCCGGCCCGCGCCAGCGCGCCGCCGAGTTCGAGGCCGACCCGGTACTCGGCGGACTCGACGGGTGTCCGCGCCGAACCGAAGACGGAGACCGCCGCGGGCAGTTCGGCGAGCAGGCCGAAGCCCTCGACGAACTCGCTCTGGATGCGCAGCACGCGCCACGGATCGGTGTGCACCCAGTCCGAGGGCCCGCGCGAGTCGAGCAGCCGCTGGTCGGTCGTCCCCGCGCTGATCTGGTTGCGCCGCAGCAGGACCGGACCGCGTTGCTGCTCGGTGCGCTCGCCCTCGGCCGTCATGCCTCGACCGTAGTGGGCGATCACACCGGTCCGAGCGCGGGCGTCGGGCCCGCAGGCAGGGCGACCTCGACGTCGTCGCCGGGCCGCACCACTCCGCCGGTGAGCACCACGCCCATCACGCCCGCGCGACGGATCACCTGCCCGTTCGATCCACGGTCGAGGACCGCCGCCATGAGGCCGTCCTGGTAACGGTCGAGCTGGACGCACGGGTTGCGCAGGCCGGTCAGCTCGACGACGGCGTCGCCGCCGAGGCGCAGCCGCGTGCCTGTCGGCAGGGCCGAGAGGTCGACGCCGCGGGTGGTGATGTTCTCGCCGATGACCCCCGCGGCCACGCGGAACCCGCGCCCGACGAGTTCGTCCAGCAACTCCTCCTGCACGAGATGCACCTGGCGCAGATTCGGCTCGCCGGGCCGGTACCGAGCGCGGGAGCGGTGCTGCACCGTCGCCCCGAAGTGCGCGTCGCCCTCGACGCCGAACCCCTCGACGAGCCGGATGCTCTCGACGGGCACCTTGCTGAAACGATGCCGCCGATCTGCCGACACCGACAAGATCGTCCCGGTCATGACAGGAACCGGACCAGCGCGGCCTCACCCTCGACGACCAGCGCGAGATCGACCGACTCCTCGAGCTTGTGCGCGAGGTTCGGGTCACCCGGTCCGAAGTTCACGGCGGGGATGCCGAGCGGGCCGAACCTGGCGACATCGGTCCAGCCGAGCTTGGCACGGGGCTCGCCGCCGACGGCAGCGACGATCGCCTGCGCCAGTGGCGCGTCCAACCCTGGGCGAGCACCCGGCGCCGAGTCGGTCACAGCGACGTCGTAACCGTCGAACACCACGCGCACGTGTTGCTCCGCCGCGGCCTCGTCGCGGTCGGGCGCGAAGCGGTAGTTCACGGTGACCACGCACTCATCCGGGATGACGTTGCCGGCGACACCGCCCTCGATGCGCACGGCATTGAGGCCCTCGCGATAGGTGAGCCCGTCGACGTCGACGGTGCGCGGCGCGTACTCGGCAAGGCGGGCGAGAACGGGTGCAGCGGCGTGGATCGCGTTTCGCCCGAGCCAGGCGCGGGCGCTGTGCGCCCGGACGCCAGGCACATGCACCGTGGCCCGCATCGTGCCCTGGCAGCCGCCCTCGATCACGCCACCGGTGGGCTCGAGCAGCACGGCGAGGTCGGCGGCGAGCAGGCCGGGGTGCTCGCGGGCGATGCGGCCGAGGCCGTTGAGCGCCGCCTCGACCTCCTCGCAGTCGTACGCGATCCACGTGAGGTCGGCCCGCGGGTCGAGTGCGCCGGTGCCCACGAGATGCGCCAGCCGCAACATGACCGCCAGCCCCGACTTCATGTCGGACGTGCCGCACCCGTACAGCCGCCCGTCCCGCAGCTGCGACGGAACGTTGCCGGCGATCGGCACCGTGTCGAGATGCCCGGCCAGCACGATCCGCTGCGGGCGTCCCAGGTCGGTGCGGGCGATCACGACGTTGCCGTCGCGCTGGACGGACAGCGGGCCGTATGCGTCCAGTGCCGATTCGACCAGGTCGGCGAGAGGACGCTCGCCCCCTGACACCGATTCGACGTCGACGAGCGCAGCGGTGAGGCTGCCCGCGTCCGCGCTCAGATCCAGCACGCCGCGAGGCTACGCGACCCGCGCGGTTAGGGTTGTCGAGTGACGGAGCGTAGAACTGCCAGCGGCCACGGCGTCGCAACCACCGTCGTCGAGGGCACCGCCGCGGGCCGCACGCTCGACGCCTGGTTCCCGCAACCGATCCTCGGTGGCCAGGGGGGTACCCAGGCCCCCCACGAGCTTGCCTCGCTCGCCGGCACGCACGGCAGCACCAGCGAACGCGGCATCCGCATCGAGATGATCACGATCGAGATCGACCTGGACACCCCACCCGTGGATGTCCCCGACGCGTACCTGCGGCTGCACGTGCTGTCGCACCGCCTGGTCCGGCCGCGCGAGGTCAATCTCGAGGGCATCTTCGCGGTGCTGCCGAACAACGTCTGGACGAACTCCGGACCGTGCGCCGTCGACGACTTCGAGCACGTCCGCATGAAGATGCGCCGCAAGGGGCCGGTGCAGGTGTTCGGCGTCGACAAGTTCCCGCGCATGACCGACTACGTCGTGCCGACCGGCGTGCGCATCGCCGATGCGGACCGGGTCCGGCTGGGCGCACATCTGGCAGAAGGCACCACTGTCATGCACGAGGGTTTCGTGAACTACAACGCCGGCACACTCGGTGCGTCGATGGTCGAGGGGCGCATCTCGGCCGGCGTGACCGTGGGTGACGGCTCCGACGTCGGCGGCGGCGCCTCGATCATGGGCACCCTCTCCGGCGGCGGCAAGGAGCAGATCAGCATCGGGCGGCGGTGTCTGATCGGCGCCAACGCCGGAATCGGCATCTCGCTCGGCGACGACTGCGTCGTCGAGGCCGGCACCTACGTCACAGCCGGCTCGAAGATCACGCTGCCCGACGGCCGAGTGGTCAAGGCGCTCGACCTCTCCGGCCGCGACGGCCTGCAGTTCTGGCGCAACAGCGTCACCGGCGCGCTGGAGGTGCGGCCTCGGTCCGGATCAGGCGTTGCTCTGAACGACGCGCTGCACGCGAACTGAACGCGTCGATGGCGTCACGCCGCCGTATCACCGTGATCTACGGGGTGGTCCTCCTCGTCGTCGCCCTGGCTGCCGGGCTGACGATCCGCGCGGTATGGACCACTACGCAGTCCCACCTCGCCTATGACCACTGCACGCTCGGGACCTACGAGCTCGACACCAGCCAGACCGCCGTCGCCGCGTCGATGGTGGCCGCGGTGTCCTCGTACCAGCCTGTGCTGCCCGAGCGCGCGGCCGTCCTGGCGCTCGCCGCGGGTCTGCAGGAGAGCAAGCTGCGCAACCTGCCGCCGGGCGCGGGCGACCGCGACTCGGTCGGCGTACTGCAGCAGCGTCCGTCCCAGGGCTGGGGAGGTGGCGACGTGGCCAACCTCCAAAACGTCTTCAAGGCGACGACGGAGTTCCTCGCCCACCTCGTCAAGATCAACGGCTGGCAGACCCTGCCGCTGGCCGAAGCGATCCAGGACGTCCAGATCTCGGCCGACGGCAGTGCCTACGCCCAGCACGAGACCGAGGCGACCGCGCTCGCCGATGCGCTGATCGGTCGCACCCCGGCCGGGGTCAACTGCACGTTCGGGAAGCCGACCCAGGTCGCGGCCGTGGCGCAGGTCGCCGCCAAGGTCGACGGCGAGCTGCCGATCAACGCACCCACGACCGCGCCGGGCACGATCACGGTGCCCGGCGCCGGCTGGCAGACCGCCGCATGGTTCGTGGCCTACGCCGACCAGCTCGGCATCGATGCCGTCGACTACCGCGGCAAGCAGTGGACGCGCGCCAAGGGCTGGCAGGACCGCCCGGCCGCCGGCGCGTCAGCCGTCGTGGCCACCATGGCGGCGGTCGGCTGATCGCCCGGCTCGCCGAGGGGTCAGTGCCCCTCGCCCTGCGGCGGCAGGTTCTTGATGAACGCGGGGTCGTGGTCGGTCTTGCCGACCTTCGAGGCGCCACCGGGCGAGCCCAGCTCGTCGAAGAAATCGACATTGGCCTGGGTGTAGTCGCGCCACTTGTCCGGCAAGTCGTCCTCGTAGAAGATCGCCTCGACCGGGCAGACGGGCTCGCAGGCCCCGCAGTCAACGCACTCGTCGGGGTGGATGTACAGCATCCGGGTGCCTTCGTAGATGCAGTCGACAGGGCATTCCTCGATGCATGCCTTGTCGAGCAGGTCCACACATGGCTCGGCAATCACGTACGTCACTGCAGTCCTCCGGGCGAGTTCAGGTCTGTCGGCGAGCTAACGGGCCGAGGGGCCTCACCTAGTATGCCGCTCGTGCTGGAGCGTAGCTGGGTCGGGCGGCGGGTCAGCGTGCGCCGAGCAGTGCCGGCGGCCCGCGGCGAGCGGGCGGCCTTCTCCGACGTCGTCGGCGACCTGGTGGCCCTCGATACCGAGCGCGCCATCGTCGACACCCGTACCGGGCCGGTCGAGGTGGCGCTGGCGACCGTCGCCGCGGCCAAGGCCGCACCGCCCTCGACCCGGGACGAGCTGGGCCTGGAGGCCGTCGTCGCACAGGGCTGGCGGCCCGCCGAATCCGGCCGGCTCGGTGGTTGGCTGCTGCGCGCCAACGGTGGCTTCACCGGCCGCGCCAACAGCGTCCTGCCGCTGGCGGCGCCGGGGGTGCCGCTGGACACCGCGCTCGAGGACGTGGGCCAGTGGTACGCCGAGCGGGGCCTGCCGGCCCGCTTCCAGGTTCCGGTCGAGGCACGCCGGCTGCTCGACGCGGCACTCGGCGAACGCGGCTGGGCGCCCAGCGTCGACGTCCACGTGATGTGCGCCCGCCTCGACCTGCTGCCGGGCGAGGCACCTGCCTCGGTCCAGGTGGACGTCACCCCGGACGACGAGTGGTTCGCCCGGTACCGGGACGGCATGGGCGCGTCCGCGGACGCCCGTGCCCTCCTGCTGCGACACGACCGCGTGGGCTTCGCCGCCCTGCGGGAGGGCGGCGAAGTGCTCGCCGTCGGGCGGGGCACGGTCGACGACGGCTGGCTGGGCGTGACGGCGGTCGAGGTGCGCCCCGACACGCGGCGGCGCGGCCACGCGCGCGCCGTCATGGCGGCGCTGTGGCGCTGGGGCGAGCGGCAGGGCGCCGTGCGCACCCACCTGCAGGTCTCGACGGACAACGCTCCCGCGGTCTCGCTGTACCGGGACCTCGGGTACTGGGTCCACCACGACTACCGGTACCGCACAGCCGCACGCGCATAGACTTCCGGCATGGCTTCGAAGACGCCCGACGACAGCAAGCTGCTCGTCATCTCGTTCGACGATCCGTTGAAGGCGCAGGAGTTCCTGCTCGCGGCGGCCCGGCTGCAACGTGACGAGGACCTTCAGCTGCACGACGCCGTGATCATCTCCCGCGACGCGGATGGGACGTCACACGTCCGCGAGACGACCGACATCACGCCAGGACAGGCCGGCGTCGGTGCGGGCGTGTGGGGCCTGCTGCTCGGCACCCTGTTGGGTGGCCCCATCGGCGGCCTGGTCGTCGCCGCTGCGTCCGCCGGCGGGGGCGCCCTCTACGCCAAGCTCGTCGACAGCGGGGTCAAGGACGCGACGGTCGCCGAGTTGCGTGCGGCGGTGCCGCCCGGGCGCACTGCGCTCGCCCTGCTCGTCTCACACGTCTCGGTCGCCGACCTGCAGCGCGAGCTCGCGCGCTTCCCGAACACGCAGCTCGTCGAGACCGATCTCCCGCCGGCAGCGGTCAACGCCGTGCAGGAGGCGCTGGCCGAGGCCAACCGCCATCCGTTCACCGGCTGAGCCCTACCTGGCCGGGCGTGATCCGCTCAGCACGACCGTGACCGTGCCCGCGACCGTCCCGCCCAGCAGCACCCCGTAGCCCACCCACTCGACCGCGCCGCCACCCGGCAGGATCACATCGCCCTCCGGGCGTGGGAACAAGCCGACGACCACGACGACGAGCAGCCACGCACCGAAGGGCGCGAGCGCCGCTGCCCCGCTCGGGACGATCGAGCGCGCGAGCAGCGGCAGGGCGACGTTGATCAGCACGGCCAGCGCCACCGTGAGCGGCACGAGCGTCTTGCCGGCATAGAGCGGTACGAGCAGCATCTCCAGGGCCGCAGCGAGCATGCCGGCTGCGCAGAGCGCTCCGAGGCCCAGGCCGGTCAGCAGGCGTGCGGGGATCATGTCGACACTCCGGAGAAGAGATCGGTCTCGCGACCCTCGGCATCACGGTCAGGCCCCATCGTGCCCGACCGCAGCCGGAAGTGCTCCACCGGCAACGCCTTGCGCCCCAGCATGTTCGACAGCGCGAAGAACGGCCCGTCCACGGCGATCTGGGTCCGGTGCGCCGCGAGCGCCGCGAGCTTCGCCGCACCGTACGCGCTCGCGTCGATGATCGTCGTGATCAGCGCGTCGTCGACGCCGAACGGCAGCTCGTCGGTGTCGGCGCCGCCGAACGGGTTGTCGGGCGACTCGGCGCCCGCACGCACCAGCGATGTGGGCGTGGCCGTCCAGTAGACCTTCGCGACCCGCCACGGTTCGCCGGCCCCGAACCCGGGCTCGGCCGCCCGCTCGACCGCGGCGCTGGCCACCCGGTGCGCCATGACGTGGTCGGGATGCCCGTAGTCGCCGTTGTCGTCGTAGGTGACGAGCACCTGCGGCCTGAGCTCACGGATGATCTGCACTGCGGCGGTCACCGCGGCGTCGAACACGTCCGGGTCGGAGTCGGCCCGCCAGAACGCCCGTGGATGTGCGTTGGCCTGCGTGTCCATCATCCCGCTGTCGCGGAACCGGCCGGCCCCGCCGAGGAACCGGTGGTCGCTCACGCCGAGCCACCGCATCGCCTCGGCAAGCTCACCCATCCGGTACCCGCCGAGCTGGTCGGCCTGGGCCGCCTCGAGCTGAGCCAGTTCGGGGAGCAGCACCTCCCCCTCCTCACCCAGCGTGCAGGTGACCAGGGTGACGTGCGCCCCCTCGGCGGCGTAGCGAGCCATCGTCGCGCCCGTCGTGATCGACTCGTCGTCAGGATGGGCGTGCAGGAGCAGCAGCCGGCGGCTCATCCGGCATCCGCCCGCGGGGTCGGGCCGGCGGTCACTACAGGACGGTCTGGACCGCGGCGTAGTGGCACGCGGTCGGATGGCCGATGTCGCGGTTGTCGGCCAGGGGCTCCTCGTTGATGCACTTCTGCCGCTGCTCGTCGTTCAGCTGGCCACTGAACTTGAAGCACCGCGTGCGGAAGCGACACCCCGAGGGCGGGTTCACCGGGCTGGGCAGGTCGCCCTCGAGCAGGACGCGCTGGCGGGTGCGCTCGCGCGCTGGGTCGGGCAGCGGGATCGCGGAGAGCAGCGCCTGCGTGTACGGGTGTGCCGGGCGCTTGAACAGCTCGTCCGTCGGGGCCGTCTCGACGATCTTGCCGAGATACATGACCGCTACCCGGTCGGAGATGTGCCGCACCACGGACAGGTCGTGCGCGATGAACACGTAGCTCAGGCCGAGCCGGTGGCGCAGGTCGTCGAGCAGGTTGATGACACCGGCCTGGATCGAGACGTCGAGCGCCGACACCGGCTCGTCGAGGACGAGCAGGCGCGGCTCGAGGGCAAGCGCGCGAGCGATACCGATGCGCTGTCGCTGGCCTCCCGAGAACTCGTGCGGGTAGCGCATCTGGTGTTCGGGGTTGAGGCCGACGAGCTTCATCAGCTCGGCGACACGACGCCTGAGCTCGGTGCCCGATGCGAGCTTGTGGATCACCAACGGCTCGGCGATGATCCGCGAGACCTGCATACGCGGGTCGAGCGACGCGTACGGGTCCTGGAACACTAGCTGGATGTGGCGGCGCAGCGGACGCATCTGGCGGCGCGACAGGCCGACCAGTTCGCGCCCCTCGAAGACCACGCTGCCCGACGTCGCGGGCTGCAGGTTCAACACGGCACGGCCGGTGGTCGACTTGCCACACCCGGACTCGCCCACCAAGCCGAGCGTCTCACCGGCGTAGACGTCGAAGGAGACGCCGTCGACGGCCTGCACCTGGGCGAGTGTGCGCTTGAGGATGGTGCTGCGGATCGGGAAATATTTCTTCAGGTCGGTCACCCGCAGCACGGGCAGGGTGTCGTCGGACCGCCCGGTCACTCTGGGGGCCGCGACGGCATTCGTTCCGGGGGTCGTCATTCGTGCGCTCCGTGGCCGGGGGCGGTGGGATCGGTCGGCGGGTGCGGAACCGGAGGCGAGCCGAGGCCGGAGGGCGGCCCGAGTACCGGCGGCTCAGGCGGCTCGTCCGCCGGCTCGTCCGGCGACGCGCCGGAGACGTCGGCGGCGAGCGCCCCAGCCGCGAGCTCACCGGCGAGACCCGCATCGGCGCTGGTGGCCTCGAAAACCTGGCCCGCCTCGTAGCGGTCCTGACCGATCAGCTCCTCGGCGCGGATGCACGCCGCGACGTGCGGCATCGTGCCGTCGACCGTGCGCAACTCGGGCTCGGCCGCGTTGCACTCTGCGACGTGCATCGGGCAGCGCGGACCGAACGGGCACCCGGGTGGCAGGTTCTGCAGCGACGGGGGTGTGCCGAGAATCGGCGTCAGCCGTTCCTTCTCGGCGACGTCCAGGCGCGGCAGCGAGTTCAGCAGGCCGACCGTGTAAGGCATGCGCGGCCGGTAGAAGACGTCGTCCACGCCGCCGAACTCGACGGCCCGCCCGGCGTACATGACCATGACCCGTTCGGCCATGCCGGCGATGACCCCGAGATCGTGGGTGATCAGAACCAGGGCCGCACCGGTCTCCTGCTGGGCCGCCTTGATGGCCTCCAGCACCGTCGCCTGGACCGTCACGTCGAGTGCGGTCGTCGGCTCGTCGGCGATGATCACGTCAGGGTTGTTGGCCATGGCGATCGCGATCACCACGCGTTGCCGCATGCCGCCGGAGAACTCGTGCGGGTAGTTGTCCACCCGATCGGCCGGATTGGGGATGCCGACGATCTTGAGCAGGTCGATCGCGCGCTCCCGGGCGGCCTTGCGGGAGATGTCCTTGTCATGCACCCGCAAGGTCTCGACGATCTGCTGACCGATCTTGTAAACCGGGTCCAGGGAGGTCATCGGGTCCTGGAAGATCATCGCGATCTTCTTGCCGCGCACCGCGGACATGCCGCGGTCCTTCAGACCCAGCAGCTCCGAACCCTTGAACTGGACCGAGCCGGTGACGCGCGCGGTCTTGTCGAGCAGGCCCATGACCGCCATGGACGTCACCGACTTGCCCGAACCCGACTCACCGACGATGCCGAGCGTCTCGCCTCGCCGCACCTCGTAGCTGACGCCGCGAACGGCGTGCACACCGTTCCTGCCGCCGAACCACACGTTGAGATCGTCGACGGTGAGCAAGACCTCGCCGGCGGCGCCCTCGCGCGCGGCGGAGGACACGAACTCGACCGACACCGGCTCGGCCGGCAGCTGACCTGCGTGCGTCATCAGTCACGCACCCGGTTGTTGCGCGGGTCGAAGGCATTGCGGATGCCCTCGCCCACCAGGTTCACGGCCAGGACGATCACCAGGATAAGCAGGCCGGGGTAGTAGAACAGCCAGCTACGGGTGTTGACCGCGTCGACGCCGCGGGAGACGAGCAGGCCGAGCGAGGTGTCCGGCGGCTTCACGCCGTAGCCGAGGTAGGTCAGCGACGTCTCCGCGACGATCGAGGTGGCGGCGAACAGCGTCCCGAACACCAGGATCGTGCTCAGCGCGTTCGGGATGAGGTGCCGGAAGATGATCCGGAAGTTGCTCGCACCCATGGCATGCGCCGCCTCGACGAACTCCCGCTCCTTGAGCGAGAGGAACTGCGCGCGCACGAGGCGACTGAGCCCCATCCACCCGAACAAGCCGAACAGGAATCCGATGCCCAGCGCAGTGCCCGCGGTGTTCGGGTACTTGGCGCAGGCGAGAATGAGGATCACCAGGTACGGCACCGTCAGCATGATGTCGACGAAGCGCATCAGAACGTTGTCGGCGAAGGCGCCGAAGTAGCCGGCTACCGCTCCGACGATGATCCCGATGAACACCGCGATGCTGGTCGACACCAGGATGATCAGCAGATCGCGCTGGGTCCCGCGGAAGAGCCGGGCCAGCAGGTCGAAGCCGGTCTCGTCGGTGCCGAGGATGTGCCCCTGCTTTCCGGGCGGCACGGACAGCGCAGTCGGGTCGGGGTTGTTGAACTTCCACTTGTAGATATATGGGGCGATGTAGGCAGTCGCGACGATCAGCACGAACACCGTCAGCGCTGTCATGGACATCCAGCTGCGCGTGAAGCGTGACACCGCCTGGCGGAACTGCGACCTCGATGCGGTGCCGAACTCGGTGTCGTTCTCGGGCTCGCCGGACGGGACGACCAGCTGCATCTCCGAAGGCTGAACGGTCATGAGTCGATCTCCTCAGGTCGCTTCGAGCGGCTCATGCCAGCCGGATCCGTGGGTCCAGTGCGGCGTACAAGAGGTCGGCGAACAGGTTGAACGCCACGACGAAGATCGCCGACACCATCACCCAGCCGACCACCGCGTTGATGTCCTGCGCTCCGAGCGCGATGTTCAGGTACTCCCCCATGCCGTGCCACACGTACACCCGCTCGGTGATGATCGCACCGCCGAAGAGCGCGCCGACGTCGATCGCGACGACCGTCGTCAGCGGAATGAGCGCGTTGCGTAGGCCGTGCCGCCGCACGACGGTCGGCCAGCGGACGCCCTTGGCACGCGCGAGCCGCAGGTAGTCGGCCTCGAGGACGTCGATCATGGACGCGCGCTGGTACCGGATCCACGCCGCGGTGGTGATCAGGGCCAGCGAGATGGTCGGCAGGATCAGGTGCAGCAGCTGCGAATGCAGGATCTCGCTGTGCGTCCCGTACGTGGATATGCCGAAGTCCTCGTCACCGGTCGTCTTGAAGTCGGTGCCGGCGTGCTGGTTGAGGTAGATGGCGCCCTGCTTCAGCAGAGCGGCGAAGAAGAACGTCGGCAGCGCGATCAGCATGAACGTGAGGATCGTGACGACGAAGTCGATCGGCTTGTCCCGCCGGACGCCGGAGATGACACCGGCGATGATGGCGATGATGATCGCCGCGACGATCGCAAGAAGCACCATGCGCATCGTGATCTCGAGCCGGGTGGCGAGTTGCGTCGACACCGAGGTGTTGTTGACGTCGGTGCCGAAGTTGAACCGGATGAACGCGATGCTGTGGAAGTCGAACCGGATCAGGTGGCTGAGCCATTGCCAGTACCGCTCGAGCAGCGGTCGGTCGAGACCGAGCAGGTGCGCCTGTCGCTCGATCGTGCCCGGCTGCAGCTGCGGCTGCTGGCGCAGCTTCTGCAGCGGGTCGTACTGGCTCGCCGCGAACATGTAGACGATGAACGACGCCGCCAGCAACACGAAGATGCTGTTCAGAAAACGCTTCAGGGTGAAGATCAACATGGGGAACCCCATTCAGCCATTCACGGCGTCGCCTGGTGTGCAGGGCTACCGCGATAATGCCATCCCGGACCGCGGCCCACGAGGGGTTCGCCGCTCGCAAGCGGGGCCGGACGAGCCGGTGCCGAGACCAAGGTCTGGGTCTCGGCACCGGACTTCAACCGAGAGGGGCTGTCAGCCGCCGACGGAGAAGGTGTCGTTGTTCCACAACGGGCCGGCCTGCGTGCTGTTGTCGGAGATCCCCTTGTAGTTCGAGGAGTACGACAGCAGCGTCGGCTTCTGGTACAGCGGGAGCGTGAACATGTCGTTCCACAGAAGCGTGTCGGCCTTGTTGGCGTCGGCGATCTCGTCGTCCGGCGTCGCAGCCGAGGCCAGCGCGGTCAGCGCCTGGTCGACGGCCGGGTCGGCACCGTGCGTGTAGTTCTGACCCTGCGCCCCACCCTGAGCCGCGAGCGACTTGTAGATGGAGTTGTTCGACGATATGGACGGCCCGGCGACCCACGCGAACAGGGCGATCTGGAAACCGCCTGCTTCGAGGGAGTCGGGCTTGCTCTTGTCGGCGAAGATGTTCGCGCTCGGGGTCTCGGTGAGCTTGATGCCGGCAGCCTTGACCTGCTGCGCCATCAACTGGACCGTGGTGTCACGCAGCGGGTTGTTCTGCGTGGTCATCACGTTGAAGGCGAGCTTCTTGCCGTTGAGCGTGTAGTAGCCGTCGCTGCCCATCGTGGCGCCGATGCCCTCGAGCAGGCTCTTTGCCTTGGCGATGTTCTGCGTGGCGTAGGGACCGCTGTGGTCCTCGTAACCCTTCTGGGTCCCGACGAGCATGCGGTTGCCCAACACCGAGGCCTTGTCGCTGAACTTGCCGACGGTGCCCTTGACGAGTGAGGTCCGGTCGATCGCGTAGGCGATCGCCTCGCGGACTTCCTTCTTCCCGAGCAGCGGGTCGCGGGTGTTGAAGTCGATGTGCTCGAACGACGGGCCGAAGCTGATCGTCGTCGTGACGTTGCTCAGCTTCTCGAGGTTGGCCACCAGGTCGAGCTGCGGTTGCGGGTAGATCATGTTGACCTCACCGTTCTGCAGCGCCTTGACGTTCGTGTCGGAGTCCGAGCCGATGTTGGCGTAGACGAGCTGCGCGAGCTTCGGCTGGGCGCCCCAGTACTTCGGGTTCGGGACCAGGGTCACCGTCTTCGAAGCGACGTTGACGTTCTGCGGGAGCACGATCCACGGGCCGTTGGTGTTACCCAGCGGGATGCCGTCCTTGACCGGCCAACCCTTGGTGATGGCGGCACAGTTGGCGGTGGGGCTGCCCTTGTCCATGACGTGCTTGGCCAGCAGCGGCGCGGAGCCTGAGCCGCCGGAGAAGAAGCCCTTCCAGTCGGCGAACGGCTGATCCTTCTTGAAGGTCATCTTGAACTCGGTCGGGCTCACGGCCTCGACCTTCTCGACCTGGTCGGCGCCGGTGGTGCCGAGCAGCGAGGCGCAGCCGCCCTGCTTCGGGTCGGCGGACTTGGTGTCGTTGAACGTGAAGACGTAGTCGTCGGCGGTGATCGGAACACCGTCGGCCCAGACCGCCTTGGGGTTGAGCTTGAGGTCGACGACCTGCTGCCCGCCCACCATGGTCGAGGTCGCATCGGTGACCTGGTCGGGGTCCTGCTGGTAGGACACGTCAGGCGCGATCCGGAACGCACCGTCGAGGACGCGGCCGGTGATGTTCGCGTTCGAGGTGACGTTGCCCGCCGAGATAATCGGGAGGAAGTTCTCGGGGAAGTCGGAGCCCTCGCCGTAGACGAGGCGGCCCTTGGGGGCGCTGTTGCCGCCTGAGCTTCCGCCGCTGCTGGACTTGCTGCTGGAGCACGCACTGACAGTCATCACCGCTGCTGCCGCGATGGCTATCAGTGCCTTGCCTTTGTGGGCTCTCACTGGGTAGTGACCTCCTTGCATCGGCCCGTGGACGACCTGTCCTCCGGACAAGGCCACAGTCAAGTCTTATTTCGTGACGAATGGCAAGCAGGGAGGAACATCGTGACCAACTGGTAACACGTGCTGCGGGTGGCGCGTAAAGGCGTACCAGCGGAAGGTTACAACGAGCGCCGATCTGGCAGAAACGGTAGCTCTTTGCGGATCTGCTGTACAACTTGTGCATCAACCTCGGTGCTGAGAACCGTTTCACCGGCACTTCCCTCGGCCAGCACGCGCCCGAGCGGGTCGATGACCGCTGAGTCGCCGCTGTAGTCCAGGTCCTTCGCGCTGCCCACCCGGTTCACGCCGAGCACATAAGCCTGGTTCTCGACGGCGCGAGCCCGCAGCAGCAACCGCCAATGCTCACGACGCGGCCGCGGCCAGTTGGCCGGCACGACGTAGAGGTCGGTGTCGTAGGCCAGCGCCCAGAACTCGTCCGCGAAGCGCAGGTCGTAGCAGACGAACACACTCACCCGCAGCCCGTCGATGTCGACGGTGAGGGGCTTGTCGCCGGCGGCGTAGTGCTCGTGCTCGCCCGCGTAACTGAACGGGTGGATCTTGGCATAGCGCCATACGCCACCGTCGGGCGCGGCGACGATCGCATTGTTGCGATACCGGCCGTCAGGCCCGCGCTGGGCGATCGAGCCGATGAGGTGCACCGCGTGCTCGGCGGCCTGCTCGAGCAGGAACTGCTCGCTCGGGCCACCCTCGTCCTCGGCGACGCGCTCCGGCCGCATCGAGAATCCGGTGGCGAACATCTCCGGAAGCACGACGAGCCGGGCACCGGCCGCTGCGGCCTCGGCGATCAGGGGCTGCACGTGCGCGCGGTTCGCCTCGGCGTCCTCCCACACGATGTCGTGCTGCACGGCGGCAACCCTCATGACGCCTTCTCCAACCGCTGCAGCGCCTCGTGCAGCACGTCGGGACGTTTGCAGAACGCGAAGCGCACCAGCGAGTCGCCGGCGTCGGAGTCGTAGAAGACGCTGCTCGGGATCGCGACGACGCCGGCCCGGTGCGGAAGTTCGCGGCAGAACTCGACGGCGTCGCCGTGGACGTCGACGGTGGCGAAGTAAGTGGCTTGCGGCCGGATCACGTCGTAGCCGAGCGCCTGCATGCCGTCGCAGAGCAGGTCACGCTGAGCCTGCAGCCTCTCGGCGACCCCCGTCCAGCTCCCCGCGCCCAACGCGCGGGCGACTGCGGGCTGGAACGGCGCGCCGTTGACGTAGGTGAGGAACTGCTTCACGGTGCGTACCGCGCCGACGAGCTGCGCCGGCCCGGTCGCCCAGCCGATCTTCCACCCCGTCACGGAGAACGTCTTGCCGGCGCTGCCGATCGTCAGCGTCCGCTGCGCCATTCCCGGCAGCGTGGCGATCGGCGTGTGGGTGCGGCCGTCGAAGGCGAGGTGCTCGTACACCTCGTCGGTGACGACCACCAGGTCGTGCTCGACGGCGACGGCCGCGATCTCGGCGAGTTCCGCCGGACCGAACACCTTGCCGGTCGGGTTGTGCGGGGTGTTGAGGACGATCGCGCGGGTCCTGGGTGTCACCGCGGCGGCCAGCTCGGCCGGATCGAACCGCCATTCGCCGGCCGGGTCCGGGCGCAGCGTGATCGTCTTGCGGGTCGCTCCCGCGAGCGCGACGCACGCGGCGTAGGAGTCGTAGTAGGGCTCGAAGAGGATCACCTCGTCGCCGCTGCCGGCCAGGGCCAGGATCGCCGCGGCGATCGCCTCGGTCGCCCCGGCGGTCACGAGCACCTCGGTTCCGGGGTCGAGATGCAGCCCGTAGCACTCGCGCTGGTGGGCGGCCACGGCTGCGCGCAGCTCGGGGACCCCCTGCCCCGGCGGGTACTGGTTGTGTCCGGTGCGGATCGCCTCGGCCGCGTCGGCGAGCAACTGCGCCGGCCCGTCGGTGTCGGGAAAGCCCTGGCCGAGATTCACGCTGTCGGTCTGTACTGCGAGCGCGGACATCTCGGCGAAGATCGTGGTCCCGAAGCCACGCATGCGCTCGACAAGACGGACTCGAGCGGTCATGGCAGGAGCGTAGGCCGTCGACGCGGTGCCGCGCCCCAGCGGGACGCTGCACGATGATCACCTTCGCCCGTGAGATTGGCTACAGTTCGGCGCCATGACCGCCGCGCCGTCGCCGCCCGAGGGCGCGGCGCACGGAGCGCGGCCGGCTGTCGCCGCGTGGTGCCGCGACGTCGTGAAGGTGTACCGGGTCGACGGCAATGACTCGATCGCGCTCGGCGGCGTGACGAAGGACTTCGAGGCCGGCGCCTTCACGGTGGTCGCCGGCCCGTCCGGGTGCGGCAAGTCGACGTTGCTGCGGCTGCTCGCGTGCGTCGACCGCCCGACCTCGGGAGTCGTCGCGCTCGAGGGCCACGCCGTGAGCGAGGCCCCGAGCCGCACCCGCCGGCGGCTGCGCCGCACGCGCGTGGGCTACATCCATCCGGACCCCAACGACAATCTCGTCGAATACCTCACCGCGGGCGAGCAGGTCCGGCTCGCCGCCCGGTTACGAGGGCACCGCATCGCCGACGACGAGATCGCCGAGGCCCTCGACCGGCTCGGGCTGGGCCATCGCGTCGACCATCGCCCGGCCGAGCTGTCCGGCGGTGAGCAGCAGCGCGTCAGTGTCGCCTGCGCGACGGCCGTGGGTCCCGCGCTCGTCGTCGGGGACGAGCCGACGGCCGAGCTGGATTCGGTGGCGGCGGACTCGGTGCTGGACGGCATCCGGTTGCTCTGCGACGGGGGGACGGCATTCGTCGTCGCCTCGCACGACCCCAAGGTGATCGAGCGTGCCGACCACCTGCTGCGCCTCGATCACGGCCGGACGGCCGAGTCGTGGTGAGCGCCGCCGCGCCGCCGTCCGCGGAACCGGTCGCCCACGTCGTCACCCGGGCGCGCGGCATCGTCAAGACCTTCCGGCGCGGGAGCGAGGTGGTGCGCGCCCTGCGCGGAGCGGACCTCGAGATCTTTGCGGGTGAGGTCGTCGGGATCTCCGGTGCGTCCGGATCGGGAAAGTCGACGATGCTCGCCGTGCTCTGCGGTTGGGAGCGCCCGGACTCCGGGGAGGTGTCGCACGCCGACGGTGAGCCGGCCGGCCTGCTCTGGTCGTCCCTCGCGCTGGTGCCACAGACCCTCGGGCTGCTGCACGACCTGACCGTGCGCGAGAACATCGAACTGCCGGGCCGGCTGCGGTCCGGTCCCCGCCCCGAGCGGGCGCGGGCCGACGAGCTGATGGCCCGACTCGGGCTGGCCCACCTGCAGGACCGCTCGCCACCGGCCACCTCCGTCGGTGAGCAGCAGCGCACGGCACTGGCCCGGGCGTTGTACCTGCGCCCGGCGCTGACCCTCGCCGACGAGCCGACAGCGCACCAGGACGCCGGCTTCGCCGGCCGGGTGCTCGCGACGATCCGCCGGCACGCCGACGCCGGTGCGGCGTTTCTGATCGTCAGCCACGACCGGCTCGCGCTCGACGCGTGCGACCGCGTGCTGACGATGCGGGACGGGATGCTGTCGTGAGCACGCACGGGCGGGAGCGCCGGCTGCTCGGCGGTGCGCTGCGAACCAGCCCGTGGACGCGGGCACCGCTGTTGCTACTGCGGCACCCCGCGGTCTTCCTCGCGATCGTCGCCGCCACCGCGGTGCTGGCCATCGCGGCGAGCTCGGGGGTGCTGTTCCTCTCGACGCTCGACACCGCGAGCCTCGAACACCAGGCCGGTGCCGACTGCCCCGAGCGCAGCATGCCTGGATTCTCGGCCGACATCCCGACGAACGTGCTGCCGAAGGGGCGAACCGAGCAGCTGCGGGCGATGGCGGCGCACGATCCGCTCGCGACCCCCTACGCCGTCGAGCTGGGGTACGCGACGGTGCAGACGGTGCCCGTGAACCTCTACACGCGCGACGGCGCCCTCGACCACGTCACGAAGCTGCGCGGCGTCGGCGGTGCGGGCGCGTGGGTGCCGGACAACTTCGTCGCGCAGTGGGGGGTGCAGCCAGGCGGCTACCTCGAGACGACCCGGGGGCACCAGATCCGCATCGCGGGCGTGTACAAGAGCATGTCGCCCAGCCCGTTCGCGCTGGCCGTCGTCCCGGCCTACTTCTGCACGTGGTCCGACCTCATCATCCGCAGGCTGGTCGAGTTCGGCACCGGGCCGCTGCTCATCGTGGACGAGGCCACCCTCGCGGGCGGTGCCGACGACATCGCGCAGGTCAGCGTGTACGACCCGATCGCGTTCGGTTCGGTGTCGGTCGACGCGGCCGAGAAGGCGAACCGGCGAAGCGACCAGGCGCGCGACGAGTTCCTGGCCACGAGCGGCTACGCGTCGCCCCCGACTCTCAGCCCGCCCGGCGCCGAGCCGCCCATCGCGACGTCCGCGACGCTGGACCACATGATCGAGATCGCGCGCAACAGCCGGGCCGGTGTGGGTGGGTCGGTACTGCCCATCGACCTCGCCGGCGTCGTCGTCGCGTCGCTCCTCGTCGCCGGCGCCGGCGCGTTCTGGGCCGCACACCGCTCCCGCGAGATCCGCCTGCTCGTCTCGCGCGGGGTCCCGCCGGGGGCACTCGCGGTGAAGGCCGTCCTCGAGACGCTGCCCGCTGTGGTCGTCGGCAGTGCGGCCGGGCTGCTCGCCGCGGTCGCGCTCGTGCGCGGGGTAGGGCCGACGCCGGTCCTGGAACCGGGGACGGTGCTGTCGGCGTCGTGGGCCGCCGTCGGCGGAACGCTCACGGGCCTGCTGCTCATCGCAGTGATCGGCGCGATCGCCTCGCGCGACCGGCTCATCGGCGCCCGCAAGCGCTGGCAGGTTTACGCGCCCTGGGAGCTCGTCCTCGGTGGCGTCGCCCTGCTGCTGGGCCTGCGGATCCGGTCGGGCAGCGGGGTGTCGGTGGACAGGACGGTCGTGCACGTCAGCCCGACAATGGTGCTGTTTCCGCTGATCGGCTCGCTCGCCGCGCTCTTGCTGCTCGGACGGCTGCTCGCACTGGTCGTCACATTCGCGCGCCGGCGCACCGACCGAGGGGGCACTGCCGTCTATCTCGCGCTGAGGCGGGTAGCCGGATCGCGGGGCATCGCCATCGGGCTGCTGGTGTGCGTTGCCCTGCCCGGAGCGCTGCTCACGTACACGAGCACGCTCACCACGAGCGTCAAGGCCGAAGTCGTCGCCAAGTACCGCACCAATGTCGGCGCACCGCACGTGCTGACCGTCATCGGCATCCACGACGACCACCCGGACCTGCGGGGCCTCGGCACGCTGGTCTCGGCCTACGAATCCAACCCGCGGCTGCCGGGCGACGTCCAGGTGAACGTCCTCGGCGTCGATCCCGCGACGTTCGGACGGTTCGCGCTCGTCGACGACGCGCAGCGGCGTGACGTCGCGAAGCTGCACCAGGCGGCAGCGGGTGAGCGCGTCCCAGCCCTGGTCGTCAACGCACCGGGCCAGCAGCCCGCGGCCACGGTGACGATCGGCAGCACCGTCCTGCCGCTGAACGTCGTCGGCCGGCCGCGCGTGTTCCCCGGCTTGCGCGTGGGCGCCTTCCCGATGGTCGTGGTCAACGTGGCTGCGTTGAACGATGTCGAGAGCAGCGCGTCCCGGACGAACCAGGTGTGGACCTCGGACGCCGACAACGGTCCCGTGCGCAGCGTGATCGACGCGCTCGGCTACAGCGTCCTCAACGAGGTGACCCCCGCGCAGGTCGTCGGCACCACGGGGCTGCTGCCGCTGACCTGGATCTTCTCCTACCTCCGAGCGCTCGCGGTCATGATCGGACTGGTCGCCATCGCCGGGCTGGTCTTCTCACTCGCCGCCCGGATGCGGCGGCGCACGGTGTCCTACGTCCTGAGCCGGCGGATGGGGCTCACCCGGCTCGGGCACATGCGGTCGCTTCTCGTGGAGCTCACGCTCGTCGTGGGTCTCGGCTACCTCGCCGGCGTCGCCGTGGGTTCGGCGGCGTTCCGGGTGATCCTGCGGTCGCTGGACATCTATCCGTCGCTGCCACCGCCGGCGTCGTTCCACGCGCCGACCTCGACCTGGGCAGCGACCTCACTCGTCTGGCTGGGCGTGATCGTCGTCGCGACCGTCTCGGTGCAGGTTCTGGCCGACCGAGCCCAGCCGGCCGAGATCCTTCGGCTGGAGTAGCTCAGACCGTGCTCTTCGCGCGGCGGCCGCGCAGCTTCTCGCGATCCTGCGCGGCGAGCACCACCTTGCGGATCCGCACCGCGGCCGGCGTCACCTCGACGCACTCGTCGTCGCGGCAGAACTCGAGCGCCTGCTCGAGCGACAGCACCCGGTGCGGGATCAGCGGCACCAGCACGTCGCCGGAGGACTGCCGCATGTTGGTGAGCTTCTTCTCCTTGGTCGGGTTGACGTCCATGTCGTCCTGGCGGGAGTTCTCGCCGACGATCATGCCCTCGTAGACCTCGGTGCCCGGACCCACGAACATGACGCCGCGCTCCTGCAGGTTGGCGAGCGCGAAGCCTGTCGTCGGGCCCCTGCGGTCGGCCACCAGCGACCCGCTCGGACGGGTGCGGATGTCGCCGGCCCACGGCTCGTAGCCCTCGTGGATGTGGTGCAGCAGACCGGTGCCGCGCGTCTCGGTGAGGAACTCGGTGCGGAACCCGATGAGGCCGCGAGCGGGGACGAGGTACTCCATCCGGATCCAGCCCGTGCCGTGGTCGACCATCTGCTCGAGGCGGCCCTTGCGCAGTGCGAGCAGCTGGATCACGACGCCCTGGTAGTCGGACGGCACGTCGATGGTCATCCGCTCCATCGGCTCGTGCAGCTTGCCGTCGATCGTGCGGGTGACGACCTGCGGCTTGCCCACCGTGATCTCGAAGCCCTCGCGGCGCATGATCTCGACGAGGATCGCGAGCTGCAGCTCGCCGCGTCCCTGAACCTCCCACGTGTCGGGCCGCTCGGTCTGCAGGACGCGGATCGACACGTTGCCGACGAGCTCCTGCTCGAGGCGGTTGAACACCTGGCGCGCGGTCAGCTTGCTGCCGGACTGCCCCGCCAGCGGCGAGGTGTTGATGCCGATGGTCATCGAGATCGACGGCTCGTCGATCGTGATGACCGGCAGTGGCTGGGGGTCGTCCGGGTCGGCGAGCGTCTCACCGATCGTGATGTCGGGAATGCCGGCGATCGCGATGATGTCACCGGGGCCGGCCGACTCGGCCGGCACGCGGTCGAGCGCCTGGGTCATGAGCAGCTCGGTCACCTTGACCCGTTCGACGCTGCCGTCAGCGCGGCACCACGCGACCTGCTGCCCCTTGCGGATCGTCCCGTTGTGCACGCGGCACAGGGCGAGGCGACCCAGGTACGGCGACGCGTCGAGGTTGGTGACGTGCGCCTGCAGCGGCGCGTCCTCGTCGAACTCCGGCGCTGGGATCGCCGTCATGATCGTCTCGAACAGCGGTTGCAGGTCGGGTGAGTCCGGCATGCCGCCGTCGTCGGGACGCTCCAGCGAGGCGCGGCCGGCCTTAGCCGAGGCGTACACGATCGGGAACTCGATCTGGTGCTCGTCGGCGTCCAGGTCGAGGAACAGCTCGTACGTCTCGTCGACGACCTCGGCGATGCGCGCGTCCGGCCGGTCGACCTTGTTGATGACGAGGACGACCGGCATGCCCGCCTCGAGTGCCTTGCGCAGGACGAACCGGGTCTGCGGCAACGGCCCCTCGGAGGCGTCGACGAGCAGCACCACGCCGTCGACCATCGAAAGGCCGCGCTCGACCTCGCCGCCGAAGTCGGCGTGACCCGGGGTGTCGATGATGTTGATCGTCACCCGCTCGCCGTTGTCCATGACGTGGTCGACGGCGGTGTTCTTCGCGAGAATCGTGATGCCCTTCTCGCGCTCCAGGTCGTTGGAGTCCATCACCCGCTCGTTGACGTCGCCCGTGTCTGCCTGGTGCTTCGTGAAGGCACCGGACTGCCAGAGCATCGCGTCGACGAGCGTCGTCTTGCCGTGGTCGACGTGGGCGACGATCGCCACGTTGCGCAGGTCGTCGCGCGTCTTGATTGCCATTCGGAATTCCTGTCTCGTGTGCGACACCGAGCCGACGGTCGGCCATCACGAGAGACGTCGCCCGACCTGAGGCTCAGCGGTCGAGAGCGATGTACCCCTCGGACAACCGATCCACGAGGGTGGTGGACAGCGCTCGGGCGCGCTTCAGCTCGGCGCGGGTGACCATGTCACAGTAGCGCAGGTCGGTACGCAGCTTGGACCGCCGCAGGCGGCGCCGACGCCGGGCAGGCCTGAACGGAGCACGGCATTCGCAGGTGCGGACGCGACAGCTAGGCCCGCAACAGCCGTTCGAGGCGCAACGCGATCGCCACTTCGAGACGCTGGTCGGGGTCGTCGAGGTCGAGCCCGCTGACCTCGACGACGCGGCGCATGCGGTAGCGGAAGGTAGAGGTGTGGACGTACAACGCCTCGGCCGCGGCACGGACGTTGCCGAACTGTTCGAGGTACGCCTGCAACGTGATGCACAGATCGCCGTCGTGGCCGGCGTCGTAGGCCGCGAGCCGGGCCAGCGCGGCCGACCGGGGTAGCGCGCCGCGGCGCGTCGTCTCGGCGAGCCGCGCCATCATCAGGTCCAGGCTGACGTCCTCGATCTCGGCGACCCGCACCTGGGCGTCGCGGCGGCAGGCGACGAAATCGAGGATCTGGTCGCTCTGGCGCCGCGAGCCGACGAGTTCGCGCAGGGAGTCGACCGGTCGGCCGATCGCCAGCAGCACCGACTGCCCTTCCCGGCTGCCATCGACGAACGACTCGGCCGACTGCCGCACGGCGGCGCGGTGCCGCTCGGCACTCTCCACGTCGGTCCCGACGACGGCATACACGGTGTCACCGATGGTTGCGACCTCGAAGCTGACCCCGCGGGTGAGCAGGTGCAGCGCGAAAGCCTCGGCGGCACGCTGCCGGGCCCGTTCCGCGTCCACGCTGCGGACGCCCGGGCCACCGGCGACCCGCATGCCGAGCACGCTGAACCTCGTGCCGGCCAGGCCCAGCCGCCCGGCCGCCCCGAAGGGACCGGTGTCGTCGTCGAGCAGCGCGGCGAGCACCCCCGCGCTGCTGTGCGCGGCACTCGCCGCGGTGCGCATGCGCAACAGGGTGAGTGCCACGCCCTGCGCGGCGGCGAGGAACGCCGCCGACCGCTGTTCGTCGAGAGGTTCGCGCACGGCGGCCCAGAGCGTGCCGAGCGGTTCGTCCCCGGCGACCACCCCGACCGCGGCGCGCGGCAGCATGCCGGGCTCGACGGCCGGCACGGTCACCACGGAGGTCCCTCTGTGCAGCTCGTCGAACAGCTTGGGCGGCCAGCGGGTGCTGACCCGCTCTGGCGTGCGGTGCTGCACGATCGTCTCGATGCGCTGCCGGTCGGCGTCGTCGTGACCCTCGGAGTAGGCGACCACCCGCAGCGAGCGGTCGCTCAGTAACACCGGGGCGTCGATGAGGTCCGCGACGGCGTTCAGCTGCGCCGGGAGGTCGACGGCCCAGCTCGACGCGCGATGCGCTCCGCGTGCCTCGCCCGGAGCGTCGACAATCGAGCGAATCGCACTCGTCACCTGCATCCAGGTCGCAGTCGCCGCGATCTCGACCCAGGGAACGCCCAGGCGCCGCGCGGCGGACCGGAGCTCGGCCGTGCGCGGCAAACGGCGGGTGAGCACCGCGGCGATGCCCTGGCCGGTGATGGCGTCGGCGACCTGCCTGAGGTCGTCCGCACTGCGAACAGCGACACACAGCAGCACGTCAGCGCGCCGGGCAGGGCGGTCGGGTTCATGGATCGACAGGCCTGCTATCGGTACGTCGAGCCGATCCGCGCCATGGACCGCGTCGACCAGCGACCCGCCGAGCTGATCCAGAAGCGTCGACAGCTGAACCACATAGTGCAGACGCAGCGACCCCGCCCGCTCTGACGCGGCAGCTGGTTAGTGGGTCCTGGCGCGGCGCGGCCGGCGCTCGCCGGTCTGCGGGTGGCGCGCACCCTGCCGAGGAGCACTGGGCCGGCGCGGACGGTTGTGCGCCGCACCGCCCTGGGACGCGCGCGCCGGAGCCGCCGGCGGCGCGACGACCGGCTCGCCGCTCGGAGCGCGGGCACCGGTGATCGTCGCGACATGGACATCACCGGCGACGACGTCGCGCTGGTCCGGCGAGACGCCGGCGGTGGTCAGCATGCGGCGGACCGAGCGCTCCTCGTCCGGTGTGGTGAGCAGGACGACGGTGCCGCTCTGGCCGGCGCGGGCGGTACGACCGGAGCGGTGCAGGTAGTCCTTGGCGTCCTGCGGCGGATCGACGTGCAGCACGAGCGACACGTCGTCTACGTGGATGCCCCGCGCCGCGACGTCGGTGGCGACGAGCACCGGCACGGACCCGTCCTTGAACGCCGTCAGCGCCTTGTTGCGCTGAGCCTGAGTACGGCCGCCGTGCAGCGCGCCGGCCGACACCCCCGCGCGAGCGAGGTTGCGGGCCATGCGCTCGGCGCCGTGCTTGGTCCGGACGAACAGGATCGATCGGCCCGGACGTGCGGCGATGGACGCGACGAGGTCGAACTTCTTCTCGAACGGCACGCGGAACAGGTGGTGAGCCATCGTGTCGATCGACGCC
Source organism: Pseudonocardiales bacterium (assembly GCA_032160545.1). Classification (GTDB taxonomy): domain Bacteria; phylum Actinomycetota; class Actinomycetes; order Mycobacteriales; family Jatrophihabitantaceae; genus DATGFB01. The sequence continues at coordinate 38,370 of JAVHVN010000001.1, read as the reverse complement.
TCGGCGCTCGCCAGCGCGTGCACTGCGGGGTCGGTCAGGTAGTGCTCGACCAGCGTCGCGACGTCGCCATCGAGCGTCGCGGAGAACAGCAACCGCTGCCCGTTCGCGGGCGTCATGTCGAGCAGCCGGCGCACGACCGGCAGGAACCCGAGGTCGGCCATGTGGTCGGCCTCGTCGAGCACCGTCACCTCGACGGCCCCGAGGTCGCAGGAGCGCCGCTCGATGAGGTCGATCAGCCGTCCCGGCGTGGCGACCAGAATGTCGACGCCGCGGTCGAGCGACTGGATCTGCTTGTTGATCGGCAGCCCGCCGGCCACGAGGCGCACGGAGAGGTTGCGTGAGCTCGCCAGGGGCGCGATCGCGTCGGTGACCTGCATCGCGAGTTCGCGGGTGGGCACGAGGATCAGTCCGCGCGGCCGGCGCGGGTTCGACCGGGCACCGGCGAGGCGGGCGATCAGTGGCAGCCCGAAGCCGAGCGTCTTGCCGGAGCCGGTGGCGGCGCGGCCGAGCAGGTCGCGGCCGGCCAGGGCGTCCGGGATCGTGGCGGCCTGGATCGGGAACGGGGCGGTCATGCCGCCGCGGACGAGTGCGGCTACGAGATCGTGCGGCAGGCCGAGCTCGCCGAAGGTCGGCAGGTTCTCGGTCGGGACGATCTGGATCGGCAGCTCGTCCCACATCGAGCGGGGACGGGCGGGAGCGGATCGCGGCGCACGGGCAGTGCGGGCCGGACGATCGGTGCGGACAGGACGGCGGCGCGCGGCGGCACCGCGCGCAGGGGAGCGGTTCACGATGGTTCCTTCGAAGAGAGCGGCGCGTCCCGGCAATCGCTTCGAAGGCGGTTCTGGTACGAGCCCGACGCTGTCGACCAGTGGTCGACGCATCGAATGGAGCTGCGACGCGGGCAAGGACGCCCGCCAGCAACTCTGAGCCTACCTTGTCCCGCGGCCGCGCCGGACCAGCTGCGTCATCGCGCGCGTCACAGCGCCCGTCACAGCGCCCGTCACAGCGCGGCGGCCATCGACTCGAGCGTCTGCCTGCTCGTGTACGCGGGGCGCCACCCGAGATCGCGCCTGGCCTTCGCGGTGTCCATGACGACCGGGCTGCGCGCGACGTGCAGCCACTCGGCGGCGGCAGGCACCTTCGGCAGTCTCGCGAGCGCCGACGACAGCGCGACGGCGCCCGCGTGCGGTACCCGCACCGGGACGGCACCGAGCGCCCTCGCCAGGTCACTCACCGTGATGGTCCCGTCGCCGGCGAGGTTGTACGCGCCGGGTGCGCCGGCACCGGTCGCCGCCAGGACGATCGCGGTGGCGACGTCGTCGTGATGGACGAGCTGCACGGGCACGCCGGGGTCGGGCAGCACCGGCCGGACGAGCGGCACCGCCGCGAGCGCCTTGCGCAGCACTGCCGGGAGCTTCTCCCCCGCCCGCCGCCACGGCATCGAGTCGGCGAGCGCGGTGGCCTTCGGGCCGGCGACGATGCAAGGGCGCAGGACGAAGACCTCGAGCTCGGAGCCTGCGGTGGTCTCGGCCAGCAGTGCCTCGCACTCGGCCTTCTGCTGCGAGTAGTAGTGCTCGGGCGATCCACGCGGCGGCACGTCCTCGGTGATCGGCACCGGGTTGTCGTCGTGGTAACCGTAGGCCGCGACCGACGAGGTGTAGACCAGCCGCGTCGGCCGGGCCGACTGCACCGTCGCCTCGACCACGTTGCGCGTGCCTGCGAGGTTGATGCGGCGGCTCTCGTCACGCGATCCCATGATCAGGTACGCGAGATGCACTACGACGTCGGCATCCGCGACGAGCGCGTTCACAGCCTGCCGGTCGAGGATGTCGCCCTGCCGGTACTCGGTCTTGTGCCAGCCTCGCTCGGCCGGGTCGAACGCGCGCCGCGCCATGCCCACGACACGGCCGACCTCGGGTGATCGCTCCAGAGCCTCGACGGCAGAGATGCCGATCTCGCCGGTGGGGCCGGTGATCGCGACAGTGAGCGCCATGGCCGTTGGTCTATCCGCCGCGGCGCGCCCCGAAACCGTTTCGGCAGGCGACGGGTCCGCGTCGCTGCCATGCTTCGGCGCGTCGGCACTCGGGAGGAGACGGCATGCGGACCACGGGCACCAGTCGCGTGCGGGCGGCACTCGCACTCGCGGCGGCAGGCGCGGTGACGCTCGCGGTGACTGCCGCCCTCAGCCCCGCCGCGTCGGCCGCACCCGTCGCCGGCGCGGTGAGCGGGCCATTCGGCCACAGCGGCCTGTCCCTCACGGATCCGCAGGGGCGTGCCGTCGTCCTGCACGGGCTGAACCAGGTCTACAAGGTGCCGCCGTACGCACCGTCGACTCCCGGCTTCGGCGCGGACGACGCGCAGTTCCTGCAGGACAACGGTTTCGACGCGATGCGGATCGGCGTCATCTGGGCCGCGGTCGAGCCGTCGCCCGGTGTGTACGACGATGCGTACCTCGACTCGATCGCCGCGACCGTCGACACGCTGGCCGCGCATGGCATCGTGTCGCTGCTCGACTTCCACCAGGACCTCTACAACGAGAGGTTCCAGGGCGAGGGCGCGCCGGCCTGGGCGGTGCACGATCTCGGGCTGCCCAACCCGGCGCTCGGCTTCCCGTGGAACTACTTCGGCAACCTCGCCGAGGACCACGCGTGGGACGCGTTCTGGCTCAACCTGAAGGCGCCGGACGGTGTCGGCCTGCAAGACCACTACGCCGGGGCGTGGCGGCACGTCGCGCAGCGGTTCGCAGCGCGTCCCGACGTCGTGGGCTACGAGGTGATCAACGAGCCGTGGCCCGGCACGCTGTGGGAACAGTGCCTCGCGCCGGTCATCAGCTGCCCGGTGTTCGAGTCGACGATGACCCGGTTCTACCGCAAGGTCGTCAGCGCGATCAGGACGGCCGACCCCACCACCACGGTGTGGATCGAACCCAACGTCCTCAACGCGCAGGTCGACTCGAGTGCGGTTGGCGACATCGCGGACGCGAACATCGGCTGGTCGTTCCACGACTACTGCAGTACGGCCGAGATCGGCCTGGGCACTGCGCCGTGCCCGCTGCTCGACCAGCTCACGATCGGCGGCAACCGGGCGTACGCGAACTCGCACGGCCTGCCGTGGCTGCTCACCGAGTTCGGCGCGACGCGCGATGTCGTGAACCTGTCTTCGGTCGTGCAGCTCGCCGACCGGAACAGGCTCGGCTGGCTCGAGTGGGCATATAGCGGCAACGACAAGACCAGCCAGGACTCCGCCGGGCAGGCGCTCGTCCTCGACCCGGCCCTGCCGCCGACCGGCGCGAACGTGGTGAGCAGCACGCTGCACGCGCTCGCCGAGCCGTACCCGCAGCTCGTCGCGGGCACGCCGTCGTCGTGGTCGTTCACCGGTGGGGTGTTCTCGCTGAGTTACTCGACGGTGAAGGCCGGCGCCCCGCTGCAGCGGTTCCCCGCGGGGTCGGAGACGGTGATCGCCGCGCCTGCGCTCCAGTTCCCGGCCGGGTACTCGGTGACGGTCTCGGGAGCGACCGTCGTCTCACCGCCGGACGCAGCGCTGCTACGCGTCCGTTCGCTCCCGGGCGCGACCACGGTGACAGTCAGCGTCGGCCCGTCCGGCTAGGGCGCGACGGGGACGTGCCCTGAGGCGCCGCGGGCGAGCGTGCTGACGCCGACCGCGATCGCGCGCTCGCACGCGCACATCACCTCTGCGACCGAGATGCGCAGCAGGGCCGGATCTGTGCCGTCGCCGTGCGGGTCGCCGGTGCCGTCGCCGTGCCAGAGCACCTGGTGCCTTCGGTCGGCCGGTGGACCCCACAGGGCAGGGGCGACCGGCCCGAACAGGACGACCGACGGCGTGCCGTAGACCGACGCGACATGGGCGACTCCGGTGTCGCCGCTGACGACCAGCCGGGCGTGCGCGACGAGCGCGAGCAACTGCAGGACGTCGAGACCGCACTGCACGCCGGCGCCAGCCGCCGCGGCGATCGCGTGCGCCAGGTGCCCCTCGCCGGGCCCGCCGGTGATCACGACGTCGTGCCCGCGATTGCCGAGCAGCATCGCCAGTGCCGCCAGCCGCTCCGGCGGCCACCGCCGCGAGCCCGACTTCGCTCCACAGTGCAGGACCGTCGCACCGCGCGGCACGTCCGCTGCGGGTACCGGCAGCGACCCGCGCACCGGCGGGTCCGGCGCGTGCGTCAGGTGCAGCCCGTCGCGGATGAGCCGGCACCACCGGGTGACCTCGTGCTCGTCCGTGCGCCACTCGATCCCGTCATTGCCGAACGCGACGAGCCGTCCGGGGCCGGCCGCGCCGAGCAGCGCTCGGCTCTGCGGGCCGTTGCCGTGCAGGTCGATCGCCAGTTCGGGCCGGGCGGGCGGATCGCGCAGCGGCTCGAGTTCGTGGCCGTGCACCGTTGCGTCGACGATCCCCGACAGTCGCGCGATCGGCGCATAACGGTCGGGTGTTGCGAGCACGACCCGGTGGCGGGGCAGCGCGGCACGCACGAGGCGCAGTGCCGGCAGGCCGGTGAGCAGATCGCCGAGGCCGAGTGCCCGCAGCACGAGCACGGTCGGTCGTGCGTCCGTCACTGCCGGGCCAGGTCGACGAGCTCCGAGGTCGAGCGGCCGCCGAGGTATCCGACGGTGATCACCTCACCGCCCCAGCTGCGAACAACGTCCGCCTCGGGCAGCCGGTCACCGCTGTAGTCCCCGCCCTTGACCCAGACGTCCGGGCGCACGTCGCGCAGCACCTGCTCGGGGGTGTCCTGCTCGAAGACGACCACCGCGTCGACGGCCCGCAGTGCCGCCAGCACGCGGGCCCGATCCGCCGCGGGCTGCAGCGGACGCGGCGCACCCTTCAGTCGCCGCACCGACGCGTCGGAGTTCAGGCAGACGACCAGGCAGTCGCCCAGCGACCGGGCGGCGGCCAGCGTCGCGACGTGACCGGCATGGAGCAGGTCGAAGCAGCCGCCCGTGGCGACCACGGTGCCGCCGGCCGAACGCACCCGCGCCACCAGCTCAGCAGCGGACTCGGCATCGCGCCGCTCGTCCGTGGTGCATCCCCCGGTACGGCGGGCGAGCCCGGCCACGGCACCCGCGGCGACGTACCGGGTCGCCGCTGCGACCGCGTTCGCAACCGCCTCGCTCGGCAGCGCACCGGCGGCCATGGCGCTTGCCGCCGTCGCCGCGAAGCAGTCCCCGGCACCGCATGCGTCGCCCTCGACCGCGGCGGGCGCCGGCACCAGTTCGCCCGTGTCGGGGCCGAGGCAGAGCAGTGCTCCTCGCTCGCCGAGCGTCACCGCGACCGAGCGCGCGCACCACCGGGCAACGAGGATCTCGGCGGCCCGGTGCGCGCCGGCCAGCCCGCTCCCGAGGCCGGCGGCCCTCGCCGCCTCGGCGGCATTGGGTGTCACGAGCGCGACACCCGCAACCGGTTCTCCCCCGTGCGGATGCGGGTCCCAGACGACGGGCACGTGTACAGCGACCTCGGCGAGCAGGGCGCGGACCCGCTCGTCCCTGGTGGCTCCGGTGCCGTAGTCGCTGACCAGGACGGCCGCGGCCCCGCCGAGCAGGCCGGCGATCTCGGCGGGCACGTCGACGATGTCGAGATCGCCGCCGCTGTCGAGGCGGGCGACCGTATGCCCGCCCGCGCGCAGCCGGGTCTTGACGGCCGTTTCGCCGAGCGCGGCCAGTGCGACGAACCGGATCCGAGGGTCGAGCAACGCGCCCAGCTGCCTCGCCGCGGTGTCGTCGGCGAGCGGCGCGACGAGCACCACCTCGCGGGAGCCGTCGACTGCCGCGAGCAACGCGGCCAGCGCGGCACCGCCCGGCCGGACGACCCGCCGTTGCTCGTCGAGGACCGGGGCGGGGCCGTCCGGGCAGAGTCGCTCGGCCGTGGCGAGCACGTCGACATCGAGCAGCACGTCGCCGAGCACCACGATCGGGCCGCGCATCCGCGTGACGGGCTCGACGGTGCTCATCCGACGGACTCCTGCGAGACGTTGAACCCCGGGTGCCGAACGGCGGGCGCGGCGGAGGCCTGGTCGACGGCGCGCAGGTAGGTCCGCTCGGTCATGGCCGCGACGCGGTCCCACGTGTACTTCGTCGCGCGCAGGCGGCCTGCCGCACCGAACTGGCGGCGCCGCTCGTCGTCCGCGAGCAACTCGGCCACCGCACGCGCCGCCGCCTCGGGCTGCCGGGGCGGCAGCAGCGCGCCCGTGCGTCCGTCCTGCACCGTGTCGAGCAGCCCGCCCACTGCGGTGCCCACGACCGGCACGCCGCACGCCATCGCCTCGAGCGCGACGATCCCGAACGGCTCGTACCACGGCAGACAGAGCACCACGTCGGCCGAGCGGATCAGCGCCGGAAGGTCCGTGTGAGGCACCTGTCCGACCATGCGCACCCGGCCCGCGACACCGAACTGCTCGGCGAGGGCTTGCAGCCGCCGCGCCTCCGCGTCGCCGGCGAGCTCACGGGCGTCAGGGCCGCCGGCCACCACCAGCTCGGCGTCGGGCAAGGGCCGCAGCGTGGCGATCGCGTCGTCGACGCCCTTGCGCGGCACGAGGCGGCCGACGACCAGCAGGCGAGGCCGGCGAGTACGCGGCGCCACCACCCCGTCGGGCCGGAACCGCGAGGTGTCGACACCTGAGGGAACCACGTCGATGCGGGCGAAGTGCGCGCCCATGGCCATGAGCTCGCGCACCTCGTCGGTGCACGACGCGACGATCCGGTCGACGTCGCGGGCCACGCCGCGCTCGTCCTCGAGCCGCGACCGCGGGCTGGTGTCGGCAGCGCCCTGCATGCGCTTCTTCACCGAGCCGAGCGCGTGGAAGGTCTGCACGACCGCGACGTCCAGATCGCGCGCGGCCTGGACGGCGGCCAGCCCGCTCATCCAGAAGTGCCCGTGGACGACGGCCGGCTGCAGGCGATCGAGGCGAGCGGCGAGATCACGCGCCAGCTCTGGGACGAACTCGCGGAGGTGGTCCTTGCCGATCGGTCGCGGCGGCCCCGCGTCCAGGTGCTCGACCACCACGTTGCGGCGCATCCGCACCCGTTCGGGCAGCTCGGTGCCGTCACGGCGGGTGAACACGGTCACGCGGTGACCCCGGTCGGCGAGCGCCGACGCGAGCGCCGCGACATGCACGTTCTGGCCACCCGCATCGACACCGCCGATCGCTGCAAGAGGGCTCGCGTGCTCGGAGACCATCGCGATCTTCATGGCGTCACCTGCTCCTGTCCTCGGTCTCGGGCGGTCATCGGGTCACCTCGTCGAGCAGCCGGTCCCAGTCGGCGAGGAAGCGTGCGAGCGAGTAGCGGCCCAGGGCGTGCGCACGGGCCGCCTTGCCGGCCAGGCGGGCGGCCTCCGGCTCGTCCACGAACATGCGCACAGCGGCCTGCAGCCGCTGCATGCGGGTAGAGATGACGCCGGCGCCGGGTGGGACCGCCTCGCCGGCCTCGGTGCTCGCGACGCCGATGACCGGCATGCCGAGCTGCATCGCCTCGATGAGCGACAGGCCGAGCGAGGTCCATCGCGCGGTGTGCAGGTAGACGCGGCGGCGCGCCAGCTCCGCGTGCATCCGCGCCTGGGGCACGTCGCCCAGCTGGGTGATCCCCGGCGTGTCGGGCAGGTCCGGCATGCCGAAGAGGTCGATGGGCGCCACTGCACTCAAGCCGCCGAGCAGATCGGCACCGACCATCCGGCCACGGCGGCCCGGCTCGTTGCTGACGACCGCGGCACGCGGCAGCTCGCCGGTGTACTGCTCGCCGGGGTCGAGCACACCGTGCTCGATAACGGTTGTCGGCGCGCGACCGCTGTCCCAGAAGAGCTCGTTGAAATTGGTGACGTGCACCAGCGGTATGTCGTCGCGGTCGGCGAGCGGATGCCGGCTGCGCACCGGGTGCGGTTCGGGTGCGTTGTGTTCCACGAACACCGCCGGCACGTCCCTGCCCGGGCGACGGCCCGTCCACCGCTCGACGAGCGGCAGCTCGTCCATTCGTTGCAGGACGACCGCGTCGATCGGCTCGTCGCGCAGCTGCTCGGGGGTCCGCTCGACGGCGGTGGCCGGCCAGTCCCAGGTGCGGGCGCGACCGAGCCCGTCCGGCCCGCGGTCAGGCGTCACCGGCAGGTAATAGGTGTGCGAGCCCTGGACGAACGCGGTCGTCCAGCTGCCGTGGACGTGCCACACCAGCAGCCGCAGCGCACGGGCGGTCATGCCGATACCCCGTCAGGCAGCCGGTCGAGAGCAGCGACGACGTCCTGCGGGCTCACCGATGCGAGGCACGGGTGCCCTTCGACGGGGCATACCCGCGCTCTGGTCCCGCGGCACGGCGCGGACTGGTCGCCGAGCACGACGGCCGGCACGCCGTACGGCGCCCAGCACACGGCCGGGACGACCGGAGCGAACAGCGAGACGATCGGGGTGCCGACGGCCGCGGCCAGGTGAGCGGGCCCGGTGTTGGCGACGATCACCGCCTCGGCCCGGTGCAGCGCGACGCCGAGCCCGGCCAGGTCCAGCGCGCCACCGAGGTCGAGTGTTCCCGGAGCGGCCGCCGCGACCTGCGCCGTGAGGGCGACCTCGGAGGTCGAACCGGTGACGACCACGCGGTGGCCGGCAGTGGTCAGCGCGGCGACGACGCCCCGCCACTGATCGAGCGGGTACCCGCGTGCCGGGGCGGCGACCCCGGGATGGACCACGACGTAACGGGGCGGAAGGTCGAGGTCACGATCGAGCGGCAGCAGCACTCGCAGCCTGCCGTCGTCGCCCGCAGGCAGGGCATAGCCGGCGGCGCCCGCGACGGCGAGCATGCGCTCGGGCTCGGGCGCGTCCGGCGGCGGCTCGATGCGGACGTCCACGAGGCTGCCCGGGTAGTCGACGCTCATCGCGGCGATGCGCGGGACGCCGGCAAGGCGCAGGACGAGCGCGGTCGGCAGCGCGCTCTGGTGGAACGACGTCAGCACGAGTGCCTGGTCGACCTGCGCGGCACGGATCGCCTCGATCACGGCGTGGAGCTCGCCCGGGTCGACGCCGGCCGGGTCGGCCGCGATCCACGGGCAGTCCCAGCTGATCACGCCGTCGACACCCGGCAGCAGCCCGGCAGCGGCGGCTCCGAGCCGGCCGGCGAGAACGCTGACCCGGGCCGCCCCGTTGGCGACCGCGCGCACGGCCGGCCCGCTGACGAGCACGTCGCCCATCGAGTCGAGCCGCACGACCAGGCGGTGACCCGCGGTCATCGCCGCGGCTCCTCGTGCGCGAGTACGTCGTCGGCGGCGAACGACGCGACGACGGCCGGCGAGGCCGCGATCTCCTCGCTGCGCGTGACCTCGGCCGGGCCGAGTGCGCCGAGGCCGGTCCACGGTCGCGCGTGCCGGTGCAGCCACGTCCCGCGCAGCCAGTGCGACGCCGCGACCAGCGGTATGGCCGCACTCGTCACCAGCATCGTCGCCACCTCACGCGTTGTCCGGGGACCGGGTGCGATGCGGGCCCAGGCGAATTCCGCCGTCGACGCCGCCCATGCCCCGGCGGCAGGCACGGCGAGTCGCGGCCGTCGCGTGATCGCCGCACCCGCGGCGAGCAACGCCACAGACGCTGTGACCAGATGCGCGGGTCGCCGGCCCGCAACGGCGCCGGCGCGACGGAACCACTGCGCGCCGTGCAGCCTTCGCATCAACGCGTCGTCGGCGTTGCCGCGCTGCTGCGTGATGCTCGCCGTCCACGGCGCGGGGCGCACCGGATGCCGCGCCACCCGTCGGCCGGCGGCGATCCGGTAGCCGGCGTCCGCGACCCGCAGCGCGAGGTCGGCATCCTCCCGGAACGCACGCGGGAACCGCTCGTCGAAGCCCCCCACATCGGCGAGCACGTGCCGGCGGTACGCCATGTCGGCCGTGATCCAGCGGGCCACCGCGAGCCCGGCGGTCCCGCGTTCCCAGTCGGTCGGCCGCCGGTCGACCGGCAAGGGCACCTCGATGCGGGCCTGGCTCGCGGCGACGTCGGCCGCCACGTCGAGGTCGTCGGCCAGCTCGGCCAGCCAGCTCGCACCGACCTCGACGTCGTCGTCGAGAAAGGCCACCCACGTCGACGCGGCGGCCCGCCACCCGGCGTTGCGCGCTGCCGCCGGGCCGCGCCCGTCGCTGGGCACGACGCGCAGCACGCCGGCCGTCCAGCCGGGGCCGGTGGCGAGCAGCGGCGCGGGCGCCGCTTCGCACCGGTCGTCAGCAAGGATCACCGCGTCGGGTCGCGGGCCGGCCGACGCGGCCAGCGACTCGAGCAGCCGGCGCAACGACGGCCGGCCGACGGTGGGGACGACGACGGAGAACGTCATGCGACCTCCGGACCGAGCGCGCGCCGGCGCAGGACGAACGGGCCGATGGCCAGCAGGTCGACCGGCGTGGAGCCGAAGCATTCGAGCGCGTCCTTGATGTCATCGACCATCGGGCGCCCGGCGGTGTTCAGACTGGTGTTCACCACCACCGGCAGCCCGGTGCGCAGCTCGAAAGCGGCCAGCATCCTTGCGAGCAACGGCTCGTCCGCCGCGTCGACGGTCTGGATGCGGGCCGTGCCGTCGACGTGCACGACCGCGGGGATGCGCTCGCGCCATGCGTCGGCGACGTCGTGCACGAACAGCATGTAGGGCGACGGGATCGGACCGCGGCTGAACAACTCGGGTGCGCGCTGCACGAGCACCATCGGCGCCACCGGCCGGAACTGCTCGCGACCCTTCACGTCGTTGAGCCGGCTCAGGTTCTCGGGCCGGCCGGGGTGCGCGAGCAGCGAGCGGTGCCCTAGCGCGCGCGGCCCGAACTCGCTGCGCCCCTGGAACCACGCGACGATGCCGTCGGACGCCAGAGCCTCGGCGACGACCTCTGCGACGTCGTCCGGGCGCTCGTACGGCAGCCGGGCGGTGCGCAGGGCGCGCTCGATCTCGTCGTCGGTGAAGTCACGCCCGAGCGCAGGGCTCGGCATCGGCCGGGGCCGGTCGCCGTCGCTCGCCGCGGCGAACAGGGCGCCACCGAGGGCGGTGCCGGCGTCGCCCGCCGCCGGCTGCACCCAGACCTCGTCGAACGGGGACTCGGCGAAGATCCGCGTGTTCGCGACGCAGTTCAGCGCCACCCCGCCGGCGAGCGCGAGCCGGGGGCAGCCGGTCTGCGCATACAGCCATCGGGCCAGCTCGAGCAGCGTCTCCTCGAGGACGAGCTGCAGGCTCGCCGCGAGATCGGCGTGGTCGGACGTCCACTCCTCGTGCGGCACGCGCGCCTTGGCCAGCACGTCCCAGTCGACCCCGGTCGTCCGGAAGCCGCCGTCGCCGGTCGCGTGGACGAACTCGCGCAGCAGGTCGGCATGGCGTGGGGTGCCGTACGACGCGAGTGCCATCACCTTGTATTCGTCGCTGCTGCGCAGGAAGCCGAGGTGGGCGGTCGCGTCCTCGTACAGCAGCCCGAGCGAGTGGGGCAGCTGTTGCGAGTACAGCGGTTCGACCGTCCCGTCCGCGCGGAACCGGGCGGCCAGGTGACTGTGCTGCTCGCCGCGGCCGTCGAGGACGAGCGCGGCACAGTCGCTGCCGAACGGCGCCGCGAGGGCCGCCGACGCGGCGTGCGCCAGGTGGTGCGGGACGTGGCACAGCTTGGCCGCGTCCAGGCCGGGAAGCGCCTCGGCGAGGAAGTCACCCGCCCGTTCTGCGAATACGTGCCGGAGGTGGTCCCACGGGTCGTCCAGCCCCAGCTCGTCCGGCGGCAGGTGCAACCGCGGGTCGAAGGAGTACGTGACGAGGTCCAGCTCGTCCGCCGCCAGCCCGCCCTCCGCGAGGCACCATCGCGCCGCGAGGTCCGGCGTCTCCCACGCCGCGAAGGGCACCGGGCGCTTGCCGTGCTTGCGGCGGCTGAAGCGTTCCTCCTCCGCCGCGGCGGAGGTGACGCCATCCACGACGAGCGCCGCAGCGGGGTCGTGGTAGATCGCGTTGATACCGAGGATGCGCACAGTCGATCCAACGAGTCGAGCGCGACGTCGGCCGGCAGCCGCAATCGCCTGCGAAGCGCTGCGTCTTCAGCGCACATTCCGCGCACGGCGGACGACCCGCTTCTACCCCACCCTCCCGGATGGGTAACTTGCGCTGCGCCGCGGACTTGTTCTCGGCGACTTGCCGTCGTGTCCACATTGCGAGGCGAGACGTCCGGCGCATCTGCGTCAGCAACCGGTTGACAGACGACGACTGCGGTCCATGACCGAGCCACTTCGCCGCGCTTCCTGTGCAATGACGTAGAGATGCTGTTAGCCCCGCCAGGGGCAGGGGTACTGGCCTGGCAAGCCGAACCTCGGACCGTGCACCCAGCATCCGGTCGGAGGGCGGACCCTCATCGACCGGTGCGCTCGAGGCCAGAGCGTCCAGCGGTCGGATCCGAACAACCGAGCCCGGACGCGCTGGCGCGCGCCGTCGGCCGGACCACCCTTCCGGAAGGAATGCCATGACCTACCCATCGAGCGGCGGCGGCTGGTCGACGCCGACCAACGCAGGTTCGCCGGACATCAAGGACCGTGCGGCCGACACCGTGGACGCAGGGAAGCAGGGCGCGACCGAGGTCGCGCAGACGGCAGCCGACAAGGCCCGCGACGTCACCGAGGAGGCGACCCGGCAGGCGCGCGATCTCCTCGGTGAGGTCCGTGGCGAGCTGACGCAACAGGCCGGCAACCAGCATCAGAAGCTGGTGAGCGGCCTGCGGTCTCTCAGCGAGGAGATCGGGTCGATGGCGCACGGCGACGAGCAGGGCGGCATTGCGACCGAGCTGGTCAGCCAGGCAGGCGAACGGGTGCACAGCGTCGCCGACTGGCTCGAGAGCAGGCAGCCCGGTGACCTGCTCACCGAGGTGCGCGGCTTCGCCCGCAACCGACCTGGGACGTTCCTGCTCGGCGCGGCGCTCGCGGGAGTCGTGGCCGGCCGGATGACCCGCGGCGTGGTCGCCGCGCACAGCTCTGCGGACGCGTCGCCGCCGCCAGTGGGCAGCGACGCCGAGTCCACCGCGCTGCCCATCGCGCCCACCGCCCCCAGCGCCGCGACGCCGACCAGGGACCTGCTCGCGCCACCCACGGCGCCGGAGAGCTACCCGACAGAGGTTATGACCCACCCCGAGCCGGCGTCCGCCGGCAGCGGGTACCGGTCGACCGGCGACCGCGGGAACTACGGCACGGAGACGTACCAGGGAGGCCCCCGGTGACCGCTCAGGACTACTCCGCTCCCTCCACCGGGGCGGGCAGCGGCAACGGCCCGGACGTCTCCCAGTCGTCGGTCGGGCAACTGATCGGCGATGTCAGCCGTGACCTGTCGAGCCTCATGCGCCAGGAACTCGAACTGGCCAAGGTCGAGCTGAAGACCGAGGTCACCAAGACCCGCAAGGCAGCCGGCATGCTCGGCGGCGCCGGGTTCGCGGGCTACATGGTCCTGCTGTTCCTCTCGATCGCCCTGTGGGCCGGGCTCTCGAACGTGATGGACGCCGGCTGGGCCGGGCTGCTGGTCGCGGCCGTATGGGCAGTGATCGGCACGGTTCTCGGCGTGACCGGTCGCTCGAGGCTGCGCTCCGTTCATCCCAAACCTGAGCGCACCGTAGAGACCGTGCAGCAGATTCCCGAAGCCTTCACGAACCGGTAGGAGAACGACATGAGCACTCCCCAGGAGATCCAGGCGAAGATCGAGCGCACCCGCGAGTCGTTGAGCGCGGACGTCGACCGGCTCAGCGACAAGGTGTCGCCGGGCAAGGTCGTCGGCCGCCGGGTCGACCGCGTCAAGGGCGGGGCACGCTTTGCGAAGGAGAAGGTGATGGGCGTCAGCGACAACGCAGCACAGAGCGTCAGCGGCGCCGCCGGCGAGGCCGGCGGCGCGGTGGGTTCGATCGCATCATCGGTGGGCGACGTCGCGAGTTCGGCAGGTGAGGTCGTGACGAACGCGCCGCAGCAGGCACGCCGCCAGACGCAGGGCAACCCGGTGGCCGCGGGCGTCATCGCATTCGGCGTCGGCTGGCTGATCTCGTCCCTGCTGCCCGCGTCGCAGGCCGAGCGGCAGGTCGCGCAGCAGGCCGAGGACAGGGCGAAGGACCTCGCCGAGCCGCTCAAGGACACCGCTCAGGAGATCGCGGGCAACCTGCAAGAGCCGGCGCAGCAGGCGTTCGACCAGGTTCGCTCGACTGCTACTGACGCTGCACACGAGACCGTCGCACAGGCGCGATCCTCGGTCGAGGATGTCAAGGCTCCGATCACGGGCTGAGGTCGTACGGGTGTACCGACCGCGCTAGAACTGGAACGCGCTGCTGTCGGTGCGCCACTCGAGCAACAACATCGTCGCGTCGTCGGTGAGCTTGCCGGCCTGGTGCGCGAGCAGCGCCCGGATGACCCTGCGCAGCGTCTCGGGAACCGGCAGCCCCGCCGAGAAGTTGCTCGTCATCAAATCGATCAGCCGCTGCTCGCCGAAGAACTCCCCGTCGGGCGCACGGGCCTCGAGCACGCCGTCGGTGTAGAGCAGCACGCGATCACCCGGTTCGAGTTGCTCACGCCCCACCGACACCTCACGGCGCGGGACGTCACTGGGCAGGGCGAGGCCGAGCGGCGGCCAGGGCGGCGCCACCAGTTCGTGGACGAACCGTCCCTCGCGCAGCAGTAGCGGCGGCGGGTGGCCCGCGCTCACCCAGCTGAGCAGGCCGGTGTCGGTGTCGAGTTCGGCGACGAGCGCGGTCGTGAACTGGCGCCCGTCGAAGGCCTCGATCATCGCGTCGTGGATGCCCGTGACCGTCGGCACGAGCTCGGCGCCTGCGCGCCGGAGATTGCGATAGGCGGCGACCGCGACCGCGGCCAGCAGGCTGCTGCCCAGCCCGTGCCCCATGCCGTCGAAGACCGCGGCGCGGGTCACGCCGGCGTCAACCGCGTAGTCGAGCGTGTCGCCGGCCACCTCGTACGCAGGCTCGAGGGCGCCGGAGACGGTGGCGGCCTCGCAGGTGAAGGTCAGCGGCGGCAGGAGCGACCACTGCAGCTCGGCGGCCAGCGTCATGCCGTCCCGGCGGCGCAGCCGCACGATGCGATCGCCGTAGGAGGCCTTGGTCACGAGCAGTTCGGCGACGAGGCTCGCAAATCGACGCAGCCGCAGGCCGAACAGGCCCCCCGCCAGCTCGGACGCCCGCGCCGCGTCGATCGACACCGACAGGACGCCGAGGCGGTCCGTTCCGTCGAGCAAGGGCAACCACACCCGCACGCGGTCCTCGGACAGGTTATGGGTGAGGATCTCGACGTGCTGGAAGCAGCGGCCGGCCAGCGTGCCGTCGACGGCGAGCGGCTCTGTGTCACCGCCCTCGGGTCCCGCCAACCCGTCCACGAAGGGAACCAGCATGACCTGCTGGAGGTCGGCCAGGAACAGGACGGCGTCGTCGGCGCCGAACTGGGCAGCGTGCCTGGAGACGATCGGCGGGATCCCGTACTGGGGAACGAAGTGCGCTTCGACGAGGACCGCGTCGATCGCTCGCTCGAAGGCCGACAGTGGCTGCTCCCCGTGCATTCGTGAACCCTAACCGCCGGAATCGGCGCTCAGGACCTATGACCCTGTCGCCCGGCACCGGGAGAAGATCAACATGGAGGGCACAAGCAAGATTCGGAGGAGCCCGCATGACGACCGCCGGCCAGACGGACGCCGACCTTCTCGATTCGCGGGACGTCGCCCGCTTGCTGGACGTCCCCGACCGCTTCGTGTGGGTGTGGCAGCGCCTCGGGCTGGGACCGATGTCCTTCGGTGTCGGTGGCGGCGCACCGCGCTACCCGCGCGACGGCGTCGTGCGGTGGCTGGCGGCCGGCGGAGTCACCGACGAGATGTTGGCCGTCGTCGAGGCCGTGGACCGAGCTCGCGACGCGGGGAGCAACCGCGCCGCCTAGCGAGCCGACGCAGCTGCAGGCCGTGACCGAGCTGTCCGGCTGGCCCGCGAGCAAAGCTTGCCGGAGGATGGAGCGGAAGCTCGCGCACCGTCCCGGCGACACACTGCCGTCGCAAGTGCGCCGGGGCCGCCGCGATCGTGAGGGGATGGCGAGCGCCGGTGAACCGTGAGAAGTCGCGTGTGCTCGCCGACGAGCAGGCGGCGTTGCGACGGGTCGCGACGCTGGTAGCGCGCGGCGTGCCACCTGAAGAGGTGTTCGCAGCTGTCGCCCAGGAGGCCGGTGGGCTGCTTGCCGTCAAATACGCGAGCCTGGGCCGCTACGAGCCGGACGGGGCGCTCACCATCGTCGCCTGGAGCGGGGCCCGCGACCTCGGCCCCTCGGTCGGCAGCCGGATGATCCTTGGGGGTAACAACGTCAGCACGCTCGTTTTCGAGACCCGCCGCCCGGCTCGGATCGACAGCTACGCGGGTGCTTCCGGGTCGGTCGGCGTCGCAGCCCGCGAGAACGGTGTCGGCTCAGCCGTCGGGACGCCGGTCATCGTCGAGGGGCGCCTGTGGGGAGTGATGGCCGCCTACTCACGCGAAGGCCAGTCGCTGCCGGCGGACACTGACGCGCGCCTGGCCAACTTCACCGAGCTGGTGGCGACCGCGATCGCGAATGCGGACAGCCGAACCGGTCTCGCCCGGCTGGCGGAGGAGCAGGCCTCGCTGCGCCGGGTCGCGACGCTGGTGGCGCGCGGGGCGCCGCCGGAGGAGGTGTTCGCAGCCGTCGTCGAGGAGGTCACCCGGCTGCTTTCGGCCGAATGCGCGGCCATGAGTCGCTACGAATCCGACGGCACGATGATCGCCGTCGCGACCTCGAGCCGGGTCGGCGACCGCTTGCCCGTCGGCAGTCGGTGGCCCCTTGACGGAAAGAACGTCGCCACGCTCGTCTTCGAAACCGGCCGGCCGGCGCGGATCGACAGCTACGCCGATGCCTCGGGGCCGCTCGGTGTCGCCCTACGCGAGCACGGGTTCGGCCCGGCGGTCGGGACTCCGGTCGTCGTCGAGGGCCGCCTCTGGGGGGTGGCGACAGCCTTCTCAGCCCTGGGACAGCCGCTGCCGGCGGACACAGAGGAGCGCCTCGCCGGCTTCACCGCATTGGTGGCCACGGCGATCGCGAACGCGCAGAGCCGCGCGGAGCTGATGGCCTCGCGCGCGCGGATCGCCGCCTCCGCCGACGAGACGCGCCGGCGGATCGAACGCGACCTGCACGACGGCATCCAGCAGCGGCTGGTTTCGCTCGGGTTGGAGCTACGCACGGCGCGGGCGGAGGTGCCGCCTCAGCTCGGCCAGCTAGGGGGCGCGTTGGCGCATGTCGCCGAGGGGTTGGACATCGTGTTCGACGAGCTGCGAGAGATCTCCCGCGGCATCCACCCCGCGATCCTTTCCCAGGGCGGCCTGACGCCGGCGCTCAACGCGCTGCGCCGCCGTTCGGCGGTGCCGGTCGAGCTGGACCTGCACGCCGAGCGGCGGCTGCCGGAGCCCGTCGAGGTCGCGGCCTACTACGTGGTGTCCGAAGCGTTGACCAACGCGGCCAAGCACGCGCACGCGTCCGTCGTGCACGTCGAGCTCGCCACCGACAACGGGGTGCGGCTGACGATCCGCGACGACGGCATCGGCGGGGCCGACCTGAGCCACGGGTCCGGACTGGTCGGGCTGCGCGACCGGATCGAAGCGCTCGGCGGCACGCTGCAGATCACCAGCCCCGTCGGCAACGGCACCACCCTGCTGATCGAGGTGCCTCTCGAAGACCAGATCCGCGCACCAACGCCCGGGCCCTAGAGACGACTCCCTTCAACGGCGTCAAACGGAGACGTCCGCACCGGCGCTCCAGCGATACGGAACATGACCGAATTCGCCACCCAACTCACTTTCCCCTTCCGAAATAGGGGTTCTGGTCGCCCGGGCCCCGAGGCGCACGACCCCTACACGTTGAAGCGGAACTCGACGACGTCGCCGTCGGCCATCACGTAGTCCTTGCCCTCGATCCGCACCTTGCCGCGGGCTTTCGCCTCAGCCATCGAACCGGCGTCGACGAGGTCGTCGTAGCTGACCACCTCGGCCTTGATGAAGCCGCGCTCGAAGTCGGTGTGGATCACGCCCGCGGCCTGCGGCGCGGTCGCGCCGACCGGGATCGTCCACGCCCGCGCCTCCTTCGGCCCGGCCGTGAGGTACGTCTGCAGGCCGAGGGTCTGGAACCCGACCCTTGCGAGCACGTCGATGCCGGACTCCTGCTGCCCCATCGACTGCAGCAGCTCGAGTGCCTCGTCGTCGGGCAGTTCGATCAACTCGGCCTCCGTCTTCGCGTCGAGGAAGATCGCCTCGGCAGGAGCGACGAGCTCACGCAGCTCCTGCTTGAACGCATCGTTGCCGACCTCGTCCGGGTCGACGTTGAACACGTACAGGAACGGCTTGGCCGTCATCAGGTGCAGTTCGCGCAGCAGCTCACGGTCGATGGCCGCGCCGAAGATCGTCCGGCCCTCCTCGAGGACGGCCTGAGCCTGCTCGACCGCGGCAACCACGGCGACCTTGTCCTTCTGCAGCCGGGCCTCCTTCTGCAGCCGGGGAAGCGCCTTCTCGATGGTCTGCAGGTCGGCGAGTAGCAGCTCGGTGTTGATGGTCTCGATGTCGTCCTTGGGGCTGACCTTGCCGTCGACGTGGACGACGTCTGGGTCGCTGAACGCACGGATGACCTGGCAGATCGCATCGGCCTCGCGGATGTTGGCGAGGAACTTGTTGCCCAGGCCGGCGCCCTCACTTGCTCCGCGGACGATGCCGGCGATATCGACGAAGGACACCGTGGCGGGAACGATCTTCGCGGACCCGAAGATCTTCGCCAGGGCGTCGAGCCGCGGATCTGGCACACCAACCACACCGACGTTCGGGTCGATCGTGGCGAACGGGTAGTTCGCCGCGATGACGTCGTTCTTCGTCAGGGCGTTGAAGAGGGTCGACTTGCCGACGTTGGGCAACCCGACGATGCCGATCGTGAGACTCACGACGAACCAGTCTAGGCGCGTCGGGAGGGCGCCTTCGCCAAACTGTCCGACCCGGATGCGACCGTCGGCCTATGACCGCTACCGATGTCCTGCTGCTCCTGCTCGGGCTCGCTGCCGGCTTCGCCGTCGGCGCGTTCGTCGCCGGACGCCGCCGCGAGGAGCTGCTCGCCCGCAACGGCAGCCTCACCGCGCTCGTCGGCCCGCTGCGCGACTCGCTCACCCGGGTCGAGCGGCAGCTCGCCGAGGTCGAGAAGGGGCGCGCATCGAGCGACGGCGCCCTGCGTGAGCAGGTGCACGCCATGGCGAGCACCTCCGAACTCCTGCGCACCCAGACCACCCAGCTCGTCACGGCGCTGCGCGCCCCGCACGTGCGCGGACGGTGGGGCGAGATGCAGCTCGAGCGCGTCGTCGAGGCAGCCGGGATGACCGAGCACGTCGACTACGTCACCCAGCAGACCGTCACCGGCGAGAACGGTTCGGTGCGTCCCGACCTGGTCGTCCGCCTGACCGGGGGCAAGCAGGTCGTCGTCGACGCGAAGGTCGCGTTGAGTGCGTACCTCGAGGCGCTCGAGGCACCCGACGAGCCGACCTGTGACGCTCGGATGCGGGCCCACGCGAGACACGTGCGCGCACACATCGACGCGCTCGCCGGCAAGGCGTACTGGGAGCGCTTCTCGCCGACTCCTGAGTTCGTCGTCTGTTTCGTTCCTGCCGATGCGATCCTGGACGCGGCGCTGCGTGAGGATCCCGAACTGCTCGAACACGCCTTCACCCACAACGTGGTGCTGGCGACGCCGTCCACCCTGGTCGCCCTGCTGCGCACCGTGGCCTACAGCTGGCGGCAGGAGTCGCTCGCGGCCAACGCGCGCCAGGTCCACGAGCTTGGCAAGGACCTCTACCGCCGGCTGGCCACGCTGGGCGGTCACTTCGACAAGCTCGGCCGCAGCCTCGGCGGCGCCGTCGGCGCCTACAACGAGGCCGTCGGCTCGATGGAGCGGATGGTCTTTGCCAAGGCTCGGCAGATGCACGAACTCGGCGTGGTCGACCCACACGCGGTGCTCAAGCCGATCGACATGCTCACCGATGCGGTGCCGCGCCAGACGACGGCGCCCGAGTTCGTCGATGGCCGGGTGCTGCCCTGGCCGACCCGACCCTCGGCCGAGCCGGGCGACGCAATGGACCCCGTTCTCGATGCCGACCTCGACCTCGACCGGGGCGCCAACGCGGCGGCCGACGGCGCCTGATCGGGCGGGACGAGATTGCTCGGCGTGAGGAAGGCTCGAGACGGGGCGCTGCCCGTGCCCGGCTCCGCACAGCGTCGACCCCGGTTTCGCACGGTACGGTGACGGCACGGACGCCGTTTTCCGGGACTTCCGGGTGGCGCACGGACGACGAGGAGCCAGCAGTGCCAGACGCCTCCCCGTCCGGTGCTCGCCGCCCCGCGCCCGCTCGTCCAAATCTGCCGAGTGCGGCGGTGCCGCCCGGCGGCCGCCCCGACGACAACTGGAGCCCGACGACCGCGATCAGGTCATCGTCAGGCCACCAGCCACAAGCGCCGGCCGGCCGGGGGCTGCCCGGTCAGCCGCCGGCTCGCCGCGACGGCGCGCTGCCGCCCGAGCTCGATCCCCGTGGCCGACGCGCCGCCACCACCGAGCGTGCCCAGGCAGCCGCCGCGCAACGCGATGCCGCCGCGCAACGCGATGCCGCCGCGCAACGCGCCGGCGCTCCCCCCGCTCGCGCCGGCTCGGCGGCATCCACCTCGCGCGCCCCGGAACGCGGCCTGCCCGGCTGGGCGGCGCTCGCCCTGCTCGTCGCGATCACCGGCGTCGGCGGGGTCGTCGACCTCATCACCGGGGCACAGGTCCGTGGCGGCTTCAACTACGGCATCGTCATCGCGTCGGCGGTCGCCATCCTGGCGGTGCGGCGCTCGGCGATGTTCCCGGTCGTCATCGCGCCGCCGCTGGTGTATTCGCTGGGCTCGGGACTCATGCTGTATTTCCGTTCCAACGGCGGGCACGACCGCAAGGTCCTGTTCGACGCCGCCATCAACTGGCTCGTCTACGGGTTCCCCGCGATCGCCGGAGCAACCGCGATAGTCCTGATCGTCGCCGGCATCCGCCTGGTCGCCCGCCGCTGAACACCGGTATAGCCGAGCCAGCAGTGCACTGCGGCAAAGCTCCGGGCGTGACCTCCCCTGGGCCAGGGCGGCTCAGCGGGGGATGTCGGCCTCGCGCAGGTCACGGCGCAGCTCACGCGGCAGTGCGAAGGTCAGCCGCTCCTCGGTGGTGGTGACCTCTTCGAGGTCCCCGTAGCCCTGCTTGGCGAGCCAGTCGGTCACCTCGCGAACCAGGATGTCGGGCACCGACGCCCCGGACGAGACACCCACCGTCGTCACGCCCTCGAGCCAGGCCGGGTCGATGGCATCGGCGTTCTCGACGAGGCGCGCGTCGCGGGAGCCGCTCGCAGCCGCCACCTCGACCATGCGCACCGAATTCGACGAGTTCGCGGACCCGACGACGAGGAACAGCTCGACCTGCGCGGCGATCGTCTTCACCGCCGCCTGCCGATTCTGCGTCGCGTAGCAGATGTCGTCGGACGGGGGCGACTGCAGCAGCGGGAACCGCTCGCGCAGCGCGTCGACCGTGTGCATCGTCTCGTCGACCGACAGGGTGGTCTGCGAGAGCCAGACGACCTTCTCGGGGTCCCGCACCTCGACATCGCCGACGTCGTGCGGGCCGTCGACGAGGGTGATGTGCTTGGGCGCCTCGCCGGTCGTCCCGACCACCTCTTCGTGCCCCTCGTGGCCGATGAGCAGGATGTCGTAGTCGTCGTCGGCGAACCTGCGCGCCTCGTTGTGCACCTTGGTCACCAGCGGGCACGTCGCGTCGATCGTCCTGAGCCCGCGAGCCCGGGCCTGTTCGTGCACCTCGGGTGCCACCCCGTGTGCCGAGAACACGACGGTCGCACCCTCGGGCACTTCGTCGGTCTCCTCGACGAACACGGCCCCGCGCGCCTCGAGCGAACGCACGACGTGCAGGTTGTGCACGATCTGCTTGCGGACGTACACAGGCGCGCCGTAGTGATCGAGCGCGTGCTCGACGGTCTGCACCGCGCGATCGACACCGGCGCAGTAGCCGCGCGGCTTGGCCAGCAGCACCCGCTTGCGGGGTGCCTCGGGCGGCTCAGCCGCGTCGGACCGGGTCGAGGTCATACCTGCAATGGTACGGATCGAGGGGATAGGGCACGCTGGACGCATGCCATCGCTGCCGATGCCCCTGCGCGCCGCGGTCGGTCTGGTCGCCAGCGCGGTCGACGAGGCGCGGCACCTGCCCGATCGGGCGATCGAGCTGCCCATGCTCGCGATCAGCACGGCGCTGCAGGTGTCGCTGCAAGCCCAGCAGCGGTATGCCAATCTCGCTGCCAAGGGCGACGAGGTCCTTTCCCGCCGCACCGTCACGGACGAGCCGCCCGAGTGGGCCACGTTCGACGACACTCCCGACGACATCCGCCACACTGCCTCGGGCAGCGGGGCGACCGCCCGGCAGATCCCCACACCCGGCAAGAAGATTCCCGCGCCGCGCAAGGGCAAGCCGTCGCGGTTCGACACGATGGGCGACGAGTAGCCGCCGATGGCCCGGCTCGAGACGTCGGCCGAGTCGCCCGTTCCCGTGCGGGTCGTCGCCCAGCGCATCGGGGATTGGATCGCTCGGCTCGGTGAGATCTGGGTCGACGGCCAGATCGCACAGATCACCCGCCGGCCCGGCATGCCCACCCAGTTCCTCACCCTGCGCGACCCGGACGCCAACATCTCGCTCTCGGTGACGTGCGCGCGATCGGTTCTCGGTGACGACATCGCCGAGGGCTCGCGCGTCGTGCTCCGCGCCCGTCCGGACTTCTACGTCGAACGCGGGCAGCTCAGCCTGCGGGCGACCGAGATCCGCCAGGTCGGCCTGGGTGAACTGCTGGCTCGGCTCGAGGCGCTGAAGCGGTTGCTCGCCGCCGAGGGCCTGTTCGCCCCGGAGCACAAGCGCCGGTTGCCGCTGCTGCCCCGTCGCATCGGCATCGTCAGTGGGCGCGCCAGCGCCGCCGAACGGGATGTCGTCGAGAACAGCCGCCGCCGGATGCCCGGCATCACGTTCCGTATCGAGAGCGTGGCCACGCAGGGCGCGTCGGCGGTCAACGACATCGTGGCAGCGCTCGAGCGCCTCGACGCGGACCCCGACGTCGACGTGATCGTCATCGCCCGCGGCGGCGGCAGCGTCGAGGATCTGCTGCCGTTCAGCAACGAGTCGCTCGTCCGCGCGGTGTTCGCGGCCCGCACGCCGGTCGTGAGCGCCATTGGGCACGAGACCGACACCCCGCTGCTCGACTTCGTCGCCGACCTCGCAGCGTCGACGCCGACGGACGCCGCCAAGCGCATCGTCCCCGACCTCGCCGCCGAAGCGGCGGCGCTCGCCGAACTGCGGGCCCGGGTGCGCGGCTGCATCCGCACCCGGCTGCATCGCGAGGCCGAACTCATGTCCGGGTTGCCCGGGCGCATGCGCCGATCGCTGCGTGGCCGGCTCGCCGCAGAGCGGGACGAGTCGGCCGCTCAGCGCGAGCGGTCGCGGCGCCGCCTCGCCGGCCTGCTCGAGGCGGCACGCGCCGACCTCGATCACGTGCGGGCGCGCGTGCACTCCTTGTCGCCGCAGTCGACGCTGGACCGCGGGTACGCCGTGGTGCGGCGGCCGGACGCGACGGTCGTCAGGGACGCCGCCGAGGCCGAGGGCACGCTGCGGGTGCGGGTCGCCCGCGGCGAGTTCGAGGTGACCGTCATAGGGTCGTCGCCATGACCGACGAGCTGGGTTACGAGCAGGCGCGCGCTGAGCTGCGCGAGGTCGTCGCCCTGCTCGAGTCCGGTGGCCAGACGCTCGAGGAATCGCTCGCGCTGTGGGAGCGCGGAGAGCAGCTCGCCGACATCTGCCAGAAGTGGCTCGACGGCGCGGCGACCCGCCTGGACGAGGCGATCGCCAAGCACGACGCGGGCGAGCCCGGCTGACCCGTCCCTCAGGGCCCCCGCCCGAGGCGGCACGGCTGGCACCGAGCGGATCAGAGCGCGGCCGGTTCCATCTCGGGACGGCGGACGTACAGGACCGCGATGGCCACGAGGAGCAGACCGCTGCCGACGAGGCCCGCGCCCGTCAGCGATTCTCCGAGCAACCATGCCGCGAGCAAGGCGGCGGTCAGCGGCTCGAGCAGCGTCAGGACGCCCGCCACCTCCGAGGTCGTCGAACGCAGCCCCGAGTAGAACAGCCAGTACGCGATCGCGGTCGGCCCCAGGCCGATGTAGAACAGCCACCAGCCCGCGACGAGGTCGTGCGGAACCGCCATGCCGAAAGGCACCGCGATCGGCAGCAGCACCAGCGCGCCGATGCCACTGGTCGCCGCCGTCAGGACCAGGGCGTCGCCCTCGGCCACCAGCCGGCGGTTGAGCACGGTGGTGGCGGCGTACCCCAGGCCCGAGCCGAGCGAGGCCACGATGCCCACCACCGGATGCGGCGCCGTCGAGCCCGTCCCGCCCGCGGCGAGCGCCACCAGGGCGAGCCCGCCCACGGCGCACGCCACGGTCACCGACGAAGCGGCGGACGGCCGTCGCCGGGCCGTCACCGCCGAGGCGATCGTCAGCACGACGGGAGCGATGGCCAGGCTCACGAGCGTGGAGACGCTGACGCCGATGTACTGCACCCCGACGAAGTACAGCGCCTGGTAGATACCGAGCCCGGCGCCCGAGGCGACGAGCACCCACCGGTGCCGCCGCCACACGGCGCGCAACCGGCGCGGTCCCGAACGGCCGAACACGAGCATGAGCAGCGCAGCGGCGATGGCCAGGCGGTAACAGCCGATCGGGACCGCCGAGAGGCTGGAGCGGTCGGCGATCGTGCGCACGGCGACGCCGGTGGTGCCCCACAGCACCGCGCCGCCGCTGACGGCGAGCAGCCCGGCGCGGGACCGGGCGAAGGTCGAGACGGACATGGATTGCGCTCCTGGGTCGAACCGATGAGGGGTCGGTGTCGGAGCGCGGCGCGCACGCACCCGGGCTCACCCGGGGTGTCGCGACCGGCGCGCTCCGATCAGGAGCGCGGAGGCGGAAGGACGGCCACGCAGGCCACGGGACGGACGCAGGTCACGGCCGGACTGTAACGGCCCCTTCGCCGACGGCGCGACGCGATATCCGCTTCTGGAAGGATGACCGCACACCCCCTGATGTGCCGAGAGGAAGTCGCCATGCCCGACGCACCCCCCGACACCGCGGTGCAGCCGCTCGTCCCGCCGGCGCTTGCGGTCGGGCGGCAGGCCCCCGACCGCAACCTGGCCCTCGAGCTGGTCCGGGTCACCGAGGCCGCGGCCATGGCTGCCGGCCGCTGGGTGGGACGGGGCGACAAGATCGGCGGCGACGGTGCCGCCGTCGACGCGATGCGGGCGCTGATCGGAACCGTCTCGATGCGCGGCGTGGTGGTCATCGGCGAGGGCGAGAAGGACGAAGCCCCGATGCTGTTCAACGGCGAGCAGGTCGGCGACGGCACCGGGCCGCTCTGCGACGTCGCCGTCGACCCGATCGACGGCACGACGCTGATGGCCAAGGGCATGCCGAACTCCATCGCGGTCATCGCGGTGTCCGAGCGCGGCAGCATGTTCGATCCGTCGGCCGTGTTCTACATGGACAAGATCGCGGCCGGCCCCGAGTCGGCCGACGCGATCGACATCAACGCGTCGGTGGCCGACAACATCCGCAAGGTCGCGAAGGCCAAGCACGGCCACCCCGAGGACGTTACGGTCTGCATTCTCGACCGCCCGCGGCACGCGAACCTGGTCAAGGAGGTTCGCGAGGCCGGCGCCCGCATCCGCTTCATCACCGACGGCGACGTCGCGGGCGCGATCTCGGCGGCCCGGCCGGGCACCGGCGTCGACCTGCTACTCGGCATCGGCGGGACGCCCGAGGGCATCATCGCCGCCGCCGCGCTGCGATGCATGGGCGGCGTGATGCAGGCCAAGCTCTGGCCGCGCGACGAAGCCGAGCGGCAGAAGGCGCTCGACGCGGGTCACGATCTCGACCGTGTGCTGACCACCGCCGACCTGGTTCGCGGCGACGACATCTTCTTCTGCGCCACGGGCGTCACCGACGGCGATCTGCTGCGCGGCGTCCGGTACTACGCGGACTCGGTACAGACCGAGTCGATCGTCATGCGCTCGAAGTCCGGCACGATCCGGCTGGTCGATTCTCTTCATCAGCTCGGCAAGCTGCGGGCATACTCCGCAGTGGACTTCGATCGGCACTGAGCCCCGTCTGAGCCCGGTCTGAGCCCGTCCCCACCGTCCAGCTCACCGGAGGCCTCCCATGCTCGTCGTCACCACCTTCGACCTCCCCGGGTGGGAGATCCAGCGCGTCTGCGGCGAGGTGTTCGGCCTCACCGTCCGCTCCCGCAATGCCTTCTCACAGCTTGGTGCCGGACTCAAGTCGATGTTCGGCGGCGAGCTGCAGGGCATGACCCAGAACCTCGTCAACAGCCGAAACGAGGTGATGGCGCGGATGCTCGAGCACGCCCGAGCGAAGGGCGGCAACGCGGTGGTCGGCATGCGGTTCGACACGAACGACATGGCAGACACCTGGACCGAGCTGTGCGCCTACGGCACGGCGGTGGTGGCCGTTCCGGTCAGCGAGGGGGCCAAGCAGACGGCGGCGGCGCTCGGGTACGGCCAGCCCGGCGGCTCGCCCACCACCCCTGAGCCGGTCCAGCCCCAGCAGGGGTGGGAGCAGCCGCAGTACCAGCAGCCCCAGCAGCCCGGCTACGAGCAGCAGGGCTACGGCCAGCCTTACCAGCAGCCCCAGCCCCAGCAGCCCCCGCAGGGCGGGTACCCGCAGCAGCCGCAGCAGGGCTATCCGCAGCAGTAACGCGCTTGCCTGACGCGGCGTGGTGCATCCCACGCCGCGCGCGGTGTCGCCGTGGCGGCATGGGCGGGTTCACTAGGCTACGTGCCGCTGACGACGCGGGTCGTGCCCGCGCTCGTCCCGCCGTCGACGATGCCGAGTGGGGAGACGACCGTGATCGCTGAGCAGGACTATCGCGTCGAGAAGGACTCGATGGGCGAGGTCCGGGTACCCGCCGCTGCGAAGTGGCGGGCGCAGACCCAGCGTGCCGTCGAGAACTTCCCGATCTCGGGTCAGCCGATCGAGCGCGAGCTCATCGCCGGCCTGGCGCTGATCAAGGGTGCCGGGGCGCGCGTCCGCGCCCAGCGTGGGCTGCTCGACCCGGCCAAGGCCGACGCCATCGCCGCCGCCGCCGTCGAGGTGGCCCGCGGCGACTGGGACGCCGAGTTCCCGATCGACGTGTTCCAGACCGGCTCCGGCACGTCCTCGAACATGAACACGAACGAGGTGCTCGCGTCGCTCGCCGCCGAGCGGCTCGGCACCACGGTGCACCCCAACGACGACGTCAACGACCCGCTGTCGTCGAACGACCAGTTTCCCTCGGCCATCCACGTCGCGGCGACGAAGGCCGTGGTCACCGACCTCGAGCCGGCGCTCGCGCATCTCGCAGCGACGCTCGAGGCGAAGGCGGCCGAGTTCGCCATGGTCGTGAAGTCCGGACGTACCCACCTCATGGACGCCACGCCAGTGACGCTCGGCCAGGAGTTCGCCGGCTACGCCGCGCAGATCCGCTACGGCATCGAGCGGCTGCGTGCCGTCCTGCCGCGCGTGGCCGAACTCCCCCTCGGCGGCACCGCAGTAGGCACCGGGATCAACGCCCCCGCAGGGTTCGCCGCCGACGTCATCCGGCTCATCGCGGCCGAGTCCGGCCTGCCGCTCACCGAGGCCCGCGACCATTTCGAGGCACAGGGCGCTCGCGACGGCCTCGTCGAGCTCTCCGGCGCGCTGCGCACGATCGCGGTCAGCCTGAACAAGATCAGTAACGACATCCGCTGGATGGGCTCGGGCCCGCGGACAGGTCTTACCGAGCTGTTCCTGCCGGACCTGCAGCCCGGGTCGTCGATCATGCCCGGCAAGGTCAACCCGGTGCTGTGCGAGGCCGTCTGCCAGGTCGTCGCCCAGGTCATCGGCAACGACGCGGCCGTCGCGTGGGGCGGGGCGAACGGCAACTTCGAACTCAACGTGATGCTGCCGGTGATGGCCCGCAACGTGCTCGAGTCGGTCCGGTTGATCGCGAACGTCTCGCGGGTCTTCGCCGATCGGTGCATCTCGGGCATCGAGGCCAACGTCGAGCGCTGCCTCGAGTACGCCGAGTCGTCGCCGTCGATCGTCACGCCGCTCAACCACTACGTCGGCTACGACGAGGCCGCCAAGATCGCCAAGCAGGCGCTGGCCGAGCGCAAGACGATCCGCGAGGTCGTCATCGAACGGGGCCACGTCGCGGCCGGGACGCTGACCGAGGAGAAGCTGGACGAGGTCCTCGACGTGCTGTCCATGACCCGCCCGAAGGAATAGCCAGCATCGCCGAGGGCGGTCCTGACGGCACGGCAGGTGTGCGCGCGCTCCTCGGCTAGGTTGGCCGGGTGGCCGACCGACTGCACGGGCATGCGGGACCGCATCCGACCGAACGCATCCGCGGTGCGGACTGGTACGGCGAGGACCTCACCGGTCGCGTCTTCGCAGACACCGCGTTCGTCGACGTCGACCTGAGCGAGACCTCGTCGACGGCCGGGCTCAGCTTCGTGGACTGCACGTTCCGCCAGGTCCGGTTCACCGTCTCGTCGCACACCGCCGCGTCGTTCGCGAACTGCACGTTCAGCGACTGCCGGTTCTTCGACACGGCGTTCGTCGAGTGCAAGTTCCTCGGCGCCAGGTTCGACCGGTGCGCGCTCGAGCGGCTCACGGTGCGCGGTGGCGACTGGTCCTACACCGGCCTGGCCGGAGCGGATCTGCGCACGGCGTCGTTCACCGACGTGCGTATGCGCGAGGCGGACCTCACCGGGGCGCGGTGCGAGGGAGCCACCTTCGCTTCGGTCGACCTGTCGGGTGCGATGCTCGCGCGCGCCAACCTCGAGCGCTGCGATCTGCGCGGCTCGAACCTCACCTCGATCGACCCGTGGGCGACGAGCCTGAGCGGCGCCATCATCGACCCGGTGCAGGCGCTGACGATCGCGACCGCACTGGGCCTCGAGATCCGGGACTGACCGCCGTGATCAGCCGCGCCGGGCCAGCCGCCACGCTGCCGGGAAGCCGAGTGCGGCGATGCCGATCTTGATCGCGTCCGTCGCGAGGAACGGCCGCACACCGAGCCTGATCGCCGTGGCCGTCGAGAGGTCGAGGTCGGCCGCCAGCCACGCCGTGCCGATCACATAGACGATCAGCGTCCCGAGCATCATCAGCACCACCGTGCTGACGACGTGCCGGTCGGCGCCCCGCTTCGCGAGGAAACCGACCACACCCGCGGCGACGACGAAACCGACGATGTAGCCGAAGGAGGGGCCGCCCCAGCCGTGCGCGTGATTCGCATACCAAGGCACGCCTGCCGCGCCCGCGAGTAGGTAGACGAGCATCGACAGGACGCCGCGCAGGCTCCCGAGCGCCGCACCGACGACAAGCACCGCCAGCGTCTGCAGCGTGAACGGCACCGGCGACCACGGCGTGTGCAGCGACACCTGCGCCGCGACGCCGGTCAGCCCGGCGCCACCGAGGACGAGCGCGGCGTCGCGGACGAGCGCACCCGGCACCAGGTCGGCCAGCACGAGACGGCGGTGGGCAAGGGCGGCGGTCGTCATCGGATCTCCTTCGCGGGATGGGCGCACATGGTCACGCACGCGTCCCGTGAACCTATCGGCGCGTCGCGCGCCGCTCGTCGGTTGCGACCGAGGTGAGGTGATCGTCACTGACGGGCGGTGGCGCCCCACCCGGGCGCGTACGCGTCCATCCACCGGTGGGCGTTCTCCGGCAGCCGGTCGTGTGCGAGTGCGACCTCGGCCCAGCCACGCACCATCGGCAGGTAGCGCATCGGGTTGTACACGTCCTCCTCGTTGGCGAACAGCCCGTCGCCTGCGTAGCGAAGCACGGTGATGTTGGGTTCCTCGTGCACACTGCCGTCTCCGGGATCGGCCATGATGTTGCGGATCTCGCACACCACCCATCCGCGCTCCTCGTCGATCACGGACCACCGCGGCGGGAACGAGACCATCGACGAGCCGGGGAAGCTCGTCATCGTCCGCACCACCCACGCCCGGATCTCGTCGCGACCGCGGAAGCTGCCGTAGGCGTGCTCGATGTAGGTCGCATCCGGAGTGAACAGTTCGGCGAAGCGCGACCAGTCTCGCGACAGCGCGATCTCGGCCACGACTTGTTGATAGTGCGAGAACGCAGCCTCGATCTCACTGCGTCTGTACGGAGCGCTCATGTGCGCAATCATGCCGGGCCCCGGGTCGCGCCGCGGCGAATCGTCGTCCCTGGGCCCAGCTCGACATCATCGGTCGCCCTCGCTTTCAGTCGCCGCACGGCCCTGGCGAGCATCGCGGGCAACAGCAGGGACTCGATAGCGCTGACCGGACGCAGCGACTGACGGTCACACCGCCTACAGCGGCAGGTCCTCGAGCATCTCGGTGACCAACGCGGCGATCGGGGAACGCTCGGATCGGGTCAGCGTGACGTGCGCGAACAGGGGGTGGCCCCGCAGCGCCTCGATCACCGCGGCGATGCCGTCGTGGCGCCCCACGCGCAGGTTGTCCCGCTGCGCGACGTCGTGGGTGAGCACGACACGCGACCCCGAGCCGATGCGCGACAGCACCGTCAGCAGGACGTTGCGCTCGAGCGACTGCGCCTCGTCGACGATCACGAACGAGTCGTGCAGCGAACGACCGCGGATGTGGGTGAGCGGCATCACCTCGAGCATGCCGCGGTCCATGACCTCGTCCATCACGTCCGACGACACCAGCGCACCGAGCGTGTCGAAGACCGCCTGTGCCCAGGGCGACATCTTCTCGTTCTCGTTGCCGGGCAGGTAGCCGAGGTCCTGCCCGCCCACCGCGTACAGGGGACGGAACACGACGACGCGCTTGTGCGCCCGCCGCTCGAGAACCGCCTCGAGACCCGCGCACAGCGCGAGCGCGGACTTGCCGGTTCCGGCCCGGCCACCGAGCGACACGATGCCGACCTCAGGGTCGAGCAGGAGCTCGAGCGCAACCCGCTGCTCGGCAGAGCGACCGTGCAGGCCGAACGCCTCGCGGTCTCCGCGGACGAGCCGCACCTGCTTGTCGGGCGTGATGCGTGCGAGCGCCGAGCCCTTCGCCGAGTGCAGCACCAGCCCGGTGTGGCACGGCAGGTCCACGACGGACGCGAAGTCGGGATGGGTCACCAGCTCTACCGGCTCGCCGTCGTAGATCGCGTCGACCGTCCCGCCCGCGACGTCGACCTCGACCATGCCTGTCCAGCCGTTCGAGTCCGCGACCGGATGCATGCGGTACTCGTCGGCAGGAAGCCCGACGGACGCCGCCTTGACCCGCAGCGGCATGTCCTTCGTGACCAGCGTGACGTCCCGACCTTCGGCGGCGAGGTTCAGCGCGACGGCGAGGATCCGCGAGTCGTTGCTGTCCACCCGGAAGCCGGCGGGCAGCGACGAGAGGTCGGAGTGGTTGAGTTCGACGTGCAGCGTGCCGCCCTGGTCGCCGATCGGGATCGGTGCGTCGAGGCGCCCGTGCTTGATGCGCAGCTCGTCCAGGACGCGCAGCGTCTGCCGTGCGAACCAGCCGAGTTCGGGGTGGTGCCGCTTGCCCTCGAGCTCGCTGATGATGACCAGCGGCAGAACCACCTCGTGCTCGGCGAAGCGGCCGAGCGCCCCCGGGTCGGACAGCAACACCGAGGTGTCGAGCACGAAGGTCCGCACGCCATGCTCATCGGCAGGCTGCACGGCCTCGACAGCGGCAACAGTCACGTGGCACTCCCAGCGGGAATCGTCGCGCGGCACGCACGAGGCTGCGCCGCGCTGGTGGGGATCCGGACGCCTCGGCCGGCAGCGGGGTCAGCCAGCACGGCGGGGACGATCCGGTCCCCCTCGCTGGTCTGCACCACCGGTCGGGACCTCCCGGGCGAACCGGGTCGGCCGGCCCGCCGAGTCGGACGGTACGTCCGCCATGGCGTCGGCAACGTGAGGCGCGCCAGCCCGCGGGTTACGGGCGGGAAAACTCTCGGCGACGCGGGACGGGCAGCAAAGCTCAGCCGGTCTCGACGGGACGAGCGGGGTCGTTGGCCCATTGGGACCACGATCCCGCGTACAGCGCCAGGCCGTCGGCGCCCGCCAGCGTCAGGGCGAGCAGATCGTGGCAGGCGGTGACGCCCGAGCCGCAGTAGGCGATCACCGGCCCGGTGGCGCCGAGCGCTGCGAACCGCTCGCGCAACTCGTCGGGAGGAAGGAAGAGCCCGGTCGCGGGGTCGAGGTTGTCCCCCCACGGCGCGCTGACCGAACCGGGGACGTGCCCGGGCCGCGGGTCGACGGCCGGGTCGCCCTGGGCATAGCGCTCGGCGGAGCGCGCGTCCAGCACGGTCGCGGCGGCGTGTGCCACGCGGCCCGCCACGGTGTCGGCGCCGACGAACGAGGCTGCGGGCCACGGCCGCGGCTCGCGAACGACGCGGCGGTACTGCGGCTCGTCGGTGCTGACCGGGCCGGGCCACGCCGGCAGGCCGCCGTCGAGAACGGCGACCGGCTCGCCCAGCGCGTGAAGCAGCCACCACAACCGTGCGGCCGTCGAGCCGCCGCGGTCGTCGTAGGCAACCACCTGCTCCCCCGCTGCGATGCCGACCCGGCCCAGAGCGAGCGCGAACGCCTCCGGCGTGGGCAGCGGGTGGCGGCCGTCCGCCACCGACGCGGGCGCGGACAGGTCGGTGTCGACGTCGAGAAAGACCGCGCCAGGGATGTGCCCCTCGTCGTACGCCTGGCGTCCCGGCGGGCCGCCGAGGTACCAGCGCACGTCGACGACGCGGACCTCAGCCAGGTGCGCCTCCAGCCAGTCGGCGTCGACCAGCGGGCCGAATCCGGTCGCTGTCATCCGCCGAAGCGGCGTTGCCGGGTGCCGAAGTCACGCAGCGCCCGCAGGAAGTCGATCTTGCGGAAATCCGGCCAGAGCGCATCGCAGAAGTAGAACTCGGAATGCACCGACTGCCAGAGCAGGAACCCGCCGAGCCGCTGCTCGCCGGACGTCCTGATCACCAGGTCGGGATCGGGCTGGCCCTTGGTGTACAGATGCTCGGCGATGTGGTCGACGTCGAGCGTCTCGGCGAGTTCGTCCAGCGACGTGCCCACCGCGGCGTGCTCCTGCAGCAGCGAGCGGACGGCGTCGGCGATCTCTCGCCTGCCGCCGTAGCCGACGGCGACGTTGACGGTGAGGCCGTGGCGTCCGGACGTGCGCTCCTCGGCCGCCTTGAGCGCCTCGGCAGTGTCCTGCGGCAGCAGGTCCAGCGCGCCCACTGCGCGCACCCGCCACGGCTTGCCCTCGGCCGACAGCTCGTCGACGACGCCCGCGATGATGCGCAGCAACGGCTCGAGCTCGTCGGCCGGCCGGCGCAGGTTGTCAGTCGAGAGCAGCCAGACGGTGACATGCCGCACGCCGGCCTCGGTGCACCAGTCGAGCAGGTCGGCGATGTGCCGCGCGCCCACGACGTGGCCCTGGCTGACGTCGTCGAACCCCGCGGCGCGGGCCCAGCGCCGGTTGCCGTCGATCATGATGGCGACGTGCCGCGGGATGGGCAGACCCTCCAGATGTGCGCGCAGTCGCCGTTCGTACACGGCGTAAACGGCCTCACGCAAGCCCACGAGGCCAACCTATCCCCTTACGTCCGGACTGAGGACCGGGCCCGCGACGGACCTCCGCGGCAGTAATCTCAGGACGATGACGGAGCCAGCGCACGCCGACGTCACAGCGGCGACGGCGCTGGTCACCGCAGTCACGGAGTTCAAACCGCGGCTGCGCGGGTGGCTGCACGCGTACGCCGCTGCGGTGTCGATCGTCTCGGGCGCGACGCTGGTGGGGGTTGCGGCGGCACTGCGCGGCGAATCGGCAGGAACCACCACGGCGATCTATGCGGCCACGGTGACCTTGCTGTTCGGGACGTCAGCGCTGTACCACCGCATCGACTGGGGCACCCGCGCCCGCGCAGTCATGAAGCGCCTCGACCACTCGATGATCTTCGTGTTCATCGCCGGCACCTACACCCCGATCGCCGTGCTCACTCTGCCGCGCGGGTCGGCGTCGGTCGTGCTGACCGTCGTCTGGGCCGGCGCCGTCATCGGCGTCGTGCTGAAGTCGACCTGGCCGTCGGCGCCGACCTGGCTGTCGGTCCCGTGCTACATCGCGCTCGGCTGGGTCGCCGTGTTCGTGATGCCCGAACTCCTGCGCAACGCCGGGGTCGCTGCGCTCGTTCTCATCGCCGCCGGGGGCGTGTTCTACACCGTCGGCGGCATCGTCTACGGGCTCAAGCGGCCGAACCCTCTACCCGGCGTGCTCGGGTTTCACGAGGTGTTCCACGTCTGCACCCTGGTCGCGGCGATCTGCCACTACGTCGCCATCTGGCTGGCCGTCTTCCGCTGAGTCCCGGCAGCCCGCCGAGCCCGGTCTCACTTCTCCGGTGGCCACGGCGGCGTGAGCTTCGCCCCGCCGGCCGCTACCCCATCCCGCTGTTCGCCTTCGGCAAAACCCGATCGCGCGCGACTGGAAATGCGATGTAATGTTGTAATCACTGCAACGCAAGGAGATGGTAACTATGAAGAACGACGAACCCAGTCGCGACCGCTCCGGCGGCCACGGACACCGCGCGCGAGGCGGGGGGCGGGGCTTCGGCCGGCCTGGCGGCTGGCAGCAGGCCGACCTCCCGCCTGCCGAGGACGCCGCCGCCTGGTTCGCAGGCCGGCTGCCCGAGGGTTGGTTCACCGGCACTCCGTCGGTGTCCGTCGACCGCGAGGAGATCACCGTGATCGGCGATCTCGCGGCGCCCGAGACTGCGGCGGATGCCGACGACGACGCCCGCCGCGCGGCGGCACTCGGGCGCATCGGCCGCTTCCGCGAAGAAACCCGCGAGCAGCGCATGCAGATTGCCGACGAGGCGGAGGCGCGCTACGGCCGCAAGGTTGCCTGGGGCGCCGGCATCGGCGACACCCGGCAGATCTTCACCCACCTCGCCGTCCCGGTCATGACGCGACTGCGACAGGACGAACGCCGCGTGCTCGACACCCTCGTCGACGCGGGTGTCGCACGCTCGCGGTCCGACGCGCTGGCCTGGTGCGTGACGCTCGTCGGTGAGCACACCGACGAGTGGCTCGCCGGGCTGCGTGCGGCGATGTCAGAGGTCGACAAGCTGCGCAAGGAAGGCCCGCAGCTGTGATCGTCAGCTGCCCGGTGCTCGCAGTTCGGAGTGCAGGGCGGCTGACAGCTCGTCCGCGGTCGTGACCGGCAGGTCGCACACCATGCCGCGGCACACGTACGCCGCGGGCCCCCCGGCGACGAGCGGACGATCCGCGAGCAGCGGCACGCCGGTCTGATCCGGGGCGCCCGACACGATCACCGCGCCGGGCGGGCGCCGTCGCCAGGCGGTGGCCGTGAGCGGGCCGTCGCCGACCTCGCCGACGATGGCGATCTGCACCGGCCCCGCGACGAGTGCCTCGGCCGCCGCGAGCGCCCAGCCCAGGAACCGTGGCTGCCGCACCCCGAGCTCGCTGACCACGCGCAGTGCGTTCTGCGCCGCCTCGCGGTGCGGGTACGAGCCGGTCAGCGCCGAGTAGGTGACGAGCGCACCGGCCAGCGCCGACGCTCCCGAGGGCGCGGCGTTGTCGGTGGGGTCCTTCGGACGGCGCACCAACCGCTCGGCGTCGTCGGCCGTGTCGTGGAAACCGCCCGAGCCGTCCGGGAAGTGCGCGAGCGCGAAGTCGATCAGCTCGCCCGCGGCCGCCAGCCACCGCGGATCGGCTGTCGCCTGGTGCAATGCCAGCAGGCCTTCGGCGAGGTCGCCGTAGTCCTCGGCAACCGCGAGCGCGTCACCTGCCTGCCCGCCGCGAGAGGTTCGCCGCAGCCGGCCGGCTACGACGTGCCGGCCGAGGACGAACTCGGCGCACCGCGCCGCCGCCGCCAGATAGCGCGGCTCGCGCAGCTGCACACCGGCCTCGGCGAGTGCCGCGATCGCGAGCCCGTTCCACGCCGTGACGACCTTGTCGTCACGGGCCGGCTGGGGGCGGGTGGTCCGCGCCGCGAGCAGCAAGCCACGCAGCTCGTCCCACTCGGCCCAGCCTGCGGCGTCAACCGGGTCACGCAACAGCTGCAGCGTGGACGAGCCGTGTTCGAAGGTCCCCTCGGTCGTCACGGTGAACAGCTCGGCCGCCGTGCCGGCCCGATCGCCGAGCAGCTCGCGCAGCTGCGCGGGCGTCCACACGTAGGTGAGCCCTTCGACACCGTCGGTGTCGGCATCGAGGGCCGAGGCGAATCCGCCCTCCGTCGTGCCCAGGTCGCGCACCAGGAAGTCGGCGGTCTCGCGGGTGATGCGTTCGGTCAACGGCGAGTCGCCCGCGCGTGCCCGGTGCAGGTACACGCGCAGCAGCAGCGCGTTGTCGTAGAGCATCTTCTCGAAGTGCGGCACGACCCATGACGCGTCGACGGCGTACCGCGCGAAGCCGCCGGCGAGCTGGTCGTAGATGCCGCCGCGCGCCATCGCGTCGAGCGTCTCGTCCACTATTGCCAGCGCGGTGGCGTCGCCGGTGCGTTCGTGCCTGCGCAGCAGGAACTCGAGCACCATCGACGGCGGAAACTTCGGCGCGCGGCCGAAGCCGCCGTTCGTCCGGTCGAACTGCGGGACGAGCGCCCCGGCCGCCTGGTCGAGATGCTCGGCGTCCGGCACAGCCGCAGCACCGAACTCCGGCAGCGCCATCTCGGTGAGCGCGGTGACCACCCGCTGCCCTGCTCCGAGCACCTCGTCGCGCTGGTCGCGCCAGGCGGTGGCGATCGATTGCAGCAACTGGGTGAACTGCGCGCGGGGGAAGAAGGTCCCGGCGAAGAACGGCGCGCCGTCCGGGGTGAGCAGGCAGGTCATCGGCCAGCCGCCCTGGCCGGTCAGCGCGGTGGTCGCCTCCATGTAGACGGCATCGATGTCCGGCCGCTCCTCGCGGTCGACCTTGATGTTCACGAAGTGCTCGTTCATCAGCGCGGCGACGCCCTCGTCCTCGAACGAGTCGTGCGCCATGACGTGGCACCAGTGGCAGGCGGCGTACCCCACGCTGAGCAGAATCGGGACGTCCCGGCGGCGCGCCTCGGCCAGTGCCTCGTCCGACCACGGCCACCAGTCCACCGGGTTGCCGGCGTGCTGGCGCAGGTAAGGGCTGGTCGAGGAGGCGAGTCGGTTCACCGTGACCATGGTGTCAGCCCGGCTAGTGATGCACGAAAAAGTGATGCACGAGTCGTCCTGTCACTGGTCGCGTGCCCTGGCGCGTATCACCGCGCCGGAGGCGCGAACTTCAGGGGCGTCCGATCGATCGTCCTGCCACCGGCGATCCGATCACTCGTGAAGAGGCCGAAAGCGCTGACACGGAGATGGCTTTCGCCCCTATCCGTTGGCAAGCGCGCCAGACCACCGGTCGTCGACAACTTCTTTGCCGCAGCTCAGGCGGCCGCTGCGATCACGGCAGAATGCGGCAACTACGAGATGTGGCAGCTCGGGGGGCCGCAGGGCTCAGCCCGTTAGTTCGTTGACGCCGAGGGCGAAGTCCCAGTGGCCGACCCCGTTGCCGGCGAGACCGACCGTGACCAGGCCCGCGCCTTCCAGCCAGTGCGCCATTTTCAAGCTGCCGACGTCCAGCGGACGCAGCCCGAGACTGCTGATGAATTCCGACACGGCCGCCTTGGCCTGCGCGTCGTCGCCGGCGATGAAGACATCGGGCCGGCCCTTCTCCAGGACCTGACGGAAGATGGTGTTGAACGCCTTCACCACGCTGGCGCCGGCCGGAGCCACCTTGGAGACTTCCTGCGCGATCGAGGTCTCCTCGCTGTGGGCGAGTCCGTCGAACGTGGCGTTGAAGGGGTTGCTGATGTCGACGATGACCTTGCCGGCGAGCGCGTCCCCGTAGCGGGCGACGGCCGGCACGACACCGTCGTAAAGCAGGGCCGTGATGACGATGTCTCCGGCCGGGACGGTGCCCCATGTGCCGGCCGTGGTGTCGCCGCCCAGAGCCTTGGCCAGGTCATCGGCCTTGGCCTGATCGCGGCCCATGACCTCGACGGTGTTGCCGCCCGCTACCGCGAGCGTGCCGATGGTGCGGGCCATGTTGCCCGTACCGATGAGGGTGATGCTGCTCATGAGTGGTCTCTTCCTGGTGGGGACGGCTGCTGTTGGAGATGGCTGCGTGTTCAGAGGGCGGTGGTGCCGCCGTCGGCGACCAGTTCCAGGCCGTTGACGTAGCTGGAGTCGTCGGAGGCGAGGAACAGGGCGACGGTGGCGATC